>JBAYTU010000011.1:0-54632 GCA_041675465.1 Terrimicrobiaceae bacterium | reverse complement strand
GGATTCCGTGAACCAGCCGGTGGATTCCGTGAACCAGCCGGTGGATTCCGTGAACCAGCCGGTGGATTCCGTGAACCAGCCGGTGGATTCCGTGAACCAGCCGGTTCAGGCCCTTTTTGATGAGGCCACCGGGGATCTTGCTGTCGGAGATCTTGAAGCGGCTGTCGAAAAATTCCGCAGGTGCGTCGGGATCGATCCCGAATTCTTCGATGGCTGGCACGCGCTGGGCATGGCGCTGATGAAGACCGGTCGCTTCCCGGAAGCCATCGAGGCCGGGCTGCGATCCGTCCGCCTCCGCCCGAACGACCAGCTCGCCTGGTCGAGTCTTTCGTTGTTTTATGTCCGGAACAACCAGGTTCCCGAAGCCGAAGCTGCGGGAGCCAAGGCAAAAATCCTGTCGTGGGGCGGCAAAATCAACCCGGACGCCATCCCTCCCGCCAACCCGAACGCATGACTTTCTTCATCACCACCGCCATCGACTACACGAACGGGGCTCCGCATATCGGTCACGCCTACGAAAAGGTGCTCGCGGATGCCATCGCCCGCTACCAACGGCTCAAGGGGAACGACGTCTTCTTTCTCTCGGGCGTCGACCAGCACGGACAGAAAGTCCAGCAGTCCGCCCAGAAGCAGGGCGTCCCCCCGGCGGAATTCGTGGCCGACATCACGGCGAAATTCCTCGACCTCTGGAAGAAGCTCGACATCAGCTACGACGCCTGGGCAGCGACGGTCGAACCCTCCCACAAACACTGCGTCCGGGCAATGCTCCAGTTGCTCTGGGACACGGGCCATTTCTACAAGGCCAAGCAGGCCGGGTATTACAGCGTCCGACAGGAACAATTCCTGACCGACAAGGAACGCGGTCCGGACGGGGAATTCGGCCCGGAATGGGGGGAAGTCGTGCTCATCGAGGAGGAAAATTATTTCTTCAAACTCGCCGCGCACCGCCAGTGGCTGCTCGATTTCATCGATGCGCGCTCGGCCGCCGGTTCCCCGTTTGTCGTCCCGGATTTCCGCGTCCCGGAGCTGCGCAATGCCGTCGAAAAAATGACCGGCGACCTCTGCATCTCGCGCCCGAAATCCCGCCTCGAGTGGGGGATCGAGCTGCCGTTCGACAAGGATTTTGTCACCTACGTCTGGTTCGATGCGCTGTCGAACTACGTGAGCTTCGCCGGTTACGACCCGACTCCCGGCGCGGACAATTCCCTGTTTCGCTCGCGCTGGCCGGCCCTGCACGTCATCGGCAAGGACATCCTCGTTCCGCCGCATGGGATTTACTGGCCGATCATGCTCAGGGCCTGCGGGTTCACGGACGAGGAAATCCCGACGCTGCTTGTCCACGGATGGTGGAACATCGGCGGCTCGAAAATGAGCAAGAGCGAGGGCAACATCGTGGATCCCGCCGTGCTTGCGGACACGTTCGGCGTCGCGGCCACGAGATTTTATCTCCTGAGCGACATCGCCACGGGCAGGGATGCGGATTTCAGCAAGGAACGCCTCGTCCAGCGCTACAACACCGACCTCGCCAACAGCCTCGGCAACCTGCTCAACCGCACGCTCAGCATGGCCAAGCGCTACCGGACCGGAATTTTGAAAAAGGCGGGCTCCCCGCTCGCGCCGCTCGTCGCGGAAAAATGTGCGGCCTACTCGCGCCGGATGGACGTCTATGAAGTCCATGCCGCCATTGAATCCGCGTGGGAGATCATCGTCCGCTGCAACGCCTACGTCGAAGAGTCGGCCCCGTGGAAACTCGCGAAGGATCCCGCGTCCGCGGGAAAACTCGACGAGGTGCTCTATTCTCTGGCGGAGGCCCTGCGGGTCGTCTCGATCCTGATCACTCCGATCATCCCGGAATCGGCTGCGGCCATTCGCTCCCAACTGGCCTGGGACCATCCTGTGAGCCTGTCCCAATGCGCGTGGGGCCTCCTTGCCGACGGCCATCAACTGGGGGAACCGGTTCCGGTCTTCCCCCGCATCGAGCGGGCGTAGCCGCAGTCCGCCTCACACGGCAAAACTGCGGCACGAGCATCCCGCCCGCGCATCGGAAACTGGCGTGTCGGCAGAATGCCTGATTGACAACAAGGAAAGAATGTGTGACATACAACTCATGAGCGAAACACTGTCGATCCGTCTTCCGTCCGAAGACAAGCGGGCGTTGTTTGAAATGGCCGCCCGGCAGGGAGGAAGCGTCAACGAATTTGTCCGCCAGGCAATCCGGGGCAAAATGAATGCAGTCTCGCCCCGCCCTTCCTCCCCTCTTTCCGGCTTTTTTGGGTCTGTGCCTGTTGACGTTTCCGCGCCCACGAATGCCGCGGTGCGACGCTCCATGAAGAAATGAGCCGCATGACGTATCTGGTGGATACCGGGCCGCTGGTGAGCGCTTTTGCCCGCCGGGAACCAAAATACAAGTCCTGGGCCGAGGAATTGCTGGGGCGGCTGCCGCTCCCGCTGGTGACTTGCGAGGCCGTGATTACCGAGGCCTCTCACCTTCTGGGCTCGTCCGTGCGCCTGATGGAGGCCATCGACCAGAAATTGATCGTGTGTCGGTTTGATCTGCAACGCGAGGCCCGCCACATCAGCCAGTTCTGCACCAAGTATGCCGACCAACCGATGGATCTGGCCGATGCCTGTCTCGTGCGGCTTTACGAGACCCACCGCGAAGGATCTGCCACGATTTTGACCGTGGACCGCACGGATTTCACGGTTTATCGAACAAGCAAAGGAAAACCGTTGCAGTGCGAGTTTCCGCCTGCGGATAGAAAATAGCTGCTGGTACCCCTTCTGCCTTTCTGGAAATCACCACCGGCAGAATATTTAAATTATAGGCCCGCCCCTTTCTGCCTTGCTCAGAGAGAGTCCAGAATCATCTTCTTCCTAGCCCGTTGGATGGAAGCCTCGAACCCTTGGTAAATGGTGAGGGGTCTCTTCTTGTCCGCCGCCGTCTCCGCATACTTGGGGTCGAGGAGCTTCTTGAAAACGGGAGTCCAGAGATAACCTTTGGCCACGTCGCCATTGCCAAGCCGGAAATACGAAAGGCAACGGTCGAACTCTTCCACCCCGTCGCGATTTAGCTCCCAGCTATTCCAATTTGAAAAGACGTGCGGTTCGGGCTTGTGCTTGGCGGCATCCATGCGGCCAAAGGCAATGAGGATTCGCCAGCGGTCCTCGTTCGTCCCGGCAAAAGGGTATTTTTTGAAATCTTCGGACTCATGGGCAAACCAACTCTCCCCGGCGATGTAATCGACGGTGTCCTGACGGGTTCTGCCTGGCTTCCGCGAGAGCGCGAAGTAGAGCATCATCAGGACTTGAGAGCGGGTCCCGTAGAACACCTTGTTGCAGATGGTCACTGGTTGACTTGGACTTCGTAGCGGTTCTGGTTCGGAATTCGCCGCCGGTCTTTGGGTGTGGAGGGTCCGGTCATGTCCTTCAACTGCTTAATGATTTGGAGGGCCTGTTGATACTCAGCCATGCTGCTTGCGTTGCCCCCTCCACCAGCCTTCAATTTGTCGATGTATGTGACTGTTACAGAAAGGGCTTTATGGTATCTGGCAGGCTGATTGAGTCCAGCGAGCACCACGGGTTGTGGTGTTGCCGAGCTTTTCGATGAGAATTTTGTCCATCCATTGCAGTCACTTGAGTCAATCAGCCACCCAGATTTAATATTGATATTATCTGGATAGAAGCGGGAGGGATTTAACGCTGAGCGTGCGGTGCGGGCTTGAGGTGGAGGAATTCCAGTTCCGGGAATTTCCTGAAATCCCGGTCAAACGAGACGATCCGGCAGCCGGTGGTGTGGGCGAAGGCGGCGAGGTAGGCATCGGTCCAGCGGTTGGCGGGAAAGCCGTCGGTGTAGGCGGCGAACTGGTGTTCGATGCCGGCGGGTTCCGCAAGAAACCCCACCTCGGGGAGGGCGAGAAAGTCGCGGTAGATTTTCCATGCCTCCGCCGCGAGAAACGGGCGGTTTTGCATGATGGTGGCATTGGTGGCGAGACGCAGCAGGCCGAGCATGGTCACGCGGCAGAAGGCGAGTTGCGGCGCGCTTTCACGTTCCCAATACCGGCGGGCGCGAAGGTGGTGCTGGTGGTCCTCGCAGGCGAGGGCGAGCCAGACATTGATGTCGGGCAGGTCAGGCATCTTCGGCGTCGAGGATTTTGGCGATTCGCGCGTTGTCGAGTGCGCGGATCGTCTTGCCTGTCGCCCGTCGCGCGATTGGCAGGGGGCTGCGGGTCGAGGCAACGACCGGGCTTCCGCTTCTCAGCCCGGCCTCGATGAACGTGGCGACTAGTTCCCTCATCTTCACGCCCTGCCGGGCAGCCCGGGCTTTCATCTCACGGAAAAGTGGATCTGGCAAATCCAAGGTTGTTCGCATGAGCGCAAGTTCACATAAAAGCATATTTATGTCAATTCCGGCATTCTATTTTGTTCGCGGCCGCCCCGGAGAATGCAACTCCTGCCGCGTTCACGAGAGGATGACGGAGCAGGAACTCCATCCTCCGGAGAACTGTAGGGCTGTTCAAAAGCGGCAAGCTCGCGAAAGAGGATGGAAAGAGGGGAGGCGGGTGTGTATTTTCTGAATCCATGAGATCAATTCAACCCGGAAACCGCTTTTCTCTGCAGGACCTGCGTCAGGAATCGCTGGATCCGGGTTCAAAGAACTCCGGTGAGGGGCGGGACGGGAACATCGTGTGCGCCCGCTTCCTGGCCGGATCAACCGACGCGCGTCTGGCGGTGGAGTGACCCTGCCATGGCATTTTTGCACAGCATCCAATGATCTCTCCCTCCATGCGTGAACGAATCGAATACGCCGGGCTCGTGGCGAGCGCCTGGTTCGTCGCGCGGCTTCCGTTCGACTTCCTGCCCCCGCTTGCCAAGGCACTCGGTTCGCTCGTCTTCTGGCTCGACCTGCGCGGCCACTCGGTCGCGCTGGAAAATATCGAGGCCGCGTTCCCGGGAAAATTTTCCGCTGCGCAGAAGTCGCGGATCGCCCGCGGTTCCTACGTCACCTTCGCACGCACGATGTTCGAGCTCTTCTGGGCCCCGAACATGGATGAAAAATTCTTCGACCGCCACGTCGTCTTCGAGGGCTGGGACGCGGATTACGTGCGCAAAGATCCGAAGCGTCCGGCGATCTACGCGTGCTTTCACTTCGGAAATTTCGAATGGCTCGCCCTCGCGGGCGCCTACTCGATCAGCCCCGGACCGGTCATCGCCCAGCGCTTCAAGAACCCGCTGCTCGGCCCGGTATTCGACCGCCTGCGCGCCAGCACCGGCAACCAGGTCATCCCGCAGGAACGCGCGATGCTCCGCATGCTCAAATACCTCAAAGGCGGCGGAAAATTCGGCATGCTCTGCGACCTGAACCTCGATCCCCGCGAGGGCAGCGTCCTCATCGACACCTTCGGCGGCCTGCTCTCCAGCGTCACCCAGACCCACGCGGCCCTCGCGCAAAGGACCGGAGCCGCCATCGTCCCGGTCGAATGCCGCCCCGGGCCATCGGGAAAATACCGCATCATCCACCACGCGCCGATCGAATGCGCGCCGGACGCCGACCCGCAGGACATCGTCCAGCGCTGCTGGAACGCCCTCGAGCCCGGCATCCACGAGCACCCCGAATGCTGGCTCTGGTCGTATAAACACTGGCGCTTCAAACCGGAAACCGGCAACTCCAGATACCCGTCCTACGCCAACCGCTCGAAACGGTTCGACAAGCTGATCAGCAAATGGAACGCGGGATCGGCCCCGCGCAAGGGCTAGTTCCAATGCGGTTCACTCTGCTGCCCACGGAGCGCGGGCATCCCGCCCGCGAACGGGATCGATGGCGGGCAGGGGGAGTGGAAACCGGATCATGGGAAAAGTTTACCCGGAGGGCATCTGAAAGGCGAGGACCTGATCGAGGATGATGTCCGCGAACCCGGGATCCGCCCCGATCGCCGCGCCGTAGTAGAGCCGCCTCCCGCGCAGCTCATGCGGGTTGTGACGGAAGACTTCCGCCTGGCTCGCAGGCCTTCCCGGCTCGCTGCGGATGCCGAGCAGCACCGGGATGTCCTGGTAGCTGTGCATCCCGTCCGAAATGAAAAACGGCACCACGACCACATTCGGCTGCGAGGTGAGCTTATCCCAATCCGCAACCCGCGGGGGCTCTTCCATGAAAGCCGCCGAAACCTCGGCATAGCCGCCCGTTTTTGAAATCGCCCCGGCCTGGAATCTCGCCGCTTCGGCCGAGTTGGCATCCAGGCTTGTCCCGTGCCCGACGAGCAACAGGCTCGTCTCCTCCGGGGGGACGCGGGGAGCCACCGACCGGGCCTCGGCCACCAGGAGTTCCGTCATGCGCGGATGGCTCCCCGCCGGCGCGCAGTATTTGAGCGTCCTCCCGCCGCGGATCGTCACCCGTCCCTCCAGCCCCATTTCCCTCGGGATCACGGTCCTTGTGAAATACCCCTCGCTGATGAAATTCGGAACCACGTAGATTTCCCGGCCCCTCGCCATCCGCAACGCCTCGCGAAACGAAGGCTCCTGCTTCCAAAAGCACGCCACCACATCCGCGAAGATCCCCCGCTTCCGGATCGTCTCCGCGTGCGCCAAGGTCGGCAGACACGAGTCCGGGTTCCGCGTCGAGCCATGCCCGGCGATCACCAGCGCCGAGTCTTGAAATGCCGGAGGATTCATCGTCGTTTTACAGGTAATCTGGGGACAGCAGTATCGGATCAAAGCAAGAGGAATTTTCCGGAAAAGATTCGAGGGCGCCCGGGCGGGAGACAATTTGAGGGCGACCAGTCCGTCCGCCACCATGCGGCACCCCCGCGCATCAGGCCCCGCCCCATCACGTGTTGGGTAATGGAAGTTTTTCCTTTACCCTTTTGGCTGAGTTTCTATTTTCGAGACCCTTGTTTTCCATGAAAAGCGTCCTCGTCACCACGACTTCCTTCCAAGATACCCCCGGATCCCACCACGCGCTCCTGGAATCGAAAGGCTACGAAATCGCCCATGCACGCGGCCCGCTGCCCGAGGCGAAAATGCTGGAGCTTGTCGGCGAATTCGACGGCATCCTGTGCGGGGACGACGCCTACACGCGCCCGGTGCTCGAGAAATGCCTGCCGCGGCTGAAGGTGCTCAGCAAATACGGCATCGGGCTCGACAAGATCGACGTGGCGGCGGCGACCAGCCTGAAAATCCCGGTCTGCTTCACTCCCGGCGTCAACCACACCACCGTCGCCGAGCACACGTTCGGCCTCCTGCTCGCCATCTACCGCAACTTGGTCGCGGAGGTGAATCACGTGAAATCCGGGAACTGGAAACGCCTCACCGGCCACGAGCTCGCCGGAAAAACCATCGGCGTCGTCGGCCTCGGGCGCATCGGGCGCGAGGTGGCCGTCCGGGCGCGCGCGTTCGGCATGGAAGTCGTCGGCCACGATGTTTATTGGGACGAAGCGTTCGCGGCGCAGCACGGCGTCGAGCGCGCGCCGGACATCGATGCCCTGATCCGCAAATCCGACGTGATCACCCTCCACACGAATCTGACCGATGAAACCCGCCACCTCATCGACGCCCCCCGCATCGCCGCGATGAAAGACGGCGCGGTCGTGCTGAACTGCGCGCGCGGCGAAATCGTCGACAACCAGGCCATCGTGGACGGGCTCGCGAGCGGGAAGCTCCTCGGCTACGGGGCCGACGTGCTCGACGAAGAACCCCCGCCCGCCGACCACCCCCTGCTCCGCAGCGAGCGCGCCATCATCACCCCCCACATCGGGTCGCGCACCTACGAAAGCGTCGTCCGCCAGGCGACAAAATCGGTCGAAAACCTCATCGCCGTCCTCGAGGGACGTCCGCCGCTCGCGCAGGCCAACAAAATTTGGAACACCGCTTTATGAACCACTCGGACATCGGATTGATCGGTCTGGCCGTCATGGGCCAGAACCTCGCCCTCAACATCGCGGATCATGGCTTCCGCATCTCGGTCTACAACCGCACCACGGGCAGGACGGAGGAATTCGTCTCCGCGAACCCGGACACTCCCGGCGGGCTCGTCGGCTTCCCCACGCTCGGGGAATTTGTGGCGTCGCTGAAACGCCCGCGCAAAATCATCCTCCTCGTCCAGGCGGGCAAAGGCACGGACGCGGTGATCGACGGTTTGGTCCCGCTGCTCGAAGCGGGCGACATCATCATCGACGGCGGCAACTCGCTCTGGACCGACACGGTGCGCCGCGAGGCGGCCATCGGCGCCCGCGGCCTCCGCTTCATCGGCTCGGGTGTTTCCGGCGGCGAGGAGGGGGCACGATTCGGCCCGTCGCTCATGCCGGGCGGCGACCTTGATGCCTGGAAAGAACTCGAACCCGTCTGGACGGCCATCGCTGCAAAGGTCGATGCCGCGACCGGCAAGCCGCTGGAAGGCGCGGCCCCCGGAAAGCCGGTCGCGGGCGGCGTGCCCTGCACGGCCCACATCGGGCCGAACGGTGCCGGTCACTACGTCAAAATGATCCACAACGGGATTGAATACGGGGACATGCAGCTCATCTGCGAGGCCTACAACATCCTGCGCAACGGCGTCGGCCTCACCCAGGAGGAGTTGCACCGGACATTCCAGGACTGGAACAAGGGCGACCTCGACTCGTTCCTCATCGAGATCACGGCGAACATTCTCGGCACCGAGGACCCGGTCACCGGAGCTCCGCTGGTGGACGTGATCATGGACCGCGCCGGACAAAAGGGCACGGGAAAATGGACCATCAACTCCGCGCTCGACATGGGGATCCCCGCCTCGACGATGTCCGAGGCGGTCTTCGCCCGCTGCATCTCCGCCATCAAGGAGGAACGCCTGGCCGCCTCGGGCCAGCTCGCCGGACCGGAAAAACCGGCGTTCACCGGGGACAAGGCCGCGCTCGTCGAGGCGGTGCGCGACTCGTTGTATGCGTCGAAAATCTGTTCGTATGCGCAGGGGTTCGCGCTCATGCGCGCCGCCTCGGAGGAACAGAAGTGGAACCTCCACTTCGGCGAGATCTCGATGATCTGGCGCGGCGGCTGCATCATCCGCGCGCGGTTCCTCCAGCGC
Organism: Terrimicrobiaceae bacterium; assembly: GCA_041675465.1. Taxonomy (GTDB): domain Bacteria; phylum Verrucomicrobiota; class Verrucomicrobiia; order Chthoniobacterales; family Terrimicrobiaceae; genus QYQL01. Next base: position 45,586 of record JBAYTU010000011.1, on the reverse strand, counting down.
ATCAAGGAGGCTTTCGACCGCGACCCCGCGCTGCCGAACCTCCTCCTCGACCCATATTTCAAGGACATCGTGGTGCGCACACAGCACAATTGGCGCAAGATCGTGGCCGAGGCCGCTCTCTCCGGCCTGGCGATCCCCGCGTTCTCCGCGTCGCTCGCCTACTTCGACAGCTACCGCAGCGCCCGGCTCCCGGCAAACCTGCTCCAGGCCCAGCGCGATTACTTCGGCGCCCACACCTACGAGCGCACCGACTGCCCTCGCGGAAAATTTTTCCACTACGAGTGGGTTGGCGACCACCGGCAGCACGATATTTAAGTCCGGGAACAAGCGAATGTCCCAGATCTGCCACATCGTTCCGGTCGAACTTCACAACACCCTCGTCCAGGCGGCCTTCGAGAAGCGCGGCTACCTGCCGGATGAAGCCGCCGACGCCACGCGCTTCTGCGAAAACGCAGCCCGCCACGGGATCCGCACGCACAACGCCATCAAGGCGCTGCATCTCGACGAGCTGTTCGGAAGCCGGACCGGCGGATGGGTCCCCGGCGCGCAGATCGAAGAAAGGCCCTCGCGCTTCAAGGCCGCAAAAGTCTGGGACGCACACCACAAACTCGGCCAGGCGGTCGCCTACCGGGCCATCGAGGAATGCATCCGGCTGGCCGACGAGTTCGGCACCGGAACGGTCAGCGTCGACAACGCCACCCACTACCTCTGGGGCGGCGGATACGTCATGGAAGCCGCGCGGCGCGGATACATCGCCTACACGAACTGCACCGCAGCCATCGCGGAAGTCGTGCCGTTTGGCGGCAAACATCCGACGCTCGGAACGAACCCGCATTCCTGGGGGTTCCCCACCACCGGGGCCGTCGGATTTCCCATCGTGATCGACTGGGCGACCTCCACCGTGGCGATGGGTCGCGTGCAGCAGTTCCAGCGCGAGGGCAAACGACTCCCGCCCGGATCGGCCGTGGATTCCGACGGAAAGGAAACCACCGACCCCAACGCCGCCGCCGCACTCCTCCCGTTCGGCGCCCACAAAGGCTACGGCCTCGGCCTCATCGACGAGCTCTACGCCGCGTTCATCGGCGGCTCGCTCCCCACCATTCGGGGATACGCGAAGGACGACGGCGAAAAACACGCCTCCACATTTTTCTTCCAGGTCATCCACCCCGAATCCCTGTCCGCCGGATCGTTCGCCAAAGGCCGCTCGCAGGCGGAGAACGTCCGGGCCGTTTTGGGCGATGTGCTCGGACACGGCAACGGGCGCTGCCTGCTGCCCGGCCAGATCGAGGCGGAAGCGGGCGAATTGTCCGCGCGTCACGGCGGGCTGCTCTTCACGCCCGCCGAGCTGGAGGCCTTCGCGGAAATCGCCGCCGGATGCGGGGCCGCCCGCTGGGATGTCGCCTCCCTGAAGACCGTCGAAATTTAAAACCCACACCACCATGAGCCTCACCATCCGCGACGCCAAAGACTGCCATTACGACCTCGTTTCCCTCGGAGAAATCATGCTCCGCCTCGACCCCGGGGAGGGGCGGGTGCGCACCGCCCGCCAGTTCACCGCGTGGGAGGGCGGCGGCGAATACAATGTCGCGCGCGGGCTGCGCAAATGTTTCGGGCTGGCCACCGCGGTCGTCACGGCGTTCGCGGACAACGAAGTCGGGCACCTGATCGAGGATTTCATCATGCAGGGCGGGGTCGACACCCGTTTCATCCAGTGGAAACCCTACGACGGCATCGGGCGCACCGTGCGCAACGGCCTCAATTTCACCGAACGCGGGTTCGGCATCCGCGGGGCCGTCGGAGTGCCCGACCGCGGCATGACCGCCGCCTCGCAGATCAGGCCTGGCGACATCCCCTGGGACGAAATCTTCGGGAGGCTCGGCGCGCGCTGGTTCCACACCGGCGGGATTTATGCAGCCCTCTCCGAAACCACGCCGGGCGTTGTCATCGAAGCGGTGAAGGCGGCAAAAAAACATGGCACCATCGTTTCCTACGACCTCAACTACCGGCCCTCGCTCTGGAAATCCATCGGCGGCCAGAAAAAGGCGCAGGAAGTGAACCGCGAAATCGCGAAATCCGTCGATGTGATGATCGGCAACGAGGAGGATTTCACCGCGTGCCTCGGGTTCGAGGTTGAGGGCGTCGATGAAAACATCTCCTCCATCGAAATCGACAGCTTCAAACGCATGATCGGCCAGGCGGTCAAGGAATTCCCGAATTTCGCCGTCACCGCAACCACCCTGCGCACGGTCAAATCCGCCACCGTCAACGATTGGGGGGCGATCGTCTGGCACGCCGGGGAATTCTACCAGTCCCGCCACTACCCCGCATTGGAAATCATGGACCGCGTCGGCGGCGGCGACAGCTTCGCCTCCGGTCTCGTCTACGGGTTTCTGACCGACGGCGACCCGCAAAAGGCGGTGGAATACGGGGCCGCCCACGGGGCACTGGCCATGACCACCCCCGGCGACACCTCGATGGCCACGGTGAAAGAGGTCGAAAAAATCATGGGCGGCGGCGGCGCGCGCGTCGTGCGCTGAGACCGCCCCCCGGCTCCGCCGACCCGGCGTCCGGGCCCCGGTTCGCAGCCTTCCGGCTGGCGCTGGCACCCGCGCCACAGGAAATTTTTTTGACGACTTGCGCCCGGGGGCTTCCTCGCTTTCTTTCCTGCTGACATGAAGCCCCTGTGCCTGTTCCTCCTCCTCTGCCCGGCCCTGCTGGCCGCTTCAATTCTCGAGGACCTGGATGCCGCGCAGATCGAGGAAGTCGCGCGTGGCGGACAGGTGTCCCTGCTCCAGGACGTCGCGGCCCACCCGTGGCCGAAAGTCCGGATCTACCAGAAGGTCGACGCGACGCCCGAACAGGTCGCGGCGGTTTTTTGCGACTACAAAAACGCGAAAGCCTACGTGCCCAAAGTCATCAAATCCGACATCTCCCGCCAGGTGACGCCGTGTGTGGCCGAGGTGGACTACGGGATCGATGTCCCGATCCTTCCAGACGAATATTACACCGTCCGCAACACCCTGGCGGGCGAACCCGATGGCGGATACCTTGTCACGTGGAGCCTGGTCAAGGCGCTCCAGACCAAAGCCAGCGACGGGAGCCTGAGGATCGAGCGCTGGAAAGGCGGCTCGGTGATCCGTTACACCAATCTTGTCACTCCCGGCTCGGGCATGGCCGGGCTTCTCAAATCCACCGCCATCGACCAGATGAAAAATACGGTCAAGGCCATCGTGGCACGTGTCGAGAAGCAGAAAGCGGACTGCCCGGAAGCGCTCCGGGAAAACATCCGCGAGATGGAGGGCGCTCTCAAAAACGAACCGGGCAAGTAGGTTCCGGCGGGACGGCCCCGTCCTCCGAAAAGCGGGAACGATCGCAGGCTTTTTTATTGCCGGATCATCCCGCATCGGAAATCCTTCCGGACTTCCCGATGCAAACCCTCATCCGGCCATGTTCCTTTCCTACATCGTGGTGATGGTCGGCGGTGCCCTGGGCAGCGCCGCCCGGTTGTGGCTGTCGCTGTTCTGCGCGATGCGCTGGGGGGAGACGTTCCCCGTCGGGACGTTGGCGGTCAACGCGCTGGGCTGCCTGGCGATCGGGGTTTTCTCGGCGCTGACCGGTCCCGACGGCATGATCATGACATCCCCGCTGGTCCGCCAGTTCGTCATGATCGGCATCCTCGGCGGGTTCACGACCTTCTCGTCTTTCGGCCTGCAGACAATCAGCCTGATGTCCGACGGGGAGTGGCTCTACGCAGCGCTCAACATCGTGCTTTCGGTCGTGGCATGTCTCGCTTTCGTCTGGCTCGGAACCATTCTCGTGTCGCTGCTCACCCACAAATAAATATCCCATGAAACACCTCGAGGAAGATGCCGTCCTGCTGAGAATCCTCATCGGCGAAAGCGACCGGTGGGAGCACAAGCCGCTCTACGAAGCCCTCGTGCTCAAAATCCGCGAGATCGGGCTCGCCGGGGCCACCGTGCTCCGGAGCCCGATGGGCTTCGGAGCCAACAGCCTCATCCACACATCAAAAATTCTCCAGCTGTCGATGGACCTGCCGGTCATCATCGAGGTGGTGGACGAGGCGGAAAAAATCAATGGCTTCCTGCCCGTGTTGGACGACATGCTCGGAGGCGGGCTCGTGACGATGCAAAACGTCAAGGTCATCCACTACCGGACGGAGAAAAAGCCCTGATCGTGTGAATGCCCCAAACAACTGGCGCGATCGCCATCGCGCTGAGATAGGTCTCCAACTTCCCATGAAAAAAACTCGCTCTTCACCGCATCGCAGGATTCCCGGAGGGGTCGGCGTTGCCCGCTCCTTCCTGCTCGGACTCCCCGCCCTGGCAATCAGTTTGGCGGCCGTGCCTTGGATTCCCTGCCAAACAGCTTCGGCCGCAGGGCAGGCGGAGCACGCGGTCATTGTTGTCTGGGACGGCTTGCGCCCGGACATGGTCAATGCCTCCAACACGCCGACACTCGAAAAACTCCGCCTGGGCGGCACGTTTTTCAGCCGCCATCACGCCGTCTACCCGAGCACGACCGAAGTCAACGGAACCGCGCTGGCCACCGGCATGTATCCGGCGGGCAGCGGGATCATCGGCAACCGCGAATTCCGCCCGAAACTCAACCCGGCAGAGCCGGTGGCGACCGAATCGCTGGAAGCCATCCGGCGGGGGGACGAACTGACCGGCGGGAAATACCTCGCAGTCCCGACAATCTACGAGATGGTCCAAGCGGTCGGCCTCCCCACCATGGTCGCCGGCACCAAGCCTGTGGCCGTCCTTGCGGACCGCTCGGGAGACCGTTCGACAGGTGCGTCGGCGAAGTCGCAAAACGTCTTTGCGGGAAAGTCCCTGCCGCCGTCGTTGCTCGCCGACATCGAGAGTTCACATGGAAAATTCCCGGAGAAACCCACGTTCCCCGACGTTCCGCAAAACGCGTGGACCGTCCAAGTCCTGCTCGGCAACCTCTGGAAGGATGGGGTCCCGAAGCTCACCCTGCTCTGGATGAGCGACCCGGACTTCACCCAGCACGATTCCCAACCCGGCAGCACCCCGGCCCTGGCATCGCTCCGGGAAAACGACAAGTTGCTCGAGGACCTGCTCGACGCGCTGGAGAAAAAGGGCGTCCGGGAAAAAACTGACATCCTTCTCGTCAGCGATCACGGGTTCTCCACCATCGACAAATCGGTGGACACCGCCGGGCTGCTCGCCGAGGCAGGGTTCCGCGCCACGCGCAAATTCACCCGCGCGCCGGAATCCGGGGAGATCCTCGTCGTCTCGAATGGCGGATCGGATTTTTTCTACGTGGTCGACCACGACAGGGAAACCACCCGTCGGCTCGTCGGGTTCCTCCAGCAATGCGGACTCTGCGGGGTGATCTTCTCCTCCTCGGGCCTTCCGGGAACATTTGATCTCGCCGCCGCGCGCATCAACTCGCCGGACGCCCCCGATGTCGTCGCCTCGTTCCAATGGAATTCCTCCCCGAATGCCTCGGGCGTGAACGGCCTGATCGTCGCCGACGCCGCGTCTGTCAAAAAACAGGGCCAGGGCATGCACGGCTCGCTGAGCCCCTACGACATGCACAACACCCTCATCGCGAACGGCCCGGATTTCCGGGCGGGTTTCGTCGATGATCTGCCCTCGGGAAACGTCGATGTCGCTCCGACTGTCCTGTGGATTCTCGGCATCCCCCCGGCGCACAAAATCGATGGGCGAATCCTCGTCGAATCCCTCCGCAACCCGCCGTTCCCCGCCGGTCCGGTCCGGGAAAACACACTGTCCTCGGAAAACGGCCGCTGGCACCAGTATTTGAAAACATCCTCGGTCGGCGAAACCCAATACCTCGACGAAGGCAATTCCGGGCCACGGAAAGACTGAATCCGATGCCGGCTTTCCTGCGGCGGAACACGGAAAACCAACGCGTCCGCACCACGCGCAGCATGGAAAGTTTTGTTTGCCCTCGTGTTTTCCGAGTGCATAATACAAGCCGTTCGATGAACATCGACGGACACACGGAACGTCAGGCATTTGGAACTCCGACTTCTCAGCCCGCCAGGTTGCTGTCTCTGTAAGAATATCATTGAAAATAGGTTCGGGGTCTTAGCTCAGTTGGTAGAGCGCCTCAATGGCATTGAGGAGGTCAGGGGTTCGAATCCCCTAGGCTCCATTTCTTCCGAAATGGAGTTTCGGCAAAGCCGAAAGATTCGAACGCAGTTCGACTGCACGCGCGATAGCGCTTTCCACCCAGCGGAGCCAGCTTCAACAAGGATCACCGGGGACGTTGATTTGTTAACGCAGGCATTCAGGGTTGAAGCAAAGCTTGCATCGGGATGGAATCTCTCCCGCACGCGTTCAACCACCCGGAATGTGAGTTGGCCTGCATCCGCGATTTCTGAGTTCAAAACCGGGAGAAAGAGTGGTTCGTAGAATGCAAAATCTCCAGCGATAATATCGGTGAGTTTCTCAATGGGATCCTTTTCGATCGAGTCGGCGGTTGTGCGGCGCAGGGGGAGGGCTACCTTACCCGTATATCCAAATGGTTGAACCAGAGGCACGGCGACATTGTTGTGGAATTCCAGGCGATTGTGAATTCGGAACGCCCTGTAAGATCGTTTGTCCGTTTCTGGGAAAAGACATCACAAATCAAGCGCAAATCTCACCATTTTGCAGGTTTGGAAAAGCTGCCGTCCGTATCGGTGAGCATGCTGGGAAATTGAGACGTTGAGAGCACGCCAGAACGGATGCCTTCGCGAAAAAATGAGGCGACCTGTCGAAGTTTCGCCGATTTCCTTGGCTGTTTCTGAGCGCCTCCGCCAATACTTTGAGGTAGAAGCACCCCGACGGTTTTCTTCAGTTCCTCGCGAACCATGGTGATCGGCGTAGCGAGATCAGAATCTCCCGAGACGACAATGGCGCAATCGTAACGGTTTTTCACTCCATCCATCAAAAGATGGCTTGCGAGGTTCACATCGGACCCCTTTTCTTCGGTGAAGAGCACCTCGGCGAAGCGTTTTCCACCTGGTTGAGGATGCGCCAACGGCATGGTCTTTGGATGACAGAGATAGTGGCCTTTGATGATGGTCACGAGGGGAAGCGTGCGGAGTGCGCGGAGATAAAGTTGCTGCCGTTGCGGTTGGTCCACGTTGCCCGGCTGTGCGTTTACCAGAGCCGTGAAGTAACGGATGCCAACAATCTCATTTTTCGGGAAGACATTCCTGAAAAGAGACTCACGGTTCAGCCACCGGTATGGAGACCGCTTCAACGCTCCGTAATAGAGGTTGAAGGCGTCCACATAAATCATGGTACGAGAACCTTTGGTCATGAACAACCTTCCCAAAAAATGAGCAGGGGCCGCCCTCGAAAGGGCGGCCCCGCATCCTGCCGTATACACGAACAGGAGGGATGTAATCGAAAAGGGAGCAGGGAAATGCAACCTCGTCAATGGTAAATTCAATCTACGGGAATCCCGATCTGGCTTCTGGGGAGGGCTTGCGACCCTGCGCGGCAGACATGGTCTTCTGGCCTGTCAGGGTTTCAACCTCATCCCATCCTCATGTGAGTTTTTCCTTTTGAGACGGAGAGCGTTGTTTCAACAGGTTTTTTGGCGAGCAAAAAGAGCCCAATGGTAAAAAGGGTGCGGAGCGGGGTTCGGCTTCTGGAATTGGCACTTCTGTCTGGGGTCCAAATATGGCGATTTGAGGCGGATTTGGCAGAAAGGGAGTGAACGGGCTATGCTCCATAACTGTTTTATTGTAAACAAGTTACAATAACACACCGTTCCGCAAAATATTCCGTTTTGCGGCAATGCTGTCTGTGGCAGATTTTGAGGTTTTGCTACAGAGACCCTACTCTCGGATCTCCCAAAAGTCGATTCGTGCTTGGACTGCGAGGAAAGGAGAGTCAGATTCGCCTCGCAAGCGATGACCGCAATGAAGATTGCAGCGCTTCCCGAAGATCCACTGCATTATCCTCAGAGTTCGATCCCTGGGATGTGTTTGGCATCCTTCACGCTTCGTATTCCGCCCAGGACGAGCTGGTTTCCCACACGCGCACCCTGACGAGCCGGATGCGGGGGGCGAGTTTGTAGCGGGTGTCGGTCCGGCTGGCGTATGCCGTCAGGTGCCTCTTGCAGGCATCAAAAAACGTCTTGGCCAGCACCTCGGTGGTGGGCTCGGTGTCGGCAAAGGGGATCACCCTCTCTCCGTAGGCCGCCTTCAGCGTCTCGAACATCGGGTCTTGCGTATTCACGCAGAGCGCGTGGTCGAAGGTTTCAAGGTAGTCTCCCACCGCATCCTTCACAGCCTTGAAGTCGCAGACCATTCCGCCGGCATCCAGATCGTCCGCCTCGATCACAATCTCGACCTTCCGGCTGTGCCCGTGCGGGAAACGGCACTTGTCCGGATGGCGCGCGAGCATGTGCCCGCTTTCCATTTCGATGGTTTTGCAGATCCGGTAGGGCATTCAGGTTCCTCTGGTGTTTCCGAAAAGGTGGATTTGGAGGCGGGAGCAGTAGCGGTAGCCGAATTTTTTGCAGAAGTCGATCAGCCATCCTTCGCGGCTGCCGAGGGTTTCCGGATCCTTCCCCTCGGGCATGAGATGGATCTTCCAGGGAGGCACGTCCGGAAGCTCCGGCTTCAAAATGCCGAGGGCCTCGGACGCATCCTCCTCGCTGCCGAGAACGAGCTTGATCTGGTAGGACGGGGACTCCCCGATCCATTGGGCGAGGATGTCCGGCCGGTGTCTGGAACCCTCGTGGCGTTTGATCCATGCCGGATCGATGCTGCCTTCAAGAGGTGTCGAGTTGCTGAATTTGGGGCTGATCGATGCGAGGTCGCACGCGATCCCGCCGGGGGCGACCGTTCCGGCCGTCTCGATGGTGATGTGGTATCCGGCGTCGCGAAGCCCGGCGGCGAGGCCGTGGATGTCGCGGGCGATCATCGGTTCGCCCCCGGTCAGGACGACGTGCCGGGCCGGCCATTTTTTCACCTCCTCCAGAATCCTCTCCACTCCCATCTCCCCGCCCCCGGGATCCCATGATGCGTAGGGGGTATCGCACCACCGGCACCGGAGGTTGCACCCCGAGGTCCGGATGAAGACGGACGGGACACCGGCCAGCTCGCCCTCGCCTTGGAGGGAGTAAAAAATCTCGGAGATCAGCATGAGGCGGGTTTCGGGGGCAGTGGGTCGGCGGACATGTAAACCGTGGGGTCTGGCACACCGGCCAGGAGAAATGCCTCGCGGCGCTCGACGCAGGTGCCGCATGCGCCGCAGTGGGTCTCCCCGCCGACGTAGCAGGACCAGGTTTTGGAGAAATCGACGCCGAGCTCTTGACCGCGCCTGGCGATGTCCGCCTTGGTCATCGAGATGAACGGGCGGATGAGATCGACCTCCGCATACGTCCCGAGACGGAGGGCATCGCCCATCGCCCGCATGAAATCCTCCCTGCAATCCGGGTAGATCGCGTGGTCGCCCGCATGGGCGGCGATGACGAGGCCGCCCGCCTCCCTGCTCTCCGCAAATCCCCCTGCAATCGAGAGCATGATGCCGTTGCGAAACGGGACCACGGTTTTTTTCATCGACTGCTCCTCGTAGTGCCCCTTTGGGATTTCCCCTCCCTTTTCGAGAAGGCAGGACTCGAATTGCCCGCCGATGAACGGCAGTCGGACGACGAGATGAGGGATGCCGAGGTGGCCCGCATGCCATTTCGCAAACGGGATCTCCCGTCCGTTGTGCTTGGATCCGTAGTGGAAGCTGATCGCCGCCACGACCTCGTGCTTCTCCCTGGCATGGTGGAGAGCGGTGACCGAATCCATCCCCCCGCTCAAAAGCACGACCGTTTTCATGCGCTCTCCTCCAGGGAATCCGGGAACGACGCATCGACCGTCACGCTGACCCCGCCGCGAGGCGAAAACTCTCCGTGGACCTCCATGCGGCGAGGATGGCAGACGGCCACGAGGTCCTCGAGAATCCGGTTGACGATCTCCTCGTTGAAGCTCCGGGTGTTCCGATACGATGACAGGTAGAACTTCAGGGACTTGCTTTCGATGCAGAGCTCGTCCGGCACGTAGCGGATGTGGATGGATGCGAAATCGGGCTGCCCGGTGACCGGACACATCGAGGTGAACTCCGGGCAGTCGAAATCAATCCAGTAGCTGCGCTTCTGGAAGCGGTTGGTGAAGGTCTCGAGCGTTTTTGACGTCGGGCTGCCCGGGAAAGTGGTTTCTGAATTTCCGAGAAGTTTGAAACTTGGTCTTGAATGTGCCATAGCCGGTGATGCTGCCAGAAATCGCGATCCTTGAAATCTGATTTTCCCGCAGGAATGCGGAGGGGCCAGGTTTTCCGCGAGGGCGCATCAACGCGCTGAAACGGATGGGAGGCGTCCCGGCGCATGTCGTCCGCCCAATGTCATACCCCACCGAATGACATTTTCGGAAAACAGGAGACTCACACGAAGACGCAAGAAACCCAATGTAGAGGCGGTTGTGCCAACCGCCTGTCGTTTTCACAGGCCCTTGGCACAAGGGCCTCTACAGGGTGCGTCGGCGGCGGCGCAGGACCATCACGGTCGTCAGGCTGAAGGCCAGCAGCGCCCACGTCGAGGGCTCGGGGACGACCCCAAGCACGCCGGTTGTTTCTTCGTAGGTCCATGCCTGGCCACCGACATTTCCGGTCCAAGTGTTGCTGGGCCCGATCCCGCGAGTGAGATTGCCGGCGTAGGTTCCCGTCAGTGCAATCGTGCTGAAGTGGCTGCTGGCGAGCAGGCCCGTGAAGTCGAGGACGTCCCAAGAGGCCGTGCCGTAGGTGCCAGTAAGGTTGAAGGTGATGGCGCCAAATTGCGCGAGGGTGTTGATGCCGACGACTCTGTCGAAGCTCCCTGCGGCTGTTCCGGTGATGTCGAGTTTGAGTTGGGAGTTCGAACCGGAAAACGTGAGGTTCTTGGTGTTCAGGGCCAGGGTCTCGGTGGCATCAGCCGCCGTGCCGGGGGCCAAGATGGCGGTCGTGACATTGGCGATCGTGACATCGCCGCCGATGGTCCCGTTGCCGCCCAGCGTGCCGACGTTCACCGCGACCGCTCCGGTCGCGCTGGACGCGTTGCCGTTGATGAGCAGCGTGCCCGCAGATACCGTGGTCGTGCCCGTGTAGGTGTTCGCGCCGCCAAGCGCCCAGGTGCCGTCGCCGCCTTTGGTGACGCCTGTGGTGGAGCCGGTGGGGTCCACGATCTTGCCGTTAATCGCATTGCCTGTGGTGTTTCCCAGAAGGGTGAGAACCGCCGCTCCCGTTCCGTTGATGGTAGTGTCCGAAGTAAAGACCAACCCGCCGGTGGCTCCGGTCGTGTCGATACTTCGTCCGCCAGAGCCCGTCCCCAGATTGATCACCTTATCGGTGGTTTCCCCGTTGCCGGTGTAGACCAACGCCGCGGTCCGGGAGCTGGTGGCACTGCCGAAATTGAGCGTGGTGCCTTGGCCGAGCGCACCGGCAGCCGTGGTGCTCCCGATGCTCGAAACCGTAAGTGTGCCGTCGTTCAACGACGTGGTGCCTGTGTAAGTGTTGAGGCCGGTGACGGTGAAAAGCGCGCCGGCTGTGCCGGAGCGGGCGTAGGTCACCGCCGTCCCGGCGGTGCTTTCCGAAATAATCCCCGTGAGCGCCAAGGTGCCTGTCCCGTTTTGCAGGAAGTTTTTCGTGCCGCCGCCGGAGAGCGTGATGTTTTCGCCGATCGTGTTGGTTCCTGAGGTGTTGGATCCGGTCACCACAGTCGCCCCCGTCAGCGTGAGCGAACCGTTATTGTCGCCGTCGGCGATGGTGTAGCCGCCGACGTTGAAGGTGATGCTGGCGGCGCTGATGGCGGCGTCCACATTCACCGACTCGCCGGTCCCGCCAAAGATGGCGCTGTTGCCGTTCGCCCAAACCGTCGGCGAAACCCAGTTCGCCGTGGTCAGATCCCAGACATTGTTGACGTTCGTGTCGTCGTAGGTCTGGTCCGCCGCGTTCGCGGAGGAGAGCGCAGCGATGGCGGCGAGCAGGGCTGCAACGAATGCGGAAGGGAATGAGAGGGTGTTTGTTTTCATTGGTGCATTGGGGATTTCAGGTGTTGAGGTGATTCAGGTTCGCCACCAACCTATCACGAGATCTCTGGAGCGGAAATCCAATTGGTTGCAGGTAATGTATTTTTTGTTATCTGTTTGCGATTTTCGTCCCCAAAAAAGCTGCGGGCGATGGGGTTCGTGCGGGCGTCCGGTCCATGAACCCAAATTCTGCGGTTGAACCACTAATTTTCACTGAATGTCACTCATTAAAAAAGGGTGTTTCGTAGAGTCGGCGGGCTCGCCGAACCGTTCCCACCGGGTCCGGATTGGGGTGGGAACGGGGATGCAACTCCCCGTTCCCACCCCAATGTCGCCGCTTAAGTCAGCGCCCGCCTCTGAGGTGCCGCTCACGGATGGCTTCCAATTCCAGGACTGCATGAAGATCTCTGGGGCGGCCCATTGCACGTTTCGCAAGGATCAAGGCATCCAGTGTCAGCACGTGGATTTTCGCGCCACAGATCCGGATGGGTTCGCTGTGTTTCCAGCATCGCTCGAAGTCCCCGATCCCTTTGATCTCGCCCAACAGATCGAGTTGTCCGAGTTTTGTCGAAAGGCAGAGATTTTTGAGATCACCTCTTTCGGCCTGCCCGCGCGTGAACGGCAGGCGTTCGGGGGTCATGCGGTGGATGGGGGCGATCTCTTCCAGCGATTGCCACACCCGGCAAAGGTTCTCCGGTGACATGTCGCACGCCATGTCGACATCGCGGGTCAAAAGCGAACCTCCCCATGCCACCGCACCGAACCCCCCCGCGATCACGAACCGGCAATCATGTGCCGCAAGTCGGAGGACGAGCTTCTTGAGACTTTCCATCTCAGTCGCGTCGACCCTGCAAGCTCATCGCAAGATCCCAGGCTGCCTGGTTTTGGTCGATCCTCTGTTCCGGCGTGAGCTTCAGATTTTCCTCGAGCAACGAGAGGTCGATCCCGTAGGCCTCGGCCCGCTCGTCCGGCGTCCGCCCGTCGTCGGTCCGCCAGAATGGCTCGAGGATTGTATCGGTTGGATCAGCGTTCACCGCAGGCACTCTCGCACCCGGTCTGCGGGTTCTCAATGGGATTTTCTCACAGCATGGCCGCCCAGCGGGAGAAAACTTTTTCCGCAGTTTCGCGGAGCGGGGGCAGGAACCGCCAGGCATCGTGCCGGAGCTGTTCGGGGTCGGCTCCGGCCGCGATGAGGTAATCATCGGAACCCGCGAGCATTTCCTCGAAGATTTCGAGGGTCATTTCCAGGTGGAATTGGAGCCCGTAGAGTCCGCATCCGTAACGGAAGAGCTGGTTCGGGGTCAGGGCGGAGGAGGCGAGGCGCATGCCGGCGGCGGGGAGATCGAACACGTCCCCGTGCCAGTGCGTGGCCACGAAATCCGTCGGCAGATCGCATAGGAGCGGATCGTATTTCGCGATCGGGTCGAGGGTTATGGGGAAGAACCCGATCTCTCTCCGGTCGCCCGGGCGGACGGGAGCCCCGAGAGCGGCTGCCATCAACTGGGCGCCGAGGCAGAGCCCGAGGACCGGTTTTCCGGCATGGGCCGCCTCCCGGATGAGCTGGCATTCCTGGCTGAGGTAGGGGTATTTGTCCGCCTCGTAGGCCCCTTGGGCTCCGCCACCGACAGCGAGCCCGTCGAACGCCACGAGCGATGCCGGGAGGGGCTGGCCGAGATACGGGTGGGTGACATCGATCCCGATGTGGCCTGCGAGCAGGGATTCCTCCAAGAGGCCGGGCTTGTCTGTCTCTCCATGCTGGACAAAAAGGATTTTTTTCACGGGAATATATTCGGGGTCGGACCTGCCGGGCGGGCGATCAAACCGATGCTTTGTGGAAGCCATCTTGCGGCGTGGGCACCCTGCCCATGTCTTGCTGGATCGTTACGCATGGGCAGGAGGCCCATGCCACAGAAACCGACCGACGGGCAGCTGGGGTGACATGGCTTATACGGAACATAAATCATCTTTTCGACAGGCGATATTAGCAAGCCCCGTGCCATGAAAACATCGCGCTGGCGGTGAATTTCCTCATTGCAACAGGGGGCGATCTGAAGGAGTCTCTGCCGTTTGCCGTCCGTCTTCGCCAATGGCCGGAGATCGGGGGACAAATCAAACCAAGTTTTCATGAGCGAAACCAAAGATGAGCCTGCTGCGGCCGATTATGCGGGGGCCGAAATCAACGCATCCCTCGGCGCGGAGGAAAAAATCCGCTTTCTCGCGGGGATGCTGCGCATCCGGAGGTTCGAGCAGACGGCCCTGAAGTATTACAACCAAGGCAAGATGGGCGGGTTTCTCCATCTTTACATCGGCCAGGAAGCCGTTGCCTTGGGGACGGTCTCTCTGATGGGAAAAAACGATCATGTGATCACGGCCTACCGGGACCACGGCCATGCCCTGGCGGTGGGGATGGACATGGGGGCCTGCATGGCGGAGCTTCTCGGCAAGGCGACCGGTTGCTCCCGGGGGAAAGGCGGTTCGATGCATTATTTCGCTCCCGACAAGAATTACTGGGGCGGCCACGGGATCGTCGCCGGCCAGACTCCGCTCGGCCTCGGCCTGGCGTATGGCCTGAAATACCAGGGGCTGAAAGGGTGCTGCCTTTGCTTTTTGGGAGACGGGGCGGTCAACCAGGGGTCCTACCACGAGTCGCTCAACCTCGCGGCGCTCTGGAAGCTGCCGGTGATTTACGTGATCGAGAACAACCAATACTCGATGGGGACGAGCATGGAGCGGTCGTCAGCGATCAGGAACTGCCTGGCCGAACGCGCGGAGGGCTACGGGATCGCCTGGGATGCCGCAAACGGCGAGGACCTCTACGAGGTCCGGGCAAAGACCTGGAACGCGATCCGGCGCGCGCACGAGGAATCGCTCCCGTTCGTCCTCGAGGTCGACACCTACCGCTACTACGGGCACTCGGTTGCCGACGCCAACGCGAAAAAATACCGCAGCGCGGACGAGATCGAGCACTACAAGACCCACCACGATCCGATCCGGCTCTGGCGCAAACGCCTCGTCGATGAAAAGGTCGTCACCGAGGAAGCCGCCGACGAGCTGGACGCCTCGATCAAGCAGGAGGTCGCCGAGGCGGCCCGGTTCGCGCTGGAAAGCGACGCCCCCGCGCCCGAGAGCATCTTCGAAGACGTCTACTGGGAGGTCGACAACCAAACCGAGGCCGGACAAAGCGGCCGCCATTTCTTCGGCGACTAGCAGCCTGTCGGACTTGGTTCATCATCCCGCGTATTGCAGAAATTCTTCCGACCCGTCATATTCCTCGCCCAATGACGGACGGTTCCAAAAGATTTCAGGGGGTTTTCAAGGCCGCCGCGCGCTGCGCGATCCTTCTTCCCTCCGCGTTTTTCCTCGGCGGATGCGCGACGGAATCCTTCGCTCCCGACGTCGCTCCGGAATACGTGGTGATCCGGGATTTCAGCCCGTTTTATCGCCTGGGCCCCCAGCAGGGCCGGGGGGCGGACAGCTCCCTGCGCGCCAACACACGCGTGAAACTGCTCCGCAAGGAGATGGGGTTCAGCCTCGTCCAGTTGGAGGATTTGCGCACCGGGTATGTCGCGAATGAAAACATGACCGTCGCGCCCCCGCGCCCTCCGGAGCAGGTCAGGCAGGAGACGGAGATCGCCGCCTCGAAAAAGCGGAGCGGGCTTCCGAGGGGGGGAAATGGCCCGCCCTATTCCGGCCCACAGGTCAATGACACGCCGTTGCCCGACCCGAATGTTCCGCCCCCGGATTTGAATGTGGAACCCGAGATCATGCCGAAAAATATTCCCGCCCCGGATGCCACGCCGGTCCCCCGCCCGAAATTCCGCTACTAGCCCGTCATTTTCTTTCCCTTGTCATGAGCGGTGGCGACTGGCTGGTTGATCGCGCGGGTGCGGACGTGGGGCTGCGGCGGCTGCTGGATTCCGAGGTGCGGACGGGCGGGGGGATCGGCGAGATCTCGGAGTCGGCGCAGCCGTTTGTTGCGGCGCTGTTGGCCGGGCGGTTGGCCGGGCGCGTGTGGGTCGTGTGTCCGGATGTCCGGCGGCAGGAGGATTTTGCCACCGAGATGGCGGCGTGGTGCCCGAGGGTGCGGCTTTTTCCGGAGCTGGAGATGCCGTCGGGGGACGCGCTGCCGGACCCGGAGACGGCTTCCGAGCGGCTCGAATTGCTGCGGGCGCTTTCGCGGTCCGGCGGCGGCGAGGTGGTGGTGATCCACAGGGCCCAGTGGGATTCCCGCGTGCCGGCGAAAAGCGTGCTGGCGCGGGGCATTTTCGCGCTGAAAACCAAGCAGGAGATCGGGATCGAGCGCGTGGTCGCGCGGCTGGAAAAGGCGGGCTACGAGCCGGCCCCACAGGTGACCGCCCGCGGGCAGTTTGCAAGGAGGGGCGGGATTCTCGATGTTTTTTCCTGGCAGGCCCCGCGTCCGTTCCGGGTCGAGTGGTTTGACATGGAAATCGATTCCCTGCGCGAGTTCGACCTGGACACGCAGGGGTCGGTCGGATCGGTCGGGGCCATTGAGATCCTCGTGGCCAGGCGGGGCGTGGAGGAAGCCGCGCTGCGGGATTTCCGCGACGAGGAAGACGCGGTGATCGATGTCGAGCCGGACGGTCCCCCGGAGGGGGTTTTTCTGGGGGGCGGATCGCTTCCGGACCAAACATCGTCGGTCCCGTTTTACCCGGTCCCGTTTGCGGAGTTCGGAGCCGGTGACCTGATCCTTGATGAGGTCAAGCGCAGCCGGTTCTTCGACCAGCTCGGCGATTGGGCGGCGCAGGGGTGGGAGATCGCGTTTGCCTGCAACAACGAGGGCGAGAGCGAGCGGTTCAGGGAACTGGCGGCGGATTTTGATTTCGACGCCTCGCGGCTGAAGTTCCTGCCGGTTCCGGCGACACGCGGGTTCATCTGCCCGGGGGCGAAGCTGGCGCTGCTGGCCGACGCGGAGATCCTCGGGCGCTCGGCGAGCCAGCGGGCGCACCGGGCGGCACTCCGGCGGGACCGGGTGCGGTCCGGGCGGGCGGCGATGGATTTTTCGGAATTCGAGGAGGACGATTTCGTGGTCCACCTCGATCACGGCATCGGTCGCTTTCTGGGGCTCCGGCAATCCCCGGACGGAGGCGGCGAGGTCCTGGCACTGGAATTTGCGCACGAGGCCAGGCTTTACGTCCCGCTCGACCAGGCGTGGCAGATCTCCCGTTATGTGGGGCTCGGAAAGCGGCACCCCGATCTCTCGGAACTCGGCGACGGACGCTGGCAGCGGGCGAAGGCCAAGGCCACGAAGGGAATTTATGAATACGCGGCCCGCATGCTCCGGGTCCAGGCCGAACGGGAAAACGGAGTGGGCCACGCATTCCCGCCGGACACCCACTGGCAGCAGGAATTCGAGCGTTCGTTTCTTTTCACCGAGACCGGGGACCAGCTCCGGGCGATCGCCGAAACGAAGACCGACATGGAGTCGGTGCGCCCGATGGACCGGCTGATCTGCGGGGATGTCGGGTTCGGCAAGACCGAGGTTGCGATCCGGGCGGCATTCAAGGCGGTGAGCGGAGGGAGGCAGGCGGCGGTGATCACGCCGACAACCGTGCTCGCCCAGCAGCATTTCGAGACATTCCGGGAGCGGATGAGCGAGTATCCGGTGACGATCGAGCTCCTGAGCCGATACCGGTCTGTGGCGGAGCAAAAAAAAGTCGTTGCGGGGCTCGCCACCGGCGGGGTGGATATCGTGATCGGCACCCACCGGGTGATTTCGGCGGACGTCGCCTTCAAGAACCTCGGCCTTGTCGTGGTGGACGAAGAGCAACGGTTCGGCGTGAAACACAAGGATGCCCTCAAGGAAAAATTCCGCCTCGTCGATGTGCTGACGCTTTCCGCGACACCGATCCCCAGAACCCTGTATCTCTCCCTGATGGGAGCGAGGGACATGTCGCTCATCGAAACGCCGCCGCCGAACCGCCAACCCGTCGAGACGATCGTCTGCGGCTACGACGAACGGATCATCCGGGACGCGGTCACCCGCGAGATCGCGCGCGGCGGCCAGGTTTATTTTTTGCACAACCGGGTCCAGAGCATCGAACGCACGGCGGCGCGGATCCGCGGGCTTTGCGGGGGGGCGAGGGTCATTGTCGGGCACGGGCAGATGGAGGAAAAGGAACTCGAGGCGGTGATGCGCACGTTCGTGGCGGGGAAGGCGGATGTCCTCGTTTCGACCACGATCATCGAGAGCGGTCTCGATATCCCGAACGCCAACACGATCATCATCGACCGGGCGGACCGGTTCGGGCTGGCGGATCTCTACCAGCTCCGCGGCCGGGTCGGGCGCTCGATCCACAAGGCGCATGCGTTCCTCCTGCTGCCGAGGGAATTGATGTCCGTGGGGGCTGCGAGAAAGAGGGTCTCCGCCATCAAACAGTATTCCGACCTCGGGTCGGGGTTCAAAATCGCCATGCGCGACCTCGAAATCCGGGGCGCGGGAAACCTGCTCGGCACCGCCCAGAGCGGGCACATCGTCGCGGTGGGCTTCGATCTTTACTGCAAGCTGCTCAAGCGTGCGGTTGAGGCCGTCAAAGGAAACCGGACCGCCGGGGGAACCGCCGTTCTGAGGCTCGATTTCGTGAAAACCGACGAAGCCGAGTTCCTCGCGGCGGACGGCTGCGCGGGGGCGTTCGTCCCCGCCGCCTACATCCCCGACGCAAAAATGCGGATCGAGGCCTACCGGAAAGTCGCCGAGGCCTCCGGCCGGGGGGACCTTGACGCGCTCGGGGCCATGTGGAGGGATCGTTTCGGCCCCCTGCCACCGGCGGCCGTGAACGCGCTGCTCCTCGCCGCGATCCGCCTGGAGGCCTCGGGGAGGAGGATTCCGATGGTCGAGGTGCGCGGGGACAAACTCATGCTCACGAGGGGTGGCAGTTTCATCCTGATCGGGGGCCGGTTTCCCCGCTTGACGGCATCCGGCCCTGATTCTAATTTGCGCGAGATCCTCTCCCTCTTGGAGAAGATGCCCAGCCGATGAGATTTTTCCATTTAATTGCCGTCTTCTGCCTTCTGGTGGCGCGGATTCCCGTCATGGCCCAGCAGGCGGAGGTCATTGACGGGGTCGCCGCGATCGTAAACAAGGATGTGATCACGATCTCGCAGGTGCGCGAGCTGATCGGTTCGCGG
Organism: Terrimicrobiaceae bacterium; assembly: GCA_041675465.1. Taxonomy (GTDB): domain Bacteria; phylum Verrucomicrobiota; class Verrucomicrobiia; order Chthoniobacterales; family Terrimicrobiaceae; genus QYQL01. The sequence goes on along the minus strand of JBAYTU010000011.1, from coordinate 26,376 downwards.
GAGCGCTCGTTGCGGGAAGTCTACTCCGGCGCGGAGCTTGCCGACAAAATCAAAGAGATGCGTCTCGCGGCGCTGAAGGACCTCGTGGACCGCCAACTGATCATCCAGGAATTCCGCAAGATGCAGGAAAAGGGTGCCAACATCCCCGATTACGTGGTGGACGATCGCGTGCAGACGATCATCCGCGAGGAATTCGGCGGCGACCGGGCGGCCTTTGTGCGGACGCTTCAGGCGCAGGGATACACGGTGACCCGCTTCAAGGAAATCGAGAAGGACAAGATCGTCGTCCAGGCGATGCGGCAGGCGAAGGTGAACGAGGACTTCGTGATCTCGCCGACGCAAATCCAGGCTTTCTACAACAAGAACAAGGGGTCCTACATGTTGCCAGAGCAGATCAAACTCCGGATGATCGTGCTGCGCGAGGGCAGGGGGTCGGATGTTCCCGGCGGCGAAAACAAGTCCCAGACCGCCGACGAGATCCGCCAAAAACTCGTGGCCGGCGCGGAATTTCCCCGCATGGCCGAGATGTATTCCGAGGACGAGGGAACCCGCGACAGCGGCGGCGACTGGGGCTGGATCGAGCGGAACACCCTCAACGAACAGCTCTCCGGCGTGGCATTCGCCCTCCGCCCCGGACAGGTCAGCCCGGTCGTGAAACTCGCGGGTTCGTATTACATCATCCTTGTCGAGGCGAAGAAAAACGCCTCCGTCAAACCGATCTCCGAGGTCCGCGACGAGATCGAAAAGAACCTGATCCAGCAGGAGCGCATGAAAACCCAGCAGCGCTGGCTCGACACGCTGCGCGCCAAGTCTTACATCAAGATCCTTTCGTAGGGGAAATTTCATCATGAGCGGAACGGCGACGGAAGTCACAATGGTCAACGTGCAGGTGGATGGGGAGTGGAAGCAGTTTCCCAGGGGGACCCGCCTCATCGAAGCCTGCATGAAGAGCGGGAAATTCATCCCGCATTATTGCTACCACCCGAAGCTCAGCTCGCCCGGCAACTGCCGGATGTGCCTCGTCGAGCTGGGCATGCCGAAAATGACGCCCGACCGCAAGCCGGTCCTGGGCGCGGATGGGCGCCCCGAGATTTCCTGGGGGCCCCGGCCCGCGATCTCGTGCGCCACCGAAATTTCGGAGGGCATGGGTGTGAAGACGTCATCCCCGATGGTCGAGGAATGCCGGAACGGCGTGATGGAGTTCCTCCTCATCAACCACCCGCTCGACTGCCCGATCTGCGACCAGGCCGGCGAGTGCCGCCTGCAGGAATTTTCCGTGGAGTTCGGCAAGGGCGAGTCCCGCTTCGTCGAGGAGAAGGTCAGGAAGCCGAAGCGCGTGGATCTCGGCGAGCGGATCGTCCTCGACGACGAGCGCTGCATCATGTGTTCGCGCTGCATCCGGTTCATGCAGGAAATCGCGCACGACGACGTGCTCGGCTTCCTCAACCGCGGCAGCCACACGACGCTTTCGGTCTATCCGGGAAAACGGCTCGACAGCAACTACTCGCTCAACACCGTGGACATCTGCCCGGTGGGCGCCCTCACGAGCAAGGACTTCCGTTTCAAGATGCGCGTCTGGTTCCTCAAGGAAACCAAGAGCATCGATGTCAGTTGCGGCACCGGCTCAAACATCCTGATTTCCAGCCGCGAAAACGTCGTCCAGCGGATCACCCCGCGCGAAAACGACGCCGTCAATTCCTGCTGGATGCCCGACAGCCACCGCTTGAATTTCCATTACCTCCACAGCGGCAACCGCCTCCTGGAGCCATCCGTCCGCAGGGAGGAAGCACCGGCCAAATGGTCGCTCGCGCTGGCGGCCGCTGCGGAAAAATTGAAATCCCGCAAGCCCGACGAGACGGCGATCATCGCCTCGGCGCGGATGACGAACGAGGAGTTGTTCCTGGTGCGGCGGCTCGCGGAGGCGCTGGGAATCCGGAACATCGACGTGCTTCCGCGCCCGCAAAAAGGCGACGGGTTCCTTGTTTCCGACGATGGCAACCCGAACACCTCCGGGGCCAAACTCCTCGGCCTGACCACCGGCAAACTTCCCGCCATCGTCAAGGCGGTGGAGGGCGGGCTGATCACCGGCCTCGTTGTCCTCGGGGAAGACGCGGTGGAGTGCGGAGTGGCCGACGCGACCCTGAAGGGCCTCGATCTGCTGGTCGTCATGGGGATTCTTTCAAACAAGACGACTCCCCACGCCACGGTCGTGTTCCCGTCGAGCGCCTGGGCCGAAAAGCGCGGCTCGATGATCAACGTAAAGGGTCGGCTGCAGAGGCTCAACCAGGCGATCCAGCCCCCCGGCCAGGCCCGTGACGATTGGGAGATCCTCCGCGACCTGATCCAGGCCGTTTCCGGCTCGAACGGAATCTCCTCGATCGAGGATGTCTTCCGGCAGATGGCCGCCGAAACCCCTGCTTTGAGCGGGCTCACCCTGAGCCGGATCGGGGACCTGGGCATCCCGCTGGGATGAAAATCGATCTCTCCGCATTCATCACCGGCGCCTATTTGCCGGTGGCCGGCGGGAGTGTGATGCCCTCCGTCTGAACCTGCGCCGCGCGGGCGTTGAGGATTTCGATGAGTTCCTTGGCGGACTCGGGGATTTTGGTGCCGGGGCCGAAGATCGCACAGGCTCCGGCTTCAGACATCCTGATGCGCAAGGACATCGGCTGAGACGATCATTGGTGGGGCGGGAACGCCGGACCCGCCGACTTCCCCCGACGGACGCCCCGGCGGGGCATCCCTGCCATCAAGGGTTGGGGCAACCTTTTTCCCCGCTCCATCATTTTCGCTGCATGGCATCAGGATGTCTGAGCTTCTGTATATTCCTACATTCGCACGAAGTGAAAAAATATCATCAATGGTCTGAGGCCATGGTTTCACCGGACGAGCAATTTCCCCTGGGCCTGTGCCGCCTGAAGGACGTTTCTGTTGGCTGTAAAAAGCACGATGTTCGGAACAAGACAAAAATCGCCATCGTCTGAGATCACTTGAGTCACGCCCGAAGCATTGATGGCTTGAACGGCGAAGAGATCGTATCCGTCGAGCGCCATTTGGGAAAGGTGGCGCAGGGCTGTTGTGACTGTTCCCGAGTCAATGACCAGGTCGTGCGGCAACGGGCGGCCCATGCTTTCGACCGCGTGCCATGCAGTCTGGATTTCTTGAACCACGCGCTGCCTTTCCACAGAGAAATTGTGACGGAATTCCTTGGGCTTGGGCACAGGAGCGGGCGTAGTCCGGCAAAAGATATCGTGTTCGGTTTTTTCGATTTGATGCGCCAGCTCGGGAAATGAAAGCCCGCACCAGTGCAGCGCCAAACCATTTCTCGCGCAACGGCTGAGATAGCCGGGATAATCGGTCAGTTTTTGCCTGAGGTGGCTGGGCAAACTCAGCCCCGCCTTTCCATAGCACGCCCAAAACCACACATTCGTATCCACCAGAAAGACATCGGTCTGCTTCGGGGTGTCCGCCCGCAAATCGACGACTTGGGCCTGCACCGCGAAATTCGTCGGCATCAGGCTTCCTCAGCAAGATGCTCCAGGACTTTGTCGAGCGCCTCGCGGTAACCGGGATCGTTGTAATATCGCTCCGCGTTCTCGACCGAGTGGCGCAGCGGCTCGAAGGCGGCGGGGGGAAGGTTGAGGAACTTCAACCGCTCCCGCACTTCGTCCTTGGAAAACTTTTCCAGCAACGGGCCGACCGAGGCGTTGAAAAACGGCGTCACAAAAATCCGCGTTTTTGCGAAATCGAGCTCGACGGTCTCACCGCCCTCGAATGCCTTGCGGAATGTCTCTTGCAGCCGTGCGCCGTCCTCATACGTCATGCACACGTCACCGATCAGGTCGTAAACAGGGATGTTCATAGTGGCTAGAAAGGATGCTCCCGTTCAGACGCCAGACAGTAATGAGTTTCGTCGCATCGAAGCAATATATTTACCAGCGTGCCTTCAAAATACACCGGGAGCGTGCGGAATTCCACCCCCTGTTTTGTCACCTTGGCATGCCCGTCGTGGCTGAAGATTTCCATTTGGCCGTCGTTCACCTCGACAAACGAGCGGAGCAGATCAAGCCCCAGCCCCCTGCCACCGGGGCGGGTGCTCGATCCCTTCTGGAACGCCCACTCCATGCAGGCGGCGGCGGGCAGGGTCTCCGGGGCAATCCCGTGTTGCTCCAGAAAGAACAGGCGGACATTCGATGGGATGCCGACGCCGAAATCAACAAGCGTCAGCTTCAGCTCGTGCTTTGTCGGAAAATGCTGGCCGCAGGAACAAATGCCAACCCCCGACTTCGCGTGGTCGAAGACATTCAAATAAGCCTCGCTCAACCGGCTCACAATCGCATTCCGCAATGCGTCGCTCACGCGGACCCAATTTTTTCCGAGCCACATTTGTTCGAGGTAGTTTGCGAAGCCCCGGGGATCTTGTTCCGCATCCTGTCGGTAGGGGATCGAGTTCCCATCCCACGGCTGCTCCGCATGGCCGAAGCTCCTCAAGAATCCGTTCTGTGCCAGGTTTGCGCGCACAGGCTGGCGCAACGTCGGCACGAGAAAGCGCACCGCGCATCCACGGGCTTCCAGTTGCCGCGCGAAGCCGCCAAGGAACGCGACGGCACCTTGTCCCAGGAACGGACAAAGCGAAAAATCGAATTCGAGTTCCCCCTCAAACTCCTGGTAGTCGCGCCACAACCGGAACAGCCGGGAAAAATCCGGCTCGCTGTCATCAAGCCGGTAAATCTGGATCGTCTTCGCGGGCATGTCGGCTACAACTCCCCACGAAATGCTTTCGCGAGGAGCGCGGGCGTGAAGGCGGCCAACTCGGACTCTGTCTCGGCTTGAAGTTTGCGGAGCTTGTCGCGCAAGGCATGGAGCTTGGAAAACCGTCGCTGGGCTTCGATGGGTGGGATTGGGACCGGGATGGCGTGCAGCTTGGTGATGCCGAGAGTTCGGTTGCGCCCTGCGGAACCGGGTGAGGCGGCGCGGATGTGCTCCAAGCCGTGATCGGTGAGAAGATGGTAGCAGAGGAACTCGGCGGTGGCCAACTTGGGGTCCACTTCGTGCATCATGAAACGATGGGATGCAACGCGCCCTTCATCTTCGGGCTTGGCGACGGCAATCGCTCCCTCCCACGCAAAGACATTCATGAAAACGAGATCGCCGGTGCAAATGCGGAAGACCCGTTTGTTGCCGAGTTGGAGTCCGGTCAAAGCGGGTTTGTGGAACGTGCCTTTGCCGAAGCTGCGGATGCCGGTTTCGGGATAGCTCTCGTCCGGGTGCATCTCTACTCTGCGGCGGACCAGCTTGGCGACTTTTCCAAACGGCTGGGTCCGGGCATCGCGGCAGATGCGCTTGTAGTCGGCTTCGAGGAGGCGGTCGGCGTCCTCGACAAGGGAAGCGTTTAGCGAGCGAAGTTCTTGCGCACGCATCGTTAACCCTTCGATACGCTTCACCAGCCGCCGCTGCTCGGCCAAAGACGGCAGCGGAACACTCACTTCTGCAAGAAATCTTTTGAAATCAAGGTTGCGCAGATTTGTGCTGTTGTTCTGAAACTGTTCGGTAAGACCCGTCGCATGTGCATACCAAAGAAAAATGCTTACGTAGTGTGGGATGGCTTGCTGCTTCAGCCTTATGCGGCGCACGAAATTAGAAAAGACCAACGGTAAATCACCGGCTAATGCCTCGTCATCCACTACCAGGCAACGTCCTACAGGTTGCTTTGGCCCACCACCCGAAACCTCAATAAGAATATCCCCGACTTTCAGGCGACGTTTTTCAAGGCTCGATGGGTTTATGGCGCGTATTGCACCTCCTCTCCCTTTTTCCTCATTCCAGTGTTTGAACTCGGTACCACGAACAACGCGAGCCTGAACCATCTCGTCATCGGCCTCATCTATAGAGTTCCCCCATACTCCTCCGAGTGTTGACTCCACAATCGAGAGCAATGACACAGCAGTTGCTGTGGCGGAATGGCAACCGTTCATGCTTTCCTTGGTTTCACAAGCGCTCGCATTTCCTCAACGATTTCCAGAATCCGCCGTTCCTTTTCTGCCACACTGGCGAGGATGTCCTCTGGATCGTCGTGTTCCTCCTTCTCTGTCTCAGCAAGTCCGAGACTGGCAAGAGTGAGGTTGTAACCGTTCTCGACAATCCGCTTCGCCGGGACCCGCCACGCGATGCCATCCTCGACCTTGCGCTTCGGCCATTTTTTCAGAAGGTCGGGGAAATCGTTACGGAACTGGGGTCCGAATTTCCTAGCCTTTCTTAACGACGAGCCATCACCCTCAACGCGGTAGAACCACGTTTCCTTGGTCGGCTTCCCGGTTTTCTGGAAGATGAGGAAACAGGTATTGTTCGGCGTGTAAGGCTCGAACATCCCCTTGGGCAGGTTGACGACGGCCTGGAGATCGCACTCGGCGAGGAGGCGCTTTTTGACTTCGACGTGGGCGTTGGTGTCACCGAAGAGGATGCCGTTCGGCAGGACGATGCCCGCCCGTCCGCCGGGCTTGAGGCTGCGCAGGGCGGCCGCGAGGAAGAGAACGTATTTTTCGCCCTTCTCGACGCGCAGGGATCGTTTGGGCGATTGGGCCGCTCCCGAGAACGGGGGATTTTCGAGGATGAAGTCGAACTTCATTTCATCCCATCGGTCTTCGCCGCCGCCGATGGAGTCGCGCCGGACGATGGGCGAGTAGTCGAACCCGTGGAGGAGCGCATTCATGGCCGTCATGCGCACGAACGTTTGTTCGCCGTCGAACCCGTGGATCGTGTGCTTCTGCAAAAATTCCCACTGGCTGCGCGAGAGATTGTCGCCGATCCCTCGCTTCACGGTCAGTCCTCCCGGAGCGGAGACTTCGCGGACAAAGTCGGGCGAGGTATTCGCGAGGAGGATGTGTTCGTAGGCGGCGATGAGGAAGCCGCCGGTGCCGCAGGCGGAGTCGCACACGGTTTTCCCGATTTCCGGGTCCACCATTTCGACGATCACCCGGATGAGATGCCGCGGGGTGCGGAACTGAGCGGAGCGCTTCTGCTGTCCGAGGTCGCTGGATAGCGTCTCGAAGAGGTCGCCCTTCACGTCGGCATCCTCGCTCAGAAGATGGATCGGCGAGATGATGTCCACCGCGCGGCGGAGCGTGGCCCCATCGGGGATGACGACACGCGCATCGTCGAAGATTGCCCGCGCGCCGGGCGAGAGCGCCGGGTGCAGGGCGAGCTTCGGCAGGAGATCGCGCAGGGTGCGCAGCATCCGCTCGTTGTCGGGGTCCGAGGTGAGGACGCTCCAGCGGAGCTTGCCGAAGTCCTCCGTCTCCCCGCCAAGCTTCACCTTGGCAAACAGCCTGTGCCTGGTCGGCCCGGTCTGCTCGGCTTCCATCTCCTCGAGCATTTTGAGGAACAGGAGATAGGCGATCTGGGTGACGTAGGTGAGCGGGTCGGTGACGTTGCTTTCCCACATCACCTTGCAGAGACGTTTGAGGAGGTTTTGGAGCGAGGTATTGTCCATGCGGTCAGACTGCGGAAATCAACTGGTTCAGCTCGTCGAGGATCGAGACGAGCTTGTCCCGCCCGCCAAAGAGGCTCTCCATGCGGGTGCGCCCACCGAGCAGGGTGAATGGCGCGCGGGCGAAAACATTCGTGTCGATGACCGCATACTTTGTCTCGCGGATCGAGGCGAGGACCACATTGCGAAGGAGCGAGAGCATGCGGGCCTGGTCGGGATTGATGCTGTCCGAGTGCTCGGCCACCCATGCGGTGAACGCGCGCTCGACCCGCTGCTCGCGGGTCGGGAACTGGTAAAGCCCGAGGGCGGCGCGGATGAAGTCGTTCAGCGAGCCGGTCGGTTGGTCGAAGGCTTTCTGCAGGGTGGACTCATCGAACCAGAACTCCGGCGCATCCAGCTTCCGGGCAAGCTCCTCCCATTCGTTCTCTGCGACTTCCTCGCCGGCGATCACCTTGCGCACGACCGGGTCCACGTTGCGGAGCTCCTCAATCCGCCGCACCCACTGGTCCTGATACCGCTGGCGGTCCATTTCCAGGCCGTCGGGTCCGACAATGATCAACTGGCGTTTGCGAAACTCATCTTCCAGCGAGCCTTCCTTGATCAGCCGGAACTCGCGGGGTGGCGGCGGTGGTGGTGGTGGCGGCGGTGGGTCAACGATTTCGCCCTCATCGTCGCCGGTGCTGCCGCCCATGGGGCGTTTGCCGACCGGCCTCGGACGGTGGTATTGCTCGCCCGGATCATCGAAATTCGCGGTGTTGTTTACGAAATCGTAAATGAGAAAACCATTTTTCCCGATCCGCGGGCAGAGGCGGCTGCCGCGACCGCGCATCTGGGCGTATTTGATGGCGGATGTCGTGGGGCGGAGCATCACGAGGTTTTCGACTTCCTTGTGGTCGTAGCCGGTGTCGAGCATGTCCACGGACACGGCAATCACCGGCAGCGGATCGAATTTGAAGCGGTCGATCACCGGCTTGGGATTTCCGTTGTTCGAGTAGCAGGTGATTTTTTGGGCGAACCCCTGGCGCACCTCGGACGGATAGAGGCCGGTTTGTTCGGCGATCCGCAGGCAGGCGGCATCCGGGAGGAGTTTGTTGAAAAGGCGTTCCAGCAGCACCGCCTGCCGCTCGCTCACGGCAAAGACGATGGTTTTTCTGGGATGTGGCTGCGGGCGTTCCTCCTCGATACGGAAGTATTCGTCAATGATGAGCTTGAGCCGGTCCTCGCTCTCGGCAATGCGCCCCCAGTCGCTGAATGCAATCTCCTCGTCCTCCCATGTCGCCCCCTCGAACGTGAGCCGCGACTCGGCCAAATAAATCTGGTAGGGCGAAAGAAAACCTTCCTTGATTCCGTCCTGGATCGCGTAGGAGAACGTGGGCCGCCCCTGCTGCGAGGCGCTGTCCCAGCAATCGAAAAACATGTAGGTGCTCCGGACGAGCTGGCGCTCGTGGTCGTTGATCCACCTGAGTTCGCCGGGGTTCGGCGTGGCGGAAAGCCCGATGTGAATCGAATCAAAGTAGCCGAGGGTGGCGCGATGGGTGTTGTAAATGGACCGGTGGCACTCGTCCGTCACAACCAGATCGAAATAGGCGTGCCCGAAGCCGCCGGGACCCACTTGGCCGGCAATCGTATCCAGCGTGCCGACGACGATCTGGCCTTCGAGGCTCCGCTTGCCGCCATAGAGCAGCACACTCGGATGGTCCTTGAGGTAGTCGTCAAAAGTTTCCTTCGCCTGCTTGGCGAGCTCGATGCGGTCGGCAAGGAACAGCACGCGCGAACACACGGCGGCTTGAAACCACCGCTTGATCAGCATGGCGATGGCAAGCGTTTTGCCGGTGCCCGTCGCCATCTCAAACAGCATCCTTCGCCGCCCGGCCAGCAACGCCTCATCTCCGGCTTGCAAACAACGGAGCTGATACGGCCGGGTCTCGACATCCTCTCCCTTGAAGCGAAATTGCGAGGGCAGCGGAATCGCATGGAGCGCCGTTTGCAGCGAGCCGGCGCGATGCTGGCGCAGGTTGGCGCGGCGCTCCAAGTCGGCGCGTGAAGGAAAGCCAATGATCGGGCGAGCGTCGCCGGTGTCGTATTCCCAGAAATAATGCTCCCGTCCATTGCTGAGAATCACGAACGGCGCACCGAGGCTCACCGCGTAGGCACGCGCCTGTTCCTTTGCGGAATACGGATCAATCGCGAACCGTTTTGTCTCAATGACCGCCAGCGGTTGCGTGCGCTGGTTCTTCAACAAGTAGTCCGCCCGCCCGTCAGCCGATGCCTCTTCGGTCGATACCTGGGACTTGTCCTCAATATCCCACCCAGACTCGCGCAGGAGTCTGTCAACAATGATCCGGGCGTCAGTTTCGGATGCCATCGCTTAGTTCAAGGAAAAGTTTGCGGACTGGGTGCGCTTTTCAAGCATCCAAGGAATATCGTCATTGTTTGCAGTGAGTGCCAAAGCCCCCCCCACAAGTATAGTGTATCTCAAAAGCAGAAGAGATTGGCGAGGAAAAGAGACTCAGACATCCTGACATCATCCAGAGAAAATGATGGAGCAAAGAAAACGGTTGGACCCAAAACGCGATGGTAGGGATGGCACGCCGAGTCGTCCGTCGAGACAAGTCGGCGGGCTCGGCGATCCCGCCCTACCGAATATCGTCTCAGCCGCTTTCCCCGCACGTCAGGATGTCTGAGACTCTTCACACGCGCTGGAGCGGTAAAATCGAAATCGCTGCCTTGAAATGGAAGTTTTTGAACGGCCCGTGGAAGATCTATTCCTCTCCTCCTTTGCTTGAGACCTTCTACGCCGCACGGGCGTTGAGAATCCCGATCAGCTCTTTGGCGGACTCCGGGATTTTGGTGCCGGGGCCGAAGATCGCACAGGCTCCGGCTTCGCGGAGGAAGGCGTAATCCTGGGCGGGGATGACTCCGCCGACGACGACGAGGATGTCGTCGCGTCCGAGGCGTTTGAGTTCGGCCATGAGGGCGGGCAGGAGGGTTTTGTGACCGGCGGCGAGGCTGGACATGGCGACGATGTGGACGTCGTTTTCGACGGCCTGCCTGGCGGTTTCCTCCGGCGTCTGAAAGAGCGGGCCGATGTCGACGTCGAACCCGAGGTCGGCGTAGCCGGTGGCGACGACCTTGGCACCGCGGTCGTGTCCGTCCTGTCCCATTTTGGCGATGAGGATGCGGGGGCGGCGGCCTTCGCGTTTTTCGAAGTCGTCGGCCATTGTGCGAACTGCTTTGATGTCGTCCATATGTCCGTAGGATGAGGCATAAACCCCGCTGATCGAGCGAATCACAGCCTTGTAGCGTCCGGCAACCTTTTCCACGGCGTCGCTGATTTCGCCGAGGGTGGCGCGGGCCTGGGCGGCCTCGACTGCGAGGGCGAGGAGGTTGCCGTTCTTCTTGTCCGAGGCGGCGGCGGTGATGGCCGCGAGGCAGCGCTGGACGGCGGCATCGTCGCGTTCGGCGCGGAGCTTTTTCAGGCGTTCGATCTGGGAGTTGCGAACGGCGGTGTTGTCGACGGTGAGAATGTCGAGCGGGTCTTCCTTTTCGAGGCGGTGTTTGTTGACGCCGACGATTGTCTCGACGCCGGAATCGATTTTCGCCTGGCGGCGGGCGGCGGCCTCCTCGATGCGCATTTTGGGGAGGCCGGTTTCGATCGCCTTCGACATGCCGCCGAGGGCTTCGACTTCCTGGATGTGGGCCCAGCCTTTTTCGAGGAGCTCGTGGGTGAGGGCCTCGACGTAATAGCTGCCGCCCCAGGGATCGACGACCGCGCAGATGCCGGTCTCGTTCTGGAGGAAGAGCTGGGTGTTGCGGGCGATGCGGGCGGAGAAGTCGGTCGGGAGGGCGATCGCCTCATCGAGCGCATTCGTGTGCAGGCTCTGGGTGTGGCCCATCGTGGCGGCCATGGCCTCGATGCACGTGCGGGCGATGTTGTTGAAGGGATCTTGTTCCGTTAATGACCACCCGCTCGTCTGCGAGTGCGTGCGCAGGGCCATCGACTTCGGGTTTTTCGGGTTGAACCCCTTCACGATCTTCGCCCAGAGGACGCGCGCGGCGCGCATCTTGGCGACTTCCATGAAAAGGTTTTTTCCCTGGGCCCAGAAGAACGAGAGCCGGGGGGCGAAGGCGTCGATGTCGAGCCCGGCGGCGGTGCCGGTGCGGAGGTATTCCAGCCCGTCGGCGAGGGTGTAGGCCATTTCGAGGTCGGCGGTGGCACCGGCTTCCTGCATATGGTAGCCGGAGATCGAGATCGAGTTGAACTTCGGCATCTTCCGCGACGTGAACTCGAAGATGTCGGCGATGATCCGCATCGAGGGTTCCGGCGGATAGATGTAGGTGTTCCGCACCATGAACTCCTTGAGGATGTCGTTCTGGATCGTGCCCGCGAGCTGGTCGAGCGTGGCCCCCTGCTCGAGCGCGGTGACGATGTAGAACGCGAGGACCGGCAGGACCGCGCCGTTCATCGTCATCGAGACGCTGATCCGGTCGAGCGGGATGCCGCCGAACAGGATCTTCATGTCGAGGACCGAGTCGATCGCCACGCCAGCCTTGCCGACATCGCCGACGACGCGCGGATGGTCGGAGTCGTAGCCGCGGTGGGTGGCGAGGTCGAAGGCGACCGAGAGCCCCTGCTGACCGGCGGCGATGTTGCGCTTGTAGAAGGCGTTCGATTCCTCGGCCGTCGAGAACCCGGCATATTGGCGGATCGTCCACGGGCGCTGGACATACATCGTCGCGTAGGGGCCGCGCAGGAACGGGGCGACGCCGGCGGTAAATCCGAGATGGTTGCAGCCCGCGAGGTCGGCAGGGCCGTAGGCCGGCTTGACGCCGATGGTTTCGTTCGTCGTCCATGCGGAGTCGGCGGGGGCTTTTCCGGTTTCCGCTTGGAAGGCATTTTGCCATGCGGCCTCGGCGGCGGCGGGAAACGTATTCGGGCTGAAGTCGATCTGTGTGAAGTCAGGGCATTTCATGGCGTCAGAGTTCCTTGATGAGATTGGTGAGGAAGGCGAGGCAGTCGACTTTGAGGTGGATGAAGTCGTCCACGCCCGAGGATTTGTGGGCCTCGATTTGATCCGGCGGGCAGCCCGCGAGGAGGACTTTCACGCCGGGCATTTTGGCTTTCAGCGCGGGGGCAAAAGCCGGGACGATTTCCGGGTAGGTGTCGTCTGTCGAGCACAGCACGACGATTTGGGATTTTGCGGACACCGCATCATCCAACGCCTCTTCGACCGATTTGGCCCCTGCGGTTTTCTGGCCGACATCGAAGCCGCCTGCGGCAAAGAATCCGGAGGAAAAATCGGCGCGGGCTTTCGATTGTTTTGGCGGGCCGAATTTCGCGAGCCAGACCTTCGGGGGATTTTCCTTTGTGGACGCGCGGAGGCGCTCGTATCCCTCGGCGGCGCGGATGACCCGCACGCGGGGGATTTCCGGGACGCCGACCCCTTTGCGGGGCAGGGCCTTGCCAATCTCGCCGATCGTGGCACCGGATTTGAAGGCCCCGGCGATTTCGTCCACCGAGGCGGACGCGAGGCTCACTCCACCTTTGCGGGCGGAGGCGGCCCGCCTGGAGCGCTCGGTGAATCTCTTCTGCGCGTCGTCCGGGTCCGGGGCGAGCGGGGTTTCGGAGGGGTTCGGGAAGAGGTTGACTCCGAGGACGGCTTCGCGGCGTTTCGAGACGGCGGAGAGGCGGGCTTTGGCGCTCACGGCCACGGCTGACTGCGGGAACCCCTCGCGGAGCGCGACGGCCATGCCGCCGCGCTTCTCGACTTCCTGGAACAAATCCCAAGTTTTCCTCGCGAGCTCGACGGTCAGCGATTCGACATACCACGAACCGCCGGCGGCGTCGGCGACTTCGGCGAACCCGCATTCCTCGGCGAGGATTGCGTGGACGTTGCGGGCGATGCGGGTGGAAAATTCGTCCGGCGTGCGGACCGGCTCATCGAAAGCCGCGACGTGCATGCTATCCACGCCGCCCACGACGCCCGCGAACCCTTCCGCAGTGGCGCGGAGCATGTTCGTGTGCGGGTCGAGTGCGGACTTGTTGAAAATGCTGCTGCGGCCGTGGATGAAGAGCGGGGAAGGTTTGACGCCGAAGGCTTCGGCGATCCGGCCCCAGAGGAGGCGCGCGGCGCGGAGCTTCGCGACCTGCATGAAGAGGTTCGATCCCAGGGAAAGGGCCATCGCAAAACGCGGGGCGATTTCGTCTTCGGGGATACCCGCTGCGGCCAGCACGCGGAAGTAGGCCGCCCCGGTCGCGAGGCCGAAGGCGAGTTCCTCGACGGCGGTGCCGCCGGCATCCGCCCAGAGGTTGGCCTGGATGCCGGCCGTGCGGATCCCTTTGCCGACCGCCCATTTGGAGAGCGCGGCCATTTCCGCGCAGGCATCATCGAGCGAGATGGCGAGCTTCCCGTCGCGCGCCCATTCGGTCAGCGGATCGGCGAGCACGGCCCCGGAGAATCCGCCCGAGAATGCCTGCAAAAGTCCCGCCAGGGGGAGCGCGCTGGCACCCGCGAACACGAGGACCGGCGCCGCTTGAAAATCCACCCCGGCAAAGGCGCGCGAAGCATCGGCGAGCGTCGTGAGCGAGAGCCCGCATCCGCCGACTTCCCCGCAGGATGCCTCGTCGGGATCCAGGCCCAGCCGGGTGGCCGCGTCCGGCAACAGGGCGACCGAGGTTTGCCCGCGCATGAGATCGCTTTTGAGGACGGCGTTGAATTTGTCCGGGCACCCGCAGGGAAGTTCCTGCGCGATGAGCCACGCCCGTTTTTTGTTTCCCGCCGCAGTGGAGCCGCGCACGAAGGGCGGGAGCCCGGGCCAGGATTCCGGGAGCGAAAGCGCATCGAGGTCCGCCTTGCCGTAAATCGGCTGGAGATTGATCCCCTCCGGCGTGGAGGTTACCAGCTTCTTGTCAAAAGGCGCGCCTTTGAGGGATTCCTCCGCAGCCTGCCGCCACTCCTCGTAGGTGGCGGGCGGGAATTCATCGAGTGTCAGTTTCATGGGAAAAATGGGAAATTTGGAATTTGAAATGGCGGCGCGGCTGCGCCGCGCGGATTTTCTTAAAACTCAATCCTGTTTAATGGACTTCCTCGACGAGGGCTTCGCTCGTCCTGCCGTTGACTGTGATTTGGAGGCGCTGGTGGCGTCCGGTCGGGCGGGCTGTCGGGGGGGCGGCGGCGGGTGGTGCGGCAGGTTTCTTGATGGCGGCGGGGTCCACGATCGAGCCGGGGTTCTTGATCAGCTTTTCGTATTCGACCGGGAACATGGCGAAGAGGACGACCGCCTCGTCGGTGACCGGGAGAGATTTTTCGGCGAGCTGTTTGCGCAGGTTGTCCACGTTCGGCTTGAGCGAGTCGGCGGGGCGGGCGGTCATCGGGCTCTTGCCGGATGTCTTCTCCGCGAGCGCGAGGACTTCCTTGTCCACCGGCGCGGGGGTCCGCCCGTAGTTGCCGAGAACGATGTCCATCGCGGCCGGCGAGAAATTTTTCCAGCGGCCGAACTTGACGTTGAGCATCGCCTGGGTGCCGACGATCTGGGAGATCGGGGTGACGAGCGGCGCCCATCCGAGGCATTCGCGGACGTGGGGGATTTCGGCGAGAACCTCGGCGATCCGGTCGCTCATGTTCATGTCTTTGAGCTGCACGCGGAAGTTCGAGAGCATGCCGCCGGGAACCTGGTAGACGAGCGTGTCGCTGTCCACGACCTCGTTGGCGTGGGAGGCGAATGCCTCCAGTTCCTTGTAGACCCCCGTGAAATAATCGCGCAGCTCGGCAAGCTTCTTCCGGTCGAATGCCGGCTGGCGCGGGTTGCCATCCAGGAGGGCCAGCATGCGGAGGGTGTCCGGCTGCGAGGTGCCATTCGCGAAAGGGGCGATCGACGTCTCGACCGCATCGGCTCCGGCGTCGGTCGCCGCGACATACGAGGCGGCTGCGAGGCCGGCTGTTTCGTGGCTGTGCAGCGTGACAGGGAGCCCGGTGAGCTTTTTGATGCCGGTGACCAGTTCCGCCGCGACCCGGGGAGTGATGACGCCCGACATGTCCTTGATGCCGATTTCCGCGCAGCCCATTTCCTTGAGCTCCCCCGCGAACTTGAGGAAGGCCTCGACCGTGTGGGCCGGGCTCGTGGTGTAGCAGATGTCGCCGCGCGCGATTTTCCCCGCCCTTTTCACCGCCGAGATCGCCGGGGCGAGGTTTCGCGGGTCGTTGAGGCCGTCGAAAACCCGGAAGACCTCGATGCCCGCATCGGCCGTGCATTTGACGAAGAGCTCCACGACATCGTCCGGAAAGCATTTGTATTGGACGATGTTCTGCCCGCGCAGGAGCATGCCCTGCGGGGTCTTCGGGGCGGCTTTCCGCAGCTCGCGCACGCGGTCGAACGGCTGCTCGCCAAGAAACCGCAGGCTGGTGTCGATCGTGGCCCCGCCCCAGGTCTCCAGCATCCGGAAACCCATCGAGTCCAGGATCGGTGCCGCAGGCAGCATCTGGCTGGTTTTCATGCGGGTGGCCGCCATGGACTGGTGTCCATCGCGCAGGACGGTGTTGTGGAATGCTACGGGCTTCATAGAGGTTTGCGGGAAATGATCGCTAGATTATTAGAAACTCTAATACAATGCGCAAACATGACAAGCCATGATTTGACGCAAGGTTTTTCAGGAAAATGCCTCCGGCTGTTTTTTGGGGCGTTCCCCGAAAATGGCGGACCCGATGCGCACGAGCGTTGCGCCCTCCGCGACCGCCACCTCGAAGTCCCCGCTCATGCCCATGGAGATCTCCGGGAGCGGGGTGCCGGTCTGCTGCTCGAGATCGTCGCGCAGGCGGCGCAGCGCGGAAAAATACGGCGCGGCCTCGAGCGGGTTTTCCGAATACGGTGCCATGGTCATGAGCCCCAGGACCCCGACGCGGGGAAGCGCCAGCAAATCGCCGATCTCGGAGCGCAGCCGGTCGGGCCGGAACCCGAATTTGGTTCCCTCGCCCGAGACATTGACCTCGAGAAGGATCTGCGGGAAACACCCGCATTCGCCCGAGACGCGGTCCATCTGCGCGGCCAATCCCGCGTTGTCCACCCCGTGGAAAAGCCGGAAGAGCGGCAGGGCTTTGCGGATTTTGTTCGACTGGAGGTGGCCGATGAAATGCCACTCCAGCGAAGCGGGCAGCAGCGGGATTTTTTCCACGGCCTCCTGGATTTTGCTTTCGCCGAAAATTTCCTGCCCGGCCCCGGCCGCCGCACGGATCGCCTCCGGCGGATGGGTTTTCGAAACGGCCACCAGACGGACGGCCGCCGGGTCCCTGCCCGCGCGTTCCGCGGCGGCCCGGATGCGGCGGCGGACGGAATCGAGGTTGTTGTCGGGCGAGTTCATTAGAAAATCTGTTCTGGCTTTTCTTTCGGACATTAGATTAACTTATCTGCAAGGAGCCGGATGCAAATTCAAACATTCAAAGTGTTCTGTGATTTGGCGGATACGGAAAGTTTTTCCAAAGCCGCCGAGCGGAATGGTATCACCCAGAGCGCGGTCAGCCAGCAAGTTCGTTCCATCGAGGAGCAGTTCCAGGTGCGGCTGATCGACCGGGGGAGGCGCGCGTTTTGTCTGACGCCCGAGGGGCAGGCATTCCTGGCCTCGAGCCGCGACATCGTCGGAGCCTACGAGGAGCTGGGCACGCGCATGCAGAAACTGCAGGAGGTGGTCTCCGGGGAGCTGCGCATCGCGACGATCTTCAGCATCGGCCTGCACGAGCTGCCGCCGTATCTCAAGCGGTTCCGCAGGGAATTTCCCCTCGTGGAGGTGCGGATGGATTACCGGCGGTCGGCGCAGGTGTATGCGGCCGTGCAGGAAAACCGCGCGGACGTCGGGCTGGTCGCCTATCCGGCCTCGCGGAGGGGGATCACGGCCTCGACGTTCTGGCGCGACCGGCTGGTTGTGATCTGCGCGCCCAGCCATCCACTGGCGGCGAGAAGGAAGCTCGCCCTGTCCGACCTCGGCGGGGAAAAGTTCATCGCGTTCGAGCCGGATCTCCCGACGCGGCGGGAGGTGGACCGTCGGCTCCGGCAGGCCGGGGCGCGCGTGAAGGTGGCCTTCGAGTTCGACAACATCGAGACCGTGAAGCGGGCGGTGGAAATCGAAAGCGCGGTTTCGATCGTGCCGCGGACCTCGGTGCGGGCGGAGGTCGAGGCCGGGCATCTCATCAGCCTGGAGATCGCCGACGCGGAAATGTGGAGGCCGCTGGGAACGCTCGTCAAAAAATCCTCTGCGGGCACGCCCGCCCTGCGGGAATTCCTCGGCCTTCTCGAGAAAACCGACCTGGGCGGCGAAGGGGGCGATTTCCAGTCCCACCCAGTGAAACCGCGCGTCAAAAAATGAACGCGTCGGCCATCGGGATCATCGGCGGGAGCGGGCTCTACCAGATCGACGGGTTCACCGGAGCCACCGGCATGGCGGTGCCGACGCCGTTCGGAAACCCATCGGACGAGATCGTCGGGGGGAGCCTTCACGGGCGGCCCGTTTTTTTTCTTCCGCGCCACGGGCGGGGGCACCGGATCGCCCCGCATGAAATCAACCACCGCGCAAATATCTGGGCGCTCCGCTCGCTGGGCGTGCGCTGGATCATCGCCGTGACGGCGGTCGGCAGCCTCCAGGAACAATACCGCCCGCGCGACATCGTGCTGCCCGACCAGTTGTTTGACCGGATGAGTCGGCGCGAATCCCACACGTTCTTCGGCAACGGGATCGTGGCGCACGCGCCGTTCGCCGAGCCGATCAGCGGGGGCCTGCGGAAAATCCTGTCGACGGCGTGCGCGGGATCGGGACGCCGGCATCACGACGGGGGGACGTATGTGAACATGGACGGCCCGGCGTTTTCCACTCGGGCGGAATCACTGCTCAACCGGCAAATGGGGTTCGCCGTGATCGGCATGACGAATCTCCCGGAAGCCAAACTGGCGAGGGAATCGGAAATCGCGCTCGCCACGCTCGCGATGGTCACAGACTACGATTGCTGGAAAACCGGCGAGGAACCCGTCACGGTGGAGGCCATCACCGCGCACCTCCACGCGAACGTGGAAACGGCGAAGGACATTCTCGCGCGGGCGATCCCGCTGGTGCCGACGGAACCCGACTGGCCGGAGCATCGCAGCCTCGACTCGGCCCTGGTGACTCCCCGGGAATTGTGGCCCGGGGAGACCGTGAAAAATCTTGGTGTGATTTTGGAAAGGTTTGTGCGATAGGTGCTGGAAATCACCCGTATCGCCCGATGAAAACCCGCTCATGGCTTGTCGTCCCGGCCGTTGCCGCGCTGCTTGGTGCCGCCTGCCAATCCGCGCACACGCAACCCTCCCAGAAGCCGCAGGTGATTCCCGTCCCGCAGGATGAGGCGGCGAAGGGGGCGGGCTACACGTCGCCCGCCCAGGGAGATCCCGTCCCGGCCATGCAGGCACCGACACCGGACGCCACCTCCGGCACAAACCGGCCCAGCTACAACTGGTGCAATGTCGAGGGCCCGTATATCGCCCTGACATTCGACGATGGCCCCCACGCAACCCTCACCCCGAAACTGCTCGACACCCTCAAGGAGAAGGGCGTCAAGGTCACGTTTTTTGTGCTCGGCGAATGCGTCACCGCGAACCCTGCGGTTCTCCGGCGAGCGGCGGATGAGGGACACGAAATCGGGAACCACAGCTGGGACCACAAAGCCCTGACAAAGAGCGGGGGCGCAGGGGTTGCCTCGGAAATCAACCAGACCAACGCCGCGATCGAGAACGCAACCGGCAAGAAAACCAAGCTCGTCCGCCCGCCCTACGGGGCGACCAACGCGGCCATCACCAGGCGGCTGAACGAGGAATTCGGCCTGAAGGTGATCATGTGGGACGTGGATCCCCTGGACTGGAAAGTCCGGAACTCCGCGCACGTGAAGGACGAAATCCTGAAATCCACCAAGCCCGGTTCCATCGTGCTTGCCCACGACATCCACCCGACGACGGTCGAGGCGATGGCCGGGACGATCGATGCGTTGAAAGAAAAAGGGTTCCAATTCGTGACGGTCTCCGAATTGATCGCCATGGACCGGCCGCTGCCACCCCCCACACCTCCGCCTCCGGCCCCCGCGACAAAGAAAGAAAAATAAGCCGCCGCAGCTCACCACCCAACCTGCCAGCCTCCCCGGACGCACCGATTCCCATGAGCGACGAACTTCCTTCCGAGCCCGGATTTTCCGAGATCGATCTGGCCCGAAGTTTTCTCCCGTCTTGGGCGAAGCCCGAAACCTCCGGCAACCGGAATGCGCCGCTGATCGAGCGCTTTGGCGACCGTCCGGACGACAGTCGGCCCGCAGGGCGGGGCGACCGTCACGGGCGCAGGGCGGACTCCGGTTTCAAGGGCCGCAAACCCGACCGGGGACCCGCAAGGCGGGATGACCGCCGGGGTCAGGGCAGGCGCGACGACCGCAGGGATGACCGCCGCCCCGCAGTCCCGTCCGCACCGGTTTTGAACGGCTGGACAGCCGCTCTCATCCCCGATCCCCGGGGCATCGAGGGCCTTGCCAAGCAGCTGAAATCCGGCGGAAAGGCCTACCCGTTGTTTGATCTGGCCGTTCTGATTCTCGAAAAGCCCGAGCGCTATTCCGTGCAGTTCCGGCGCTCCTCGGAGCAGGCCACGCGGTTGTTCCAGTTCGCGGACGACGGGAGCCTCTGGATGAGCGAGGCGGAAGCGGTCCGCCACGTGCTGGCACGGCATCTGGAGAAATTCTACCGGCGCGAACAGATCCAGGTCGAGCCGCCCAAGGGCACCTATTCGTTCATCGCGGTATGCGGCATGAGCGACACGATCCTCGGCCCGCCGAACTACCACGATTACCAGACCCGCCTCCGCAAGTTGCACGCCGAGCGGTTCGCAGGCGTGCCTTTCGACGTTTTCAAAAGCCGGGTCCGCATGGTCAAAGAACCGGAATTCCTGGAAAAATGGAAAGCGGAACAAAGCGCGAAAGAGGAATTTTATCCGATCGAGAATCCGGAGGGGTCAGGAAAACTTTCGGACCTGAAGGAAGTCGAGCGCCATTTCCTGTCCAACCATGCCCCCGCTTCGATTGCCGCCCTGGCGGACCACACCACGGTGCCGGGCCCGGTGGCAATGCACCACTCCGACACCGCCGTGCGCCAGCTCGCGCAAAATGCCGTCCTGGAGCTCCGCCGGTTCCCGCTTCCTCTCGCCCATGTCGTCGGGCAGGAATTGTCGGCGAAAGGTCTCCAGGTTTTCAAAGCGCACGAAAACATCACCTACATCTCGGTGGCGCGCCCACGCCATCTCGACCGGCAGAGCACACCGGTCGCCGAGGGGCCGGGCGGCATTCTCGATTACCTCGAGTCCCATCCTTCCACCCCACGCGCCGAACAATGGAAAGCCCTCCTGGCGCTCCGGGTTTCGCCCGAAGACGAGGCCGCCCGCGAATCGGCTCTGGCGGGTGATTTGTCGTGGCTCATCCACCAGGGCCACGTGATCGACTACGCGCGGCGGAGCCTCGAGGCCGTCCGCAAACCCAGGCAGAAGCCCGCCCCCGCAGAGCCGACCAAAATCCAGTAGCCGCCCGCGATCTGCGGATGCCATTTCTTCCTGGCTTATTTTGGGTTTTTGGCTTCGAGGCGGGCGACCCCGGCACACCATTTTCCGCGAGGAACGACGCGCGGCGGCTCGAATCCCATGCGGGCAAGCCCCCTGCAGACCTCCTCCGCCTGCTTGCGCAGGACCCCGGAGAAGATCAGCCATCCGCCTTTGGAAAGCTTGCGTGCAAACCCCGGCGCGGAGGCGAGCAGGAGCTCGCTGAAGAGGTTGGCGAGGATGACGTCCGCGCGATGGAACGGGGCGGTTTTCCGCGCGTCGGCTTTTGTGACCTTGATCCGGCGGCATCCGTTGTTCCTCGCGTTTTCCCTGGCGACCCTCACGCAGACCGGGTCGAAATCAAACGCTTCGACCGCCGAGGCACCGAGTTTTTCCGCAGCGATCCCCAATATCCCGCTCCCGGTGCCGGCATCCATCGCCCGCCAACCCTGGGGCAATCCCTTTGCCACGTCGCAGAGCAGGCGCAGGCACGTGGCGGTCGTCGCGTGTTCGCCGGTGCCGAAAGCCATCCCGGCCGGGATCCACAGGGCTCCCCGTTTCCCTTTCAAATGTTTCCAGGAGGCCTCGTCGGAACAGACCCACAGCCTGCCGCGGATCGCCAGCGGGGCGCGGGGCCGGGATTGTTTTTCGACCCAGATATGGGCGGCAACTTTTGTCACACGCCCGCCAAACCGCTTGACGAGAGATCCGGCGGTCCGCTTGTCGGCGAATGCCTCGATTTTCAGGGCTTTCGAATCCGGCCAAGTGACCATGACGACACGGCCCGGACCCAGGAATTGCAGGCGCTCCTCCCACGCGTCCTCCCACTTCCGCGAACTCAGGCGTGTCCAGCGATACATGAATTTGAAGTGTTCGGTTTTCAGTTTTCAGTGTTCATTCGAAAGATTCGCTTTTTTCTGAAAACTGAAAACTGAAAACTGAACGTTTTTGCCATGCCGCGCCCCAAACTCATCATCGCCACCAGCGAGACATCCGCAGACCTTCTGTATGCCGCGAAGTTCCGTGCGCCGGATCCCTTCGTTTTCCTCCATGACGGGGAGAAAAAGCTGCTGTTGCTCTCGGACCTCGAGGTCGACCGGGGACGGAGGGAGGCGAAAGTGGGCCGCGTGGATTCGTTTTCCGCAGTCGAAAAAATGGCGCAGGGCGGGAAAAAAAAGAAGCCCTCGTATGCGCGGGTCGTGGCGGTCTGGCTCCGCGCGAACAAGGCGCGCAACGTGGTCGTTCCTGCGGATTTTCCGCTCGGTCTCTCCCGGCTGTTAAAAAAAGAAGGGGTGCGCCTGAAGCCCGCAAAAGGCCCCTTCTATCCGGAGCGGGAAAAAAAATCCCTGGGGGAGGTTCGGGAGATCGAAGCGGCCATCCGCATCGCGGAAACGGGGATGGCGCGGGCGATGGAAATCCTCGGGGCCGCCGTTCCGCGCAAGGACGGGTGTCTTGTTCATGGCCGCCGGGTCCTCACCTCGGAGTTCCTGCGAATGGAAATCGAGACGGCGGTCGTCCGTGCCGGTGGCGAAGCGAAGGGGGATACGATTGTCGCGGGCGGAGACCAGGCCTGCGATCCCCACGGTCGCGGGGCGGGTCCGCTCCGCGCCAACGAACTGATCATCATCGACATTTTTCCGAGAGATGCCCGCTCGGGATATCATGGCGACATCACGCGCACCGTCGTCCGCGGCAATGCGACCGCAGCCCAGCGGAAGCTCTGGGAGACGTGCCTTGCCGGGCAGGCCATGGCTCTTGAGAGAATGAAGCCGGGAAACCAAGGGGCCGTGATCCACGACCTGGTCAAGGGGTATTTTTCCGAACAGGGCTACCCGACAGAAATCCGTGATGGCCGCTGGCAGGGCTTCTTCCACGGGACGGGGCACGGGCTCGGGCTCGAGGTTCACGAGCCGCCCCGTTTTGCCGCCGCCACCTTCCTCCCGGGACAGGTGCTCACCGTGGAACCCGGGATCTACATCCCCGGGATCGGAGGGGTCCGGCATGAGGATGTCGCATTGGTCACCAGGCGCGGCCCGAGGCTTCTGACCAAAGCCCCCAAACCTCTGGAAATCTGAAGCCGCCCCGGGTAGGGCGAGGTCCGGATTTGCTTTCCGCCGAGCTTGAAAAGAGCGTAGTATGCCGCTCCCCGATACCGATACAGACATGGACCGACTTTCGCCCAATCCGACTTCTGCTTTTCTGCCTTCGCTTTCATGTGGGCATTTTATCGGGTTACAAGACCTATTTATGGGGCGCCATATTTTGTTGTAACTAGTTTGAGTTCATTTATTTGGGGGTATAGCTCAACGGTCAGAGCAGGCGGCTCATAACTGCTTGGTTCACGGTTCGAATCCGTGTACCCCCAAATTTCCGGCTCTCCACAAAAGAAGCGACCCTTCAATGATGGCCCGGAGTTCATGGCGGCCCGGGAGGCCGTTCGGGAGACTCAGACATCCTGAACTTGGAGGATCCGGGCTCAACCGGCGAGCGCGATTTCGAGGGCGGCATCCGGGCGGAGATGCCGCCCGGCTTTCCAGTGGGCGCGGAACGCCTCGTCGTCCATCAGGCTTTTGAGGGCGGCCACCGCCGCCTCGCAAACCTCCCGCTCGGATGGAGAGAAGCGGATGCCGTATTTTTCGCGCAGCAGTTCCGCCGCGCCGAACAGCCTGGCCGCCAGATCCAGGCGCCCTTCGAGCCGGGCCGCATCCGCGAGGTGCTGGACGATGTAGGGGATGGCCCACCGGTTGCCGAGATCGCGCGCGGTCAGCGCCCATTCCGCAAGGGCATCGCGCGCCGGGGCGGGACGTCCGAGGGCGAGGGACATCTGCGCGAAGCCCCAGAGGCTGTAGCCGACGATCCAGCGGTCGCCGACTTCGCGGAACATTTTGAGGGCTTCGCTCTTGAGCTCGAAGGCGAGTTCGTGGTTCCCCTCGCCCGCCGCGAGGCTCCCTTCGCCGGCCACGGCAAGCGCCTGCAGCCTTCGGTTGCCGGTGCGTTCGCCGATCCCGGCGGCCTTGAGGAAGAGCTGCCGCGCGAGATCCTTGTTCCCCTGCGAAAATGCGAGGAACCCCTCGTATCCGCCCGCGAAGCCGGCCTGCTCCTCGTCCCCGAGCCCTTCGAAAATGCCGAGCGCCCGGCCGAGAAGCGCGAGGCCATCGCCGTATCGGTCCTGCGCCCAGGCAACCCTTCCCGCAGACATCAACGCCTGCGCGTGGGACCGCGGGGAGCCGACGCAATCCGTCCGGGCAAGCACCGCCTCGCAGTGGCGCCTCGCCTCCTCGAGGTTCCCGCAGATTTCCCAGTAGCGCTCGAGGCCGGCGACCAGCTGCAGGCCGGGTTCGGCCCCGCCCGGACGCTCCGCCGCCCACTCCAGCGCATATCTCAGGTTCAGGGAATCGGAGGCGAGTTTCCGGAGGTGTTTTTCGGGATCGGGCCCGGCGAGGTGCGGGCCGGCGTCGAGGACGAGCTGCCGGTAGTATTCCAGGTGGCGTTCCTGCATCGCTTCCATCTCGCCGGATTCCTTCAATTTCTCGCGGGCATACTGCCAGACGGATTCCAGGAGCGTGTAACGGGGCTCGGAGGACGGGGCCTGGTCGATGAAGAGGAGGGACTTCTCGGCGAGCTGCTGGAGGAGGTCGAGCACGTCGTCCGCCTCGTCATCCATGCAGACCGCCTCCACCGCCTCGATCGTGCGTCCGCCGGCAAAGACGCCGAGACGGTGAAACAGAAGCTTCTCCGGCCCGGCGAGAAGATCGTAACTCCAGTCGATGAGGGCGCGGAGGGTTTGCTGGTGGGGTAGAACCGCCTTGCCTTTCAGGAGCCGGAACCGGTCGTTGAGGCGGTCGGAGATTTGCGCGGACGTGAGGACGCGCAGCCGGGCGGCCGCCAGCTCCAAGGCCAGGGGAATCCCGTCCAGCCTCCAGCAGATACGGGCGATGTCCGGCGCGTTTTCATCGGTGAGCCGGAAATCGGGGACGACCGCCTGCGCGCGGTCCACGAAGAGTTTCACGGCATCGAACCCGGCGACATCGTCTGCGGACAACGGCCTGTCCCTGGGGCGTTGCCACACGTCGAAGGCTTCGAGCGGGCGCACCGGAAACGTCACCTCGCCCGGGACATGCAATGCCTGGCGGCTGGTGGCGAGCACGGCGGCTTTTTTGCAGCGGGCCAGCAGGGCGGCGACACTGCGGCAAACGGAATCCAGGACGTGCTCGCAATTGTCGAGAACGAGAAGCATCTCGCGGCCGCAGAGGAAATCCGCGAGGGTTTCGCCCAGCGAACGTCCCGGTTCCTCGCGGACGCCGAGCGCGCCAGCGACGGCATCCTCAAAACTCGAATCCTTTTCCAGCGTGGCCAGCTCGACCAGCCAGACCCCGTCGGGATAGTCGTCCAGCAACTCGCGTCCGGCCTCGAGGGCGAGACGGGTTTTTCCCGTGCCGCCGGTGCCAAGGAGCGTGAGCATCCGCGTCTTTCCGAGCAATTCCTTGACCTGCTCCAGTTCGGCGGCCCTGCCGATGAAGCTCGTCTGCCGGGCGGGGAGGTTGTGCGGAAGGTTCTGTTGCGAGCGGAGCGGCGGGAACGAGGCCGGGAGCCCCCGCGCGTGAACCTGATAGATCCGCTCGACGCGGTTGAGGTTCCGCAGCCGGAAATCTCCGAGAGCAACGAAGCTCCCTTGCGGCATGGCCTCGCGCAGGAGGTCTGCCACCGCCTGCGAGCAAAGCACCTGGCCCCCGTGGCCGGCGGAGCTGATCCTCGCGGTGCGGTTCAAGGTTCCGCCGAAGTAATCGTTGTCGCGGAATTCCGCCCGGCCGGTGTGCAGTCCCATCCGGACCCGCAGCGGCCCGACTTTTCCCCAGTCCTCCGCGAACAGCCTTTCCTGCGCCCCCAGTGCGGCTTCCAGGCATTGCTCGGGGGTGGCGAAGGCCGCGCAGAAGGCGTCTCCGACGGTTTTGAAGATGAATCCGCCGCGCGATTCGATTTCCGTCCGGAGCAATGTGTCGTGGCGGGCCAGAGCGGGCCCCATATCCACGGGAAACCTCTCCCACAGCCGGGAGCTTCCCTCGATGTCGGTAAACAAAAACGTGACCGTGCCGGTCGGCGGTTGCATGGCTGCCAGACACTACGCGGGCCGGGGAGAAATTCCAGAAAGGAAACGCGCCTTCGCGGATGCCCGCATTTGATCGCCTGCCCCAGATCCGCGCGTAAGGGAAGAAATGAGAGGGGAGAGGTTCGACGACCTGTCGATAACGCGAGGGAGGGCGAAGCTCCGTCCTGGGAGGGCGAAGCTCCGTCTGAGCCGTAATAAATGGGC
>JBAYTU010000010.1:0-55250 GCA_041675465.1 Terrimicrobiaceae bacterium | reverse complement strand
CGAGAAGGGCCTGCACACCCAGGCCGGCGATGAAGTGGCCAAGGCCGTGCTCGCCTACGGCGGGTCCGCGCGGGCGGGGGATGTTCCCGGCGGGAACATGTTCATGATCGACCCGAGCTTCCTTTCCGGCGACCCCGTGCCGGTCAGGATATCCGTGGTGGTGAGGCGCAACGAGGCCAACGACACGGCGGGATTCAAAATTTTCTACGAGTCGTCAACGCAGAAGGGGCCGATCCGCGACACGCCGCTGCGCGACGGCTACAAGGCTGGGAACTGGTTCACCGTGCCCGACAACAAACAATGGCACACGGCGACATTCGATCTCGACGACGCGCAGTTCGTCGCCATGTATGGCTACAACTTCTCGCTCAATTCGGACGGCAACCAATACAACAAATATGTCATCCAGAGCGTGACAGTGGAAAAGCTGCCGCCTAAACAACCTTTTTGAAAACCATAAAAACAACCGTCCCGGCCGCGCTCGCTGTCCTGGCGACGGCGGCGGGTGCCTTCGCCGACAGCCCCGCCCAACCCGTCAGGTCCACCCAATACGGCGCGGAGCGCCTCGATTTTACCGTCGGTGCCAACCGGGCCTTCCTGATCCTGCCCACGCATCCCGCGCCCGATGGATCGAAGCCCTGGGTCTGGTATGCGCCCTCGTTCGTTCAGAACCTCCCCGACGCGACCCACGAATGGATGTTCAAGCAACTTCTGGCAAAAGGGTTCGCGATCGGGGGAGTCGATGTCGGCGAATCATGTGGCAATCCGAAGGGGCGGGCCGCCTTCACGGCTTATCACGACTTCGTGGTCAAGAACTACGGGCTTTCCCCCAAAGCCTGCCTCCTCCCGCAGAGCCGGGGCGGATTGATGCTTATCAACTGGGCCGTCGAACATCCCGAATGGGTGCAGTGCATCGGCGGCATCTTCATCGTGGCCGACCTCACAACCTACCCCGGCATGGGTCCCGCCTTGAACGCCGCCTACGGCTTCAAGCCGGACGACTGGGACACGAAACTTGCGGAACACAATCCCGTGGACCGTCTCGCCCCGCTCGCGGCAGCCAGGATTCCGATCTTCCTGATCCACGGAGACGCGGACGCATTGGTCCCGTTGGAGCGGAACAGCGCCGAGTTGATGCGCCGTTACAAGGCGTTGAACGGACCGGGCGAGATTGTCGTCATCAACGGCAAGGGGCACGAAGTCTGCGATGAATTCTTCAAGTCCCAGCGCCTCGTGGACTTTTTCCTCGCGCGAGGCTGGTAATTCAACGGGCTTCCTGCTTCCATCGCCGGCGCGATGAACAACGTGAGAATAGGACTCTTCGGAATCGGCCTGGATGCCTACTGGCCGCAGTTTGCGGGGCTGGAGGAACGCTTGAAAGGCTATCTGGCAAACGTGGAGGACCGCCTGGCCCGGACGGGGGTCGAAGTCGTCAACCTGGGCCTCATCGACAACGCGCCGAAGGCGTTCGAGGCCGGGCACCGGTTCCGCCGCGAGGATGTGGACCTGATTTTCCTCCACGTCACCACCTACGCGCTTTCCTCGACCGTGCTGCCCGTGGTGCGCCGCGCCAAGGTGCCCGTGGTCATCCTCAACCTGCAGCCTGCCGCCGCCATCGACTACGCGAAGTTCAACGCCTTGGGCGACCGCACGGCCATGACCGGGGACTGGCTGGCCTGGTGCGCCGCCTGCCCGGTGCCGGAGATTGCCAACGTCTTCCGCCGCTCCGGCATCGCGGTGCATCAGGTGACCGGTGTGCTGGGCGACGATCCGGAGTGTTGGACCGAAGTGGACGCCTGGATCGAGGCGGCCCGCGTCGCCCACGTCATGGCCCACAACCGGCTCGGTCTGATGGGGCATTATTACGGGGGCATGCTGGATATTTATTCCGATCTCACCCGGCACTGTGCCGCCTTCGGCGGGCACATGGAAACCGTCGAGGTGGACGAGCTCTCCGCCCTGCGGCGGGAGGTTTCGGATGAACAAATTCGCAGGCGGGTGGAGGAGTTCCGCGGGGCGTTCGACGTCCAGCCCGACTGCCCGGAGGCGGAACTCGAACGCGCCGCGCGCACGTCGGTGGCCCTGGACCGGCTGGTCGAAATCCACGATCTCGGTTCGCTCGCCTATTATTACATGGGCACGGGCAACGCGGAAAACGAAGACGCGATCAGCTCGATCATCCTGGGCACCTCGCTGCTGACCGCGCGCGGGATTCCGGTGGCGGGCGAGTATGAAATCAAGAACGCGCAGGCGATGAAAATCATGGACAGCTTCGGCGCGGGCGGCTCGTTCACCGAATACTACGCGATGGATTTCAGCGACGACGTGGTCTTGATGGGCCACGACGGCCCCGGCCACATCGCCATCGCGCAAAGCAGAACCAAGGTCCGTCCGCTGGATGTCTATCACGGCAAGGTGGGCCGCGGGCTATCGGTGGAAATGTCGGTCAGGCACGGACCGGTCACGCTGCTCTCGGTGGTGGAAGCCGACGGCGGCGGACTCAAGCTGCTCGTGGCCGAAGGGGAATCCGTCCCCGGTTCGATCCTGGAAATCGGCAACACCAACAGCCGCTACCGCTTCCCCTGCGGCGCGCGCCGTTTCGTCAACGCCTGGAATGCCCACGGCCCCGCCCACCACTGCGCTGTCGGCACCGGCCACATCGCGCCCAAACTGGAAAAACTCGCCGCCCTGCTCGGATTGGAGTTTGCTGAAGTTGGAAAATGAACAACCCATGAACCCGCAACCCGCTCTCGCTCTCTGGCTGACCGCGCGCGACCTTCCCGGACGCATCGCCGCCCAGCCACCCCAAACACTCCTCCCACTCGGCGACGGACTTGCCAAGGACGCCACCATTTGGGTCGATGACTTGGTTTCCTATCAGGAAATCGAGGGATTCGGTGGCGCATTTACCGAAGCGGCCGCCGTCACCCTCCAAAAAATGCCGGAGGAAACGCAGCGCGAAATCCTGCGCGCCTATTTCGACCCGGAAGCGGGAAGCGCCTACACCCTCTGCCGGACGCACATCAACAGCTGCGATTTTTCGACCGGCAACTACGCCAGTTGCGACACGGACGGCGACGTGGCCCTCGAGTCCTTTTCCATCGGGCGCGACCGCCAGGCACTGCTGCCCATGATCCGGCGCGCTCTGGAAATTTCAGGCGGAAAAATGAAGCTGTTCGCCTCGCCGTGGAGTCCGCCGGCGTGGATGAAGACCACCGGACGGATGAATCGGGGCGGGCAGTTGAAACCCGAATGCCGCCAGGCTTGGGCGGAGTATTATGTCCGCTTCATCCGGGAATACGCCAAGGCGGGCGTCGAGATTTGGGGGCTCACCGTGCAAAACGAACCGGAGGCCACCCAGCCGTGGGATTCCTGCGTTTACAGCCCTGCGGAGGAACGGGATTTCGTGCGCGACCACCTGGGGCCGGCCTTGGAGCGCGCCGGTCTCGGCCACGTGAAAATCATCATCTGGGACCATAACCGCGAACGGCTCTACGACCGGGCCAAGGCGGTTTACAGCGACCCGGCGGCGGCCCGCTTCGTCTGGGGCGCGGGCTTTCACTGGTATTGCGCCAATGTCTTCGAGAACGTGCAGCGCACGCACGAGGCCTGGCCGGACAAGAAGCTGCTTTTCACCGAAGGTTGCCAGGAAGGCGGCCCGCACCACGGCTCGTGGCTGACGGGCGAGCGTTACGCCCAGTCCGTCATCCAAGACCTGAATCATTGGACGGTCGGCTGGGTGGATTGGAATCTCGTGCTCGACGAAACCGGCGGGCCCAACCACGTCGGGAATTTTTGCAGCGCTCCGATCCTGGCCGACACGCGCACGGGCAAGGCGCATTACCAGAGTTCCTATTATTACCTCGGTCATTTCTCCCGCTTCATCCGGCCCGGAGCCAGGCGCATCCTCACAACCGCCTCGCGCGACGAACTGGAGGTGACGGCCTGCAAGAATCCGGATGGCAGCCTGGCTGTCGTGGTTTTGAACCGCTCGGAATCCTCCTGCCCGGCCACCCTCAAATTCAACCGGGGGGAAACGGCCATCAACTCCCCCCGCCGCTCCATCCTGACGGCGGTGCTGGCCCCTGCCTGAAAATCGCCCCACCCTTTCTCATGCGCACAAAACCTGCCGCTTCCACGGCCACCCTCCAATCCCTCCGCAAAATCTTCTCCGAGCCCCCGCGCGAATTCTCGCCCGTGCCGATCTGGTGGTGGAGCGGCGAGCGGCTGGAGCTCGACCGCCTGCTCTGGCAGCTCGATCAGCTCGTCGCGGGCGGGATTTACAACGTCATCATCCTGAACCTCGCGCCCGCCGGGCCGCTCTACGGCAAGGACGCGGACGATCCGCCGTTCATGTCGGAGGAATGGTGGGTGCTGTTCCTCGCGGTTTGCGGGCACGCGAAAAAGCTCGGCGCGCGGATCTGGTTCTACGACCAGATCGGGTTTTCCGGAGCAAATTTCCAGGGGCAGCTCTGCGTCCGCGACGAACGCTGCCGGGGCCGGGTGCTCGACGCGCTGGCCATCGATCTGGAAGGCCCCGGGCAGGCGGAGTTCCCTGCGGCTGCGGAGCCGCTGGCGGCTTTCGCAAGCGAGCTGGACGAGAACGGCCTGCCGTCCGGCACGCCGCGCGAGATGGAGATCGAGGGCCGCATTGTCCGCTGCGCGATGCCGGGACGCCACCGGCTTCGGCTGGTCTATGCGCTGACGGGCGGGTTTGACTATTTCCATCGCGCTTCCTGCGATTTGCTGATGGACACGATCCACGGCGAATTCGAGCGCCGCGCGGGCCATCACTTCGGCGGCGTGATCGTCGGCTCGTTTCAGGACGAGCTGCCCTCGATGCCGACGTGGGGGCGCGATTTCGCGCGCCTGTTCCGGGAACGCGCGGGCTACGATTTGCGGCCGCTGCTCTGGGCCCTGTGGGAGGGCGATGCGGAGGAGGCGCGGCGCGTGCGGCTGGATTACCAGCGCGTGCGGGCCGATCTGGCGGAAGAGGCATTTTTCCGCCCGTTCTACGACTGGCACAAGTCGCGCGGGCTGACCTGCGGCTTCGACCAGCAGGGCGGCTCGCGGGGCGGCGACCCCATCGACACCGTCAAGCAGTATGCGGATTACCTGCGCACCCACCGCTGGTATGACGCGCCGGGCAGCGACCACCACGGCGAGGCGCGGATTCACAGCTCGCTGGCCGAGCACTACGGGCGGCCCCGCGTGTGGATCGAGGCATTTCATTCCACCGGCTGGGGCGGGATGCCGGAGGAAACCTTCGACTGGCTGCTCCCCTGGTGGCTGGCTGGTGCGAACCTCTACAACCCGCACGCGATCTACTATTCCACGCGCGGCGGCTGGTGGGAATGGGCGCCGCCATCCACTTGCTGGCGCCAGCCCTGGTGGCGGCATTACCGCTATTTCGCCGAAGCCGCGAGCCGCGTCTCCGCGCTGCTCGCGCAGGGCGGGCACCGCTGCGAAATCGCCGTGCTCCATCCCACCACGACCGTGCAGGCGTTCCTGACGAAAAACGATCTCGCCGCTCCGGCGCAAGCCGCGAACAAAATCTACACCGACATCGTCGGGACCATGAGCTGGTTTGCCCCGCGCACCGGCGTCATCGACAGCCTGGACTTCAACATTCTGGACGACGACACCCTGCAACGCGGCCAGGCTGCCGGGGGCAGGCTCGCCGCCGCCGCGTCCTCTTATTCGACCATCATCCTTCCCGGCTGCCGGGTGCTCGAGGAAGCCAGCGCGAAGGCCCTGGCGCGGTTCGTGGAAAACGGCGGACGCCTCATCGCGGTGGGCGTCGTGCCCGGGTCCGCCGAGTTGAAGCCGCTCTTCGATGCAGGGCGGGCCTTGTTCGTCGCGGCGGCGGACGACCTTCCGTCCCTGTTGAAGGAAACGCCCCGCGCGCTCACGGCTTCCGTCCCGGCGCGGTGCCTGCGCCTGGGTGACACCAATCTGGCCTTCCTCCCGCTGGCCCACCCCGGTGCCACGCAATTGGATTCCCTGGAAGGAAAAGTTTGGTGGAACGCGACCTACACCTTCGATCCGGCCCGCTACCGGCGTCCCATGACCGTCACGATCCATGAACCCTCCATCGCGGTGGAGCTCTGGGATCCGGTCAGCGGAAAACAATCCGCGTTGCCGACACGTCCGGTGGACGGGGGAACCGAGGTGGAATTGCCCGAAGACACGCCCCCGGCGGTGTTTCTGGTTTGGACGGAAAATGGCGGCTCCGAAAAAACCGCCATGCCGGCCTGGACCGAACATCTGCGGCTGCCCGAACGCTGGGAGGCGGCGCTGGAACCAACCCTCGACAACCGCCACGGGGATCTTTCCCGTCCCGCCCATCCCGGCCCCCCGCCATTGCAGACATGGGATTTCAAACACCGCGAAGAACGGGAAAAGCCAACTTCCGGCTGGCAGAATCAAACATGGCCGGAGGGAAGTTTCGACATCGCGCACGCCACCTTCGGGGTTCAGGGCTGGATGCGCGGCCCTGTGGCGGCGGACGATTTGCGTCCCCCAGGTCAAGGGGACGACTGGCGGCCCGCAGTCTATTCCCTCTCGCGCGGCATCTGGCGCGATCCGCAGCACGAATGCACGCTTGGCCCGAGCGGGCACGTGGCGGAGCACTTCCTGGATTTCGGACCGATGCGCAACGGCCAGGCTGCGCAGTTCGCCACCTCGGTCTGGATGGACGAACCCCGCGAAATTCATTTCGCCCTCGCCGCGCCGGGTGCGCGCACGGTGACGGTCAACGGGGTTGCGCAGACGGAGAGCACCCCTTCCGGGCACGCCTGGCTGCACCCCGTGCGGTTGCGCGCGGGCTGGAATGCCATCGAGTGGAATTTCATCGCGGAGGAAAATCGCCCGGCCTACTGCCACTGGGCGCTGGTGGCCGATCCCTCGCACTTCCGGCGTCCGTCGTATCTCACCTCCGCCGACGCTCCGCAGAAAGGGGCGAAGCTGGTTTTCTCCAGGGAGTTCGAGATGCCCTTCGACGCGACAGAGGGAAAAGCGCTCGCCTGGGCCGCAAATTCTCCCTGCACGATTGTGCTCGACGGAACCGAAATCGGGCGGCTGGGCGGCTTCATGCCCTACGGGGCGAAAGAATCCACCGTCGTGATTCCCCTCGGGCCGCTCGCCCGCGGAAAACACCGGGTCGAACTCCATGCCACCGATGGCCTCAATCCCGCAGAAAAGGCGGACCCCGACAGCGGGGCGCGCTCCCCGGTGCTCGTCCTGCTCGACGCCGAATGGCGGAATCCCGCCGGACAGATCCACACGCTGGCCAGCGGCCCGGATTGGCTTGTTTCCCGCGACGGCGACGCGCCGCGACCGGTCGGGCAAAAGTGGCACTGGATGGTCACTCCGGCCCTGCTCCGCCATCGCCCACATCCGCTGCCCCGCGCGCATTGGCTCGAGGACGCGCCCGCCGACGGAACCGTGCTCGACGTTCGTCCCGCGCCCTTCGGCGGCGACCGCCGCGCGGATTGGTTCCAGTGGACGCTGCCGCCCGGCGCGGCGAGCGCCTGCCTGCCCGTGGACGGAACAGGCTCGCTGTGGGTGGACGGCGAACCGGTGGAAATCCGCGATGGAAAAGCACCCCTGCCGCGCCCCCGCCAAAACGGCAGGACCGCCACCCTGCGCGTGGAATCCACCGGCGGATCGTCCGGAGGCGGCCTGTTCGACGCCCCGGTGTCCTACGACATGGAGTCGGGCGAACTCGCCCTGGGAGACTGGACGAAGCAGGGCCTGGAATCGTATTCCGGCGGCGTGCGTTATCGCGCCGGCTTCGATCTGGCCGAAACCGGTTCCCGGCGCTGGATGCTGGACTTGGGCCGTGTGCGCGGCACGGTGGAAGTCTGGGTCAACGGGCAAAACGCGGGCGTGCGTTTCCTCGCCCCATTCCGCTTCGAGATCACGGAATTGGTCCGGGCCGGAAAAAACGAGATCGAGGTGCTCGTGTGCAATTCCCTGGCCCCGTATCTGGCCGGCCACAGCCCAACCAACTTCGCCTTCGCGCACCAGTGCGTCTCCGGCCTCTTCGGCCCTGTCACCGTGCTGGCAGAGGCAGCTTCGTAGCTTTCCCCGGTGACCACCGACCTGCTCCAGACCTGGAATTGGCGCTCGTTTCCACGGGCGCTCTGGACCACCCCGCTGCCTGGCGAGGACGGCGCACCCGCCCACCGCATCATCCATGCGCGGGCCCTGCCCCTGGCCCAAACCGTGCGGCTCGAACGCCTGGGGCTCCGCGCCGCTCCCGGTTACCACAAATGCGGCAGCGGCGGCCACGCGAAGGATTGGGTGAGCGATTTCCGCCTGCTCGCCTGGCGGGACGGACGCTGGGAAGCGGCGCTGGAAAAACGCGGCCTGCCGCGCCCGGCGGACGACGAAACACTCTGGTTCGATCTGGGGGGATCGATGGCGGAATCGGTCCTGATCGAGATCCGGCGCTGCGGGATTGACGGCTGGTGGACGCCGTGGGCGCTCGCGGCGAATGCCCTCGTGCTGGAGGGAAAACAACCTCCCCGCGCGGCGACGCGCTTCAATCTCCTGGAGATGGCCGGATGCGAGTGCGCGCATCTGCCCGAGGGAGTCACCGCCGAGGTGTTCGACGACCGCGTGGTGTTCCGCAGCCAACATCTGGAAACCGGCTTCCGGCTGCGCCGACCGGAGCTGACGCAGTTGGCCATCAACCCATCCGGAAATGGGCCGTTGAGTCCCGACTTGTTGCTGCACTTCCCCCAGCACGAATGGAACGTGTTTCAACAGCGCGAATCCTGCGCACAGGGGCCGCGCCTCTGGCCGGTGGGACAGTCGCCCGTCCAGGGCTTTTTGGACAGCGCCATCGAGGGTCTCTGCCGAGTGCGGGACAATGTCGTGACCTACGAGTATGAGGCACCCTCCCTCGGCCAGAGATGGAAAATCCGCTGGGAAGTGCTGGAGGACCGGCTGCGCCTCTCCTGCGCGCGCGAGGGGGAGCGCGATGTCCGGGCCTGGGAAAGCGGCGCGTGGCATTTCGCGTTTGACGCGCAGGTGACGCCGGTGACGGTGCTGGGAACTCCCTCGCGACAGGGACAGTCGGGCCTGCAACCCTCGCCGGTGCTGCTGCACGCGCCGCGCTTCGGCACGCTCAAGGCCGAAGCGGCGGGCGACCCGGTCCTGTGGCGACAGGATGCCAACCGGACCCTGTTGAAACCCGTGGTGACGGCCGAGATGAAGCTGGGCGAAGAGGCGATGCCCGAAGGCGACTACCTGCTGCGCGCGGGGCGGCACCATGCGGAAATCGAGTTCCGTTTCCAAGATCTGGAAATCGCGCTGCGTCCCGGGACGCCGCCGGTCATACGCGCCGCAGTGGAACGCTGCGCCATATCGGGCCTGACGTGGCGCGCCGACACCTTCACGCTCTCCAACAACGGCTGCTCGACCCATTGCCCGCTCTGCATGGACAGTTGGTCGGCGCTGACCACGCGGATGCCGACGTTGCTGCCGGGGCTGCATCCCAACGACTATTTGCGGGCCTCCATCGAGCGCTGGCTGGTCGGCGCGCCGGGCTACGCCAGCGGACGGATCCTCGGCGAGGACGGCTTCCACCACCTCGAAGATGAATACCTCAACACTGGCGTCTCGGCCCTGCTCGGCCTGTCCGATTACCTGCGCGCCACTGGCGACGATGTCTGGTTGAAAAGCGTCGCCCCCTTCCTGGGAGGCGAATTGCAGCGGATGCGCGCGCGTGACATCGATGGCGACGGCCTGATCGAAAGCCCGCACCGTCCGGGCATCAGCGGCACGGACGGCTTCCACTCCGCCCAGTGGAGCACCAATTGGTTCGACGTGATCGCCTTCGGCTGGAAGGACGCCTTCGTCAACGCGCTCCTCCACGAGGCGCTCAAAGGGCTCGCCGTGCAACTGCCGCGCCTGGGACAAGCGCCGCTGGCCGAAGGTCTGGACGCCTGGGCGGCAAAGCTCCGCGCAAATTTCGCGCCGACCTTCATGAATCCCGCCACCGGCTGGCTGGCCGGTTGGCGCTGCAAGGAGGACAAACTCCACGACCACGCATTCCTGTTCGTCAACGGCGCGGCCGTCCGGGCCGGGTTGTTGGAACCGGCTCCGGCGCGCCTGGTCATGGAAAAACTCTGGGCGGAAATCCAGCGGGTGAAACTCAACATGTTCCGCTGGGGCCTGCCCGGCAATTTGTGGTGCATCCCGCCCGAAGACACCTCCACCGCCTTCATGGACCAGGCAATGGGCATGGGCCTTTACGAAAATGGCGGGCTGACCCTCTCGCAGGCGCGCCACTTCACGGGTGCCCTCTACGACGTGGGCATGACCGCCGAAGCCGATCGACTGCTGGAGGCAATGTGCGACTCCCTGGCCAAGGGCGGGGCGTTCGCCGGGGTCGGCTCGGGAGTGGACTGGCGGCAATGGGACGGCACTCCCTGCGGCTACGAGGGCATGCTCAGCGACCAGTTCGGCATCATCGCCCTCGCGCTGGAACGCCATCGCCCAAGCTCATGAATCCGGCATTTGCCGCCTTGTGAATGCAGCCAGACACGCCATTCAACTCGAAAACCGTTTTTCTCTGCGGACCCTGCGGCTCTGCGTGAGGAATCGCTGAATCCGGGTTAGGTTGAATTTAAAATCAGGGGGTGAGGTTGCGACAATACACGGTATGGAAACGGACCGTGTCGTCCGCAGGATCGTCTGGCGTATTGCCGTTGTCCCTGTAACGCTCCACGACAGCCTGCTGGCGCTGCTCGGCGGTGACAATGAGCTTGCCGGCGGGTGTTTGTTTGAGGGCCTGGCCAATGGTGTAAACGCTGAATACCCCGCCGCGCGAGGTGACAAGGCTGGCGACATCGCGAACCAGGTTCTCGCTTTGTTCCCCTCCGTCGGCCACGCCCTTGATTTCACAGATTTCCCCCGAGGTGTCGAACGCGTCCGCGTGCCCGTAGGCTTTTCCAGCGTTGGCACCGGTCGCGAGTTCGCGCTGGTAAATGTTGTCGGCAATTGTCGTTGCGCCGCCGGTTGCCGGAAGACCGGGCGCGCCGGTGAGCAGGGCGATCAACGCGCCTTCGCGGGTCATGTCGAACGGCGCGACATGGGAGTTGACATTGACCCGTCCCCCGACGCTTGTGCCATGAGGGGTCAGCAGTGCCGCCGCAGCGTCACTTATGTTATTGGGTTCGAGGGGAACGGGGGTGTTCGGAACGAGCGTGGCGCTGCCGGATACCGGCGCGGCGAAGAGGTCCATGAACGCCCAGTCCGGCGGCAATTTTGTGTCGGCATAATTGTTCGGTTGCAGGCGGAGCGTGCGGTAGGGCGTGCTTTTGTCGGACGCGAGAGGTGTAACCCCCGTGTTCACATAGCCGAGTTCCCCAACGGACAGCACCCGGCCCAAGGTGTTGTCATCCACCGTGACCGATCCGTCCTGGTTGGTATAGGTTATCTTTGTCCCGGCGGGCGGTGGCATGTAGGTGCTGGCGTCGGTGAGCTTCCCCTTGGCGTCGGTATCCTGTTGCGGGCCGATCGTGGGATCCGGGGGGGTGCCGAGCGTCGAGACGGAATTGATTCCGCCAAAGGAGTTCCTGCCAGTGGCATGGGGGTGCCAATCCTCTATGGTTCGGGCAGCCTGCGGATCATCCGTTTCCACGGAAGGCATATCCGCCCTTGAGGGGTATGTGGCGCTGTGGGGAAGCGCATAGGGCACGCGTCCATATTGCATGGAACTGACCTTTGCCGGGAACTGCAATGCCGTCAGGGTGCCATCGCCAGCGGGATGGTAGAGAGGATCCTCAGGCAGGTAATCACCGAGCAAAAGACCGGTGTAAGAATAACCCTTGAAAGGGATGGCACCAGAATCCGAAAGACCATAAATCAAGCTTCGACCCAGATACACCGTGTCGCGGGCGGGAGCCCATTGCACGGGGGTGCGATACACCAGCTTTTCGATGACGACACGCTGGCCCGGCATCAAGACCGTGGGGCCGCCGCTGCCGGTGTTAAGGATGATGTCGCTCGCGTAAATTGGCAGGCCGCCGTTGGAAGTCTGCAAGCTGATGGCCTTGTTGTTGTTTGGACACACCCAAAGAAATGAGACCAAGCCATTGGAGGGCGTATAAGAGTCCGAAAGGCCGCTGTATTCAAAAAATGTCATGAACCATTGAGGCGAGCCGACGGGGGGAGGATAGGCCTTGGTGGGGACGAGGTCGATGCCTTTCGAGGGATCGATGCCATAGGTTCGAGGCAGGTAGAGTTCCATCCTGACATGATAGGGGTATGCCGTATTATACCATGGCCAATCAGCCGGCTTCGGGTTGGGGATGTTCGGGGTATCATCCATCCACTCCGCCATTTCCGTGATGATGGGCATGCGCCCATTGCCCTGATAGTATCCATAATACCCCGTGGTATAAGCGTAATTCAGGCTGTATTTTTGATAATTCACTGTATCCGCAGCTTTGTTGCCATACCCGAAGCTGAGCGGGGGCACCAGTTGGGACGGCGATTCCCTGGCTCTTACATAATCAATGATATTGACAACGAATTGGGCGATGCGGGGGTCGGTGCTTGCCGAGTTCTGGAAATATTTGTATTGAAAGCTGTTGTTGGAGCCCGCCGGAACCATCGGCCAGTCGGTCCGGGTGACGTAGGCCATGAGCATCTTGACCACCGCGTCGAGTTTGTTGGGCAGAATATGAGGGGAATCCGTGGGGTTGGCCGGATTCGGAAACACCATCTGGCCCCCCGCGATATGGTTGGGATTGCCGGGATCGAGGCTGGTGACACCCGGCGGGAGATCGTCCCGCATGATGTCCAGAAACCTGCGGAGATAGATGACTTTTCCGTTGGAGTCGGTGATATGGGGCACGAGGTTGCGATTCGTGGTGAGCAGGATGCGATCTTCTCCGAAGAAGGTGGTGTCCGGATCGTGGTTGTAATGCGTCACCTCGAATTTGTTGTGGTCGAGCATCGAAGAAATGTCCGGACTGACCTGGCGGCCATCGAGAAAGGAATTGAAATAGCGCTTGGGCGTCGTGGCGGTCCAGTTGTGCAGGGTGTCGGCCATCGCTTCGGTGAGCGACGTGCCATCACCGAGGCCGAGGCCCATCAAGTTGATCAGGCTGGGGTCCGAACCCATCGCGTTGTTGGGGGTGGCCGTGGCCGACGTATTCCTCTTCCAGGCGAGGTTGTAGTTGATCTTGCTGCTCTCGTCGTCGGCCCAATAGGCGAAGCGGCCGACGACCGGGTTGGTCTTTGCGCCGACGCTGGTCGTGTCCGGGGATTCGGAGGTGTCGTAGCTCCCGTCCTTGCGCACGTAGATCCAGCGCAGCGGCATTTGAAGGGGCTGATTGCTGGCGTCGCGACGGTTGGTGATGAGGAATGTCGGCGGGTTCTGGTCCGCCAAAGTCTGGATATTGAGATTCGTCGGAGCCAGCCCCGGGTCCTGGTTCGTTGCGAGGAACGCCGCGCTCGACGTGCCGGAGTTGAGCGGGACCACGGTCTTCAACGCCTGGCTGTTCGCCGGGCTTACGACCAGTTGTCCCGGCTGGCTGATCCAGTTGCCGCCCGTGCCTGTCGTGGTCGTGTGCTGGCCCAGGGTGGCAACGACGTTCTCGACCCCCGAGTGCGCCAGGGCGGACGCACGCATCCGTTCGAAATGACTGTCCGCTGTGGAAACCTCGGTCCGCACCATTTCGAGATAGCCGACGACGACGACCGTGAGGACGGCAATAAATAGCAGGGTGATGATGAGGGCCGCGCCGGTCGTCCGATGCCGGGGGAAACGAAGAAGACACTTCATTGGATCGTGTATTCGAGGTTGTTCTCCAACTGGATTTCCGTCGTGTAAACATGCAATCCGGGAAGCAACGGCTTGAAGGCGGGAGAATAGCCCGGTGCGGACGGATCGCTAAGTCGCTTGATAAAAGCCTCCGCGTCCGGCACATCGGAGGCCCGGGTTGCGGTCTGAACGCTCTTCCATAAGGGATAGAGGCGTTCCAGGTAGTGGCTGTCAATCTGCACGATGGAGACCGTCACCCGCGCCGGCAGGTAGTGCCGCTCGTTCACCGTGTTCGTTTGCAGTTGTTTGTCGGCGTCGAGGTATTGGTATTGGCGTTTGTAGGTGTAGCCGGTCCGCGAGTCAAAAGCGCGGGGGAGTTCCATGCCGTCGAGCCCGTAACTGCGCACCCACAGGCCGATGACATTTTCGGCGAAGAGCCCGTTGTATCCCTGCGCGCTTGTTGCCGGAGCCACCGCATCGAGAAGGTTTGGGCTGAGCCAGGCATCGGGGTCCGTCGCATCGTAGATCTTGTAATTGGGGTTGGGTGCCACGACCCCGGACGCCTGCGTGGAGGGATTGACGAAGAAGCGGCAGAGCACCGGGCGTGGCTTGGCGGGGGTGGATTGGTCCCATTTCACGAAATAGCCAATCTCCGCAAGGTCGCCATAGGAGGTCTCGGTGGCGAGCGGAGCCTGCCAGAAGACCGCGTCGGCATTGCGATAATCCTCCGGGACCTGGCCGGACGGAGGATTGATCAGGAACTGCAGGTTGCTCTCTCCCGTCCGGGACGCGGTCCGCGCCGGGAGCAGCGCCCCCCGCATTTCCTCGCCAATGAAATCGCCCAGCGAACGTGTGACGCGGCGGCTCTCGACATCCCCCGAGCCCTTGAGCCATGCGTTGCTCGCGTGGTGGAATATGCCGCTGAGCGCCAGCACGAGGAGCAGAAGCACCGCCATGGCGACGAGCAATTCGAGAAGAGTGAACGCTCTCCTCAAATCAGTGGCGCGCGATCGTTGCATGAATGACCTGTCGGCTGGTGCCCGCCGGATACGGCCAGGAATAGGCCAACTGGATTTTGACCATCCGGAAGGCCCCGTTGTTGGTCACTTGCGTATTCGTGTCGGGCGTCTTTGTGACAACGCACCGGTAGATGACAGCGCCGTTTCCCGGAACCTGGGAAGAGTCCACCTCCTCGCCCTCCTTGGTGAAATAATAAGTCCATGCCGGAGTGTTTGTGGAGGCTGCGGCGGCATACGGCGGCTCTGCGGGGAACGATCCCGGCGCGGGCGGGGCATTCAGCCAAAACGTGCTGAACGGCAGCGCCCTCATCTCGTTCAGGACTTGTGCGGTCATGGACACAAGCATGCTTTTGTGGCTGGAGGCCGCATTCGTATTCATGGCCACGCCGAGTCCCCCGATCACGATGAGCAGCGCAAACGCGGTCAAGCCGACGGCGAGGACGACCTCGATCAGGCTGAAGGCGCGGAGGCACTTCCGGGGGGACACAGTCATTTTTCGGGCCGACTCACCTTGGTGGCCCCGGTCACGCCGAGAATCGTGATGTCGTAAAAGTTCGATGGCCCGCCTTGGCCGTTCGCCCGAGTGTAAACGACCCGGTCGTTTTGGATGACTCCCTCGACAAGCCGGATTGTTGCCGGAGCCTGCGAGTTTTGCAGGCCGCCGTTCGGCTGGAAAATGCGCGCGGCATAGCCCGCCTGGCTTTTCACCTGTGCCCCGCCATACGCGAGCGGCGGATTCTGTTGGGTCGGCGGCCCGGCAAGGAATGGAAAAGTCTGTGGGGAGTTCGCCAGGAATGTGCATGTCGCCCCCGGCTCAACGGCAACACCAACGGGAAGCGATTCCCATTTGGTGACCGGCGTCCAGCCTCTACCCGCGTTGTATTCCACAACGGCGAAAGCCCGGTAATCATCGGGCGTTCCCTGATCGCAAAGCAGGACGAGCGCCGTCAATGTGTTTTTCGAGACGGCTCTTTGTTGGGCCAGCGAAACGAGGGCGGCGACTTTGGCTCCACCCGCAACCAAGGCGGTCGAGCCCCTGTTCACCGCAGACGTCAAAAGCCCGAGCATGACGGCCATGACAGCCATCACCGAAAGCATCTCGATGAGTGTGAAGCCACCGCTCGTTCTTGGAGAAGGGCTGGAAGCAGGGGGCTCGATCATGTGATCCTTCCGGTAACTGGAAGCTAAGCGGTTTTAAAAATCACAGAAAACCGGGCCGGAAAATTTTTCGGAGACCGCAGATGTCTTTTTAAAACGCCTCATATGGGTGAATGTGCGCCCCTCCCGTGCGGGCAAATTTCCGTTCATCGAAAAGTTGCCGCAGGGTTTTCATCCAAAGCTGGTGAGCCGGGGAATTTAGGAAATCTGGCGACGACGAAGCACGATGACAGCCGTCAGGCTGAACGCGAGGAGCGCCCACGTGCCCGGCTCGGGCACCGCCGATATCTCGAACCCGTTGATCTTTCCTTTAACACCGCTTGCCCCCACCCCAAAAGTGAGCCGGCCGTTTGCGTCGCTTGTCACCGTGCTGGTCAGGGAGAAGATGGATTCCGGCGTCGAAGAGTTAAATGTGGAGCCACCAGTCCAAGTGATGGTGCCCAATGTCGTGCCGGCATCCCCGGTGTTCAGCCCGGTCCGGTTGGTGAACGTGGAGGTTCCCGAGTTGTCATTATCGTAGGCATAAAACGTTACGTTGTAGGCCGTGTTTGCGGACAAGCCGGGGCCGTAGATCTGAAATGCGAACGAGTCGGCACCAGTGTTCCCGCCGAAAGCAAAATCTCTATACAGATTGCTGTAGGTGAATCCGCTTCCGAGAACCCCTTTATCGCGGGAGAGCACGCCATCAGGACCACTGCCGGTGGAATTGAGGACTCCATTGGCATCCACGGAATCATCACCAGCGACATTGACCGTGAAGTTGCCATAGGTGTTCGTATAGACACCGCCGCTTCCGCCGCCTTGTGCCAATGCAAACCCTTGAAATCCCGCTTGGGTGTTGATATTGTTATCGGCATTGAAATCGACCGACAAGAGCGGCGCCGCCTGGGAGGTGACTGGGATAACCGCCAGCGCGAGCGCGGCGACGAC
This sequence comes from Terrimicrobiaceae bacterium, assembly GCA_041675465.1. GTDB lineage: Bacteria > Verrucomicrobiota > Verrucomicrobiia > Chthoniobacterales > Terrimicrobiaceae > QYQL01. The sequence goes on along the minus strand of JBAYTU010000010.1, from coordinate 38,357 downwards.
TGGGAAGAGTGCTGTTTTCATCGCGGCTAGGTTCGCCCCGCCGCCCGGAGAATGCAATCCAGAATAAAGGCATCACGATGCCTGGAAAGAATAGGCAGACCCGAATGGCGCGAAGTTAAGGATCGTGGAGCAGGCGTCCCGCCTGCTGTTATTCGGGGAGAAAGGCAGCCGGGACGGCCGCCCCACATCCCAAACCGGCCTTAACTTCGTGCCATTCTAGGCAGACCCCGAAGGCATGACCTCCTGGGGTGCCTCCCGGTGCCCGCGCATCTGCGAAAGTTCAGACATCCTGATGTCATCCAGACAAAATGGTGTAGCGAGGAAAAAGGTTGAACCCAACACGCGAGAGAAAGATGCTCGCCAGCCGCGGCAATCGGGCTTAGATTGGCGGCATGAGCTACATGGACCGAATCACGTTCAACCCGAAGCAATGCGGTGGCCGCCCGTGCATCCGGGGAATGCGCATCCGCGTGTTGGATGTGCTCGACCTGTTGGCCGCCGGTGTTCCCGAAAAAGAAATCCTCGAAGACTATCCCGACCTCGAGGCCGAAGACATCCGGGCCTGCCTGCAATACGCGTCGGCCCAGGCCAACCACGCCGTCCTGCAGCCCGCGTGAAGTTCGTTGTCGATGCCCAATTGGGGAAGGTTTTTCATCTCTTTTTCGGCTTGGAGTGAGGTTCTTTGGGTTTGCCATCCCCAGAACGGGGAGGTAGGGTGGGAGGCGTGAACTACGGGGAATTTTTTGATCGCAACCAAACCGTTTGCGGCGGGCAATGGGTGGTCCGCGGGACACGTGTGCCGGTGCGCACGCTGCTGGCCAGCTTGGCCGAGGGGGATGATGCGGAGACCATCCGCGCGGCATTCCCCACCGTATCCCACGAGGCTCTCCGGGCGGTGATCGCCTTTGCCGCAGCTTCGGCGGAAGAGGACCTCCCGCTGCAGCCCATGCCTGTTTTTGCGTGAGGATCAAGCTGGACGAGAATCTGCCGGCCACTCTCGCCGCACGACTGCGCCAACTGGGACATGATGCCGATACGGTGCAGGAAGAGGGGCTCTGCGGACGGGACGACGAAACGGTCTGGGAGGCCGCACAGAGGGAGGAGCGCTTCCTGATCACACAGGATCTGGATTTCTCGGATATGCGAAAATTTCCGCCGGGCACTCACGCGGGTCTCCTCCTGGTGCGACTGCAAGAGGCGAGCCGGAGGCAAATCGAACGCCGGGTCATGGATTTGTTCGCGACGGAAGCCGTGGAAACATGGGCGGGCCGTCTCGTGGTGGCCACGGGCGTCAAGCTGCGCACCCGGTAAGATCAATACGGTGGCCGCCCGTGCATCCGGGGAATGTGCATCCGCGTGTTGGAAGGCATGTGATCTGGCGGAGGCTGAACGCCTGCCAGGCCACCATCGGGTTCATCGGGGGGAATTTCGAGCGGCGCATGAGCTCGACCTGGGTCCAGCCTTCGCGTTCGCCGCTGAAGTGGGAGGAATAACAATCCGGCCCGTTGAAAATCCCGAAGGGGGTTTCCGGGTGCAGCCGCGCGTGGTTTCGCAGGCTCATCCGTTTCCAGGCCGCCAGGGCCTCGTTTTTCCAGCCGAGTTCCGCGAGTGCCCAAACCGCCCAATGCACGGTTTGGGGCCAGATGCCCGCGTTCTCGCCCTCGCCGGCGGGGATCGGGCAATTGGACACCTCCGGGGGCGGGGGGCAGGAATAGGGGCGGCTCATCAGGGTGAGCCCGATCGGGCTGTGGCATTTTTCCAGCGCGGCCCGCATGGCCGATTCCCGCATTTCCCGCGTGCCGCATCCGCCGAGCACGCACCAGCTCTGGGCATTGAGGAAAAGCCGGTCTTCCCGCACCGTGCCGAACGGGTCGCCGTGGTCGGTGTAGCCCCGCACGAACCAGCGGCCGTCGAAACCCGCCTCAGCCGCGAGACGCAAGGCGGCCACGAACTCCCGGCACCCGGACGCGAACCCGGCATCCTTGTTTTCGAGAAACGGGAGCAGTCTTGACAGGGCGAAGCACGCCATGCCGGTGTTCATCATCGACTCTCCGTGTCCCCCCCGGCCCACGCCGGTGAGATAATCGTTCCAATCCCCCTGCGCCATGCGGATCAACCCGTGCGCGCCCGTCCCGACGCCATTCCGGATCCATGTCACGGCGCGGCGCAGGTGCTCGAGGATCGTGCCGGAGCCCGCCTCCCAAAACGGGACTTCCTCATCGAGAAACGCGGTGTTCCCGGTTTCCCGCAGGACTTCGGCGCAGGCCATGACGAACCAGATTTCGTTGTCGCTTTCCCGGTGGCCGAGGTCCACGGTCTCGCCGGGTGCCGGGCGGCGGAAAGCGTGGCATTGCGGGAGGTCGCCGTTGGCGTATTGCAGCTTGGCCGTCCAGCGCAGGCAGGAAAAGGCGAGCGCCGGATCCCACGCCGCCACGGTCATGGCGGTCTCGGGGACTTCGCGCACGCCGAAACGCGGCCAGCCGTAACCGCCGAGGTTCAGGTAATGTTCCCGCACCGAGCTGTCGTAGGACTCGAACGAGCAGAGTTGCCCGAAGCTCCAGACCGTTTCGTCCGCCAGGTGGCCCTCCACCCCCTCCCATTTCAACGGGGCCAGGCGTTTCGCCCACATTTTCCGGGAGTCGTCGGGAGCCGGGCAATCGGGCAGATCTCCCCCGTAGCCGACCTGGGCGGCAAAGTGCAGGGATTCGCCCGGCGCGAGGACCAACTCCCGTTCCAGCAGCAGCGCGATTTCGCTTTCCGCCGTGCCGCGGAAGGACGAGGAGGCGCGCAGTTGGTAATCTCCGAGCCCCGGATAAAAATTCTTCCAGAGGCAATAGCCGGGCCCCGCCTCCAATTCCCGCGCGGTCGTATCGTGGGCCTTCGGCTCGACGTCGGCCCGGACTCTCAGCCGGGCCCGGAATTCCGTCGGCCCCGAATTTTTCAGGTGGAATGCGCCTGCGAACCGGCTCCGGCGGTCGGGAGGAGAAAAAAATTCCTGGGACACATCGAGAATATGGCCGCCGGGGCCATGCCATGCGCCGGTGAAGACCGCGTAGCCGATGCCGTAGCGGATACCGGTTTTCACATGCAGATCGTCGTGGACGAGGGTGTGCCTCGCACCGCCGGTGATGAGTTCGAGGTAGAGGCCGCCGCGCACACGGCCGATATTGGCGGAGAGGTCGGTGTAGCCGCCTTCCGTGGTGAAAAGATGCGCCAGCCCCCACCGGTTGACCAACACGTTCAGCCGCCCGCTGGAAAACCCGTGGAGGAACGGGCTTTCCACCGCCGCCGCGCCATGGAATTCCGCGTCGAAGCAGGGCAGGTCGGCTTGATCGTGGGTCCAGCAACCGTAATGCTGAAATTCCTCCCCGGAATCCTGGGTTGCCACCAGGCCCGGATCTGACGATTCCTCGCGCGGAGTTGCGGAGCCCGCAGAGAAAACCGGTTGGGGGGCCAAAGGCACGAGGGAGGCAGCGCTTCTCACGGCAAGATCTCCAAATGGCTGATTTCGATTGTGTAGCAAGGTTTCAATACAAATTATGTGGTCACCACAAGCTGACTATTGTTTCGATGGGCATGTCGCCTGCGAATTCGAGCATCCCACCAACGTCGCTCCATCCCTCCCGATGGAACACAATCTTCGCGCATGGGCTTCCGGTTAGCTTGTTCACGCTCAGTTTCGCGCTATTGCCTTCATCGGAAATGGATAATTCCAGTGCGAGTTCGCCGAATGGAGTTGCGATACCCCGCAGCGAAACCACTGCCCCTGGGAAGACCCATTCGCGGGGCAGGCCTTCGCAAAGATGGAGTTCTTCCCCGCGATCGAGCGCAATGGAATGCACGACCAATCGAATGAATTCGGCGCTGGCCCAATTGTGGGGCATGTCGCCAAATTCCTGGTCGCCTTTTCCCTGGGGCATTTGTTCTTCCCGCCAAGCCATATTGGGGGCGGCGTGATTGGCGAAATCGTAGAGCGACTCGGCGGCCTCTCGTCCGTGCCCCTCCCATAGCAAAGCATGTCCGTAGAAGGACGCGAAATAAGTCCAGATTCCATCCTTTACCCACCCGGTCCCGAGCACCATGCCCTCCGCCTTTGTCGCGCGCAACATGCTCAAGTTGCCTTCGACCAAGGGATCCCCTTTTTCAAAGAGCATTCCCGGGTAAACCGCGTGGCAAAATGACCATTGGGCGCGCTGCGGCACCTCGTTCATCGCGTCGGCCATGAGGATAGGCAAATACTGGTTGCCATGCGGGTCGTCCTTCATGTCGCGCTTGGCCGCTTTCCGGAAGGAGGCATAAAAATCCTCGTAGTCCGCGCCCCATTCCGTTGCTGCCGCAGCATCCTCAATCCAGCGTGCCGCATCCACCATCGCTTTTAACCCGATGAGTGACCAATAGATATTCGAGTATTCGGGCTTCCCGTGGTAGCCGATGCCTCCGTCGATGTCGCCCGCTGGCAGCAACCGGTATTCGAGCGCTTCCAGATCGACGGTATTTTCGGCGCTTCGCAGCCGATTGATAAAATCGACAGCCCGTTTTAAAGTCGGCCACTGGCCCCGAAGCCATTCTTTGTCCTGTGTCAGAAGGGCGTGTCGAACAACGGCCCAGAGGATGATCCCCGTCTCCTTCCAGTAGCGGGCTTTCACCTGGAATCCGCCATCCGCTCCTTGGAAAGAGAGCATATATGCCATGCCCGCGCGGGTCTCTTCCTTCCTTCCCAGCATCGTCGCTGTCTCCAGCAGGAAGGCCCCGTCCACAATCCAAAGGCACCTGTAGCAGGTGGGTCCCACGTGAAAAGCAGGAAGGCCGTCCCGGATGTCGCGGGCCTGGTAGATGTTCCGGATGGATGAATCGATCATCGCTTGAATCCCGGAATCGGGGACTTGAATTTTATCATACGGAAGAGCTGCCGAATTCCAATACCGGATCGCCCCGTCGCGCAGCTCCCCTGCCTTGTCGGGACTCAAGGCTTCGCCCATATAGCCATGCCGGTTTACGGTGATCACCAGTTGCTTCGTTTCGCCTGGGGCCAGCACGACCGGGGAAAGCTTCGCGAAGCGGCAATGCGGCGACGCTTCTTCCAGCGACAAAAAACCCTCGCTCGCCAGAACACGCGTGTTATGGCCGAGGTGCAAAACTCCCCGTTTCAACCCAAGGCGCTCGAATCGATCGAGCCTTTCGATCTTCCAAACAGGAGAATACGTCCGGGTGTCGCTGCCGTTGTTCGTCAGCCGGACAATCGTGATGTATTGGCGGCCGGGCAAGGGAGCGACGCCGCAATCCGCAAATGCATAGGCAAGCTCGCATGCCTCGCCGCCCAGGATCGTTTCACGCGCCGGAGGTTCTTCGCGAAAAGCCCATATCGCATTCACAAATACGTTTCGATCCCCCGAGGCCTGATTCGCCTCGATCCGGATCTCAATAACGCCATCACCATCGTGGTCACGGGCGTTAAACGCGAACAGCGCGCCCTTGTTTTTTCCAACCGTGCCTGCAAGGTCGATGCCCCGCTTGGACTCGGCCCCGTCCACATGCAAATCGAGCACGCGCTTCCCGGCCTCCGCATGCTCGCCTTCGCATAGCCCGACCACAACATGGCGGCTGCCTCCCGGCTCAACCATCAGACGATAGCGAATCGGTTCGCCCGCTTCGCCCCAGGCGACCGACCGGAAAGCGGGATCACATCCCTCGTCCGGTGCGGCCCACGCACGTTTCGCGCGCGCCACAGGCTGCCGGTCGCACCCGATGACCTGCTCCTCGCCACCCACTCGCGTCAGCAATGGTTTGATCTCCATTTGTGAATCCGGAGGAGCAACCAAAAATGTCTCTTCCTCGATTTCGATCGCTTGGGCGTGCTTGAGAGTTCTGACAATCGGAACTTTGGCTGAATAAAGGTTCTGGGCTCGCCACTCGATGCCCTCACCGGCATTTGGGGTGATTACGAAATGGCTGTGGCGCATCGCGTCGCCCATCTCTTTGTCCGCAGGAATCTGCAGAAAGAGAATCCAATACCCCAGGCACAGCTGGCCCTCTTTTCCCACGAGCGGCTTGTCCGGGTCGTCCGGCAGACAAATGGACGTCTGCCACCAGGGGAGAGCATAGCGAAAATCAACAGTGCGAATGGTGTTTTGCATGATAGTTGGGTGTTAAACAAAATGCCCGATCGACGCCCGGTCTTTCGTGTGGCCGCCTTCCGCAGCGAAAAGCAGGTGCCTGGCCCGGATCCGCCGATTCCTCGCGCGAGCCCGCGAGCAAAACCGGTTTGGGGGCCACAGGCACGAGGGTTAAAGCACCCCTCACGGCAAGATCTCCAAACGGCTGATTTCGATCACGTATTCGCCGACTTCCTTCGGGATGGGAATGTGTGCGGAGATTTCCTTCACCTTGCCCGTAAATGGCTCCTCCGAATTCCTGAATGTCATGCCGCCCAAATCGAGGCTGCAATCCCCGTCCGGCATCAAAAACTTGTAGGTCACTCCCCCCGCTTCATTGAGAACATAGACAATCATCCGCCCCGCAATGCCCGAAACCTGGAACGTGATTGACCCGGCATCCCTCGGAACCGCCAGTTTCTTGCCGAACACGATCGCGGGGTCGCCATCCTCAATTTCCGACGCGTTCGTGCCGGTGATGCGAATCCCCCCGTCCTTCGTTTGCTCGGTTTTCAGATTTTTGCCGCCGATGGAAATCGAATCGTCCAGCTTCAGCAAATTCGTGTTCGCGGGCGCGGGTTGAGCGACCACGGCTCCCGGCAGCAGAAGAAATACCAGCGCCGCAGCCGCCAATGGAATTTGCTGTTTCATCGGAAAATTCGATCAAAAGCCTGCATGTTTTCCCGGGAGTGAGGCGAGCGCAACACATTCTCAAGGCATCACGATGCCTGGATGCGGTTCGCTAAATTTGGCATGGAGGCACGGATAGGGTTGGACGGCTTGCGGATGATTTTTAGCGGTGAGGGCAATCCCTCTGTTTTAGGGGGAGCTTACGGTCACATTATCGAACGTGGCCGTTGTCAGCACGGGGTTATTGTGCGAGCAGACCGCCAGTCCAACATAGATGGTGCTGTTCATCGTGATGGTTTCCGTTCCCACCTGTGTCCAGGTGGTTCCGTTAGGGGAGACATAGCTGGTGAACACGTTGCCCGCCCGCTTCAACCGCACCCAGTAGGGGGCCGCTCCCGACCCGGCGGCATAGCTGGTGCTGCCTCCATTCGTCACCCGGTACTGGTTTCCCGTTCCGGCGTTTGGCGTAACGAACGTGAAGGTTTGGGGGGATGCGGCATCAAGGGTGTTGCGCATCATCACGCCCGCCTTTGCCCAGGCGTTGGTGTTGACAAGACTCGCCACCCGGGCGGTGATCGTCCCGTCGCCGGTCAGCGGTTGGCTCTCGTAATTAAACGAATCGGAGGTTCCCCAGATGTCCGCTCCGGATCCGTTGACGGTGAACGTGCCGCCCACATTGCTGGCGCTGCCGGCTGCTCCCGGCGATCCGATGTCGTTATCCGCCCATTGCGCGGGCGAGGGCGGAAGCGAATAAACCCTCACCCAATCGACCTGGAGGGAGGAGCTGCCGTGCGTGGGGAAGGGCACCCCGCTGAGCGGATGGCCGCTTGCGCCGCCAATCGCGTAATCGATCATGAGATAAAACGGGCTCGACACATAGGCGGCCGGGGTGGCGGTCTGGTTGGTCTGCACGCCGTCAATATACCAGGTGACATGCACCGGATCGACCTGACAGCCGTAAATGTGAAATCCCTGCCACGGCTTGGACCCGTCTGGCATGGGGGTGGAAGGGGAATAGAGGCCGCCGCTCTGGGTATCGTCCGCGTTCCAGTTATGGGAGGCTTGCGAGACAAGGCCCGGAGCATTATCGTGGCTCGAGCCATACCACTCGAAGATATCGATTTCCAAATGATTCTGGGTCTGGCCAAGTGCCGGTATGGTGTATTTGGGGAGCAGCCAAAATGCGGGCCATGCCCCCGTGCCGGCATCCGGCATTTTGCAACGGATTTCGAAGTAGCCGTATTGCTGGGTAAACCCGGCTCCGGTGGGGTCCGCCGAGGAGAGCTGGCCCGACTGCCAGGCGCTGCTCGCGGAATCCCACCAGCACAAATCGGTGAGAATTCCCCCTGAGGCGCTGAAGGCGTTCGCATTCCAGTTCGAGGAGGAATAGCCACCGGCTGCCCCGTAGGGAGGCCAGTAAAACCACGTTGCCGCCCCTTTCGGAGAAGCGGTGCTGACGCTCACGCTGTTGAACTCATCGGAGAATGTCAGAGTGTAACCCGTCAAGTCGATATCCTGCTGCAAAGGCAACACTTCATTGAGCCCCGTATCTCCGCCCGCATTCGAGATGCGAAACGCGGAAATGCCGACGTTGAAAGCATTGTTTGCTGTAAACTGAAACTGGCCGGCGGCGTTGAAGCTAATCGGAGCGGTCGTGCTGTTGCTGCTGCGCTGGAGGACGGCGTTGCTGGCCGTTCCCGTGGCGGCACTGTTGAGCCCGGCCTCGGTCAGGCCGTTGGTCTCGAAGTTGGCGAACTGGTCCGCGGTCAGAATCCATTGCGTGGCAGTCTGCGTCGTGCCTCCCGCCGCACCGACATTGTCAATTTTGAAGATCACAAGGTTGGTCTGTAAATCCGTCAAGGCCGCGCCGGCAGACACTGGCGCGGCACCGCCACTGAGCGTAATATTGCCCTGCGCACTAAAGTATTTCCTCGGGGCGGAAACGAACTGTGTTGCGCCGGAGACAGCCGTCACAGAGGCAGCCGTATAGTTGTTGGGATTCGGGTGCCACCAATACGCTCCGGACGTGGTCACCAAGTAGCTCCCCCACAACGTGCCGTCGGCGCTAATCGCGGCGGAATGTGTGACGCTGGCAACCTGTGTTCCCCAGGGGTCGCCGCTGCTGGCGACGCTGAGGTTCAACGAGCCTCCCCCGACCTTCAGGTCGCCGAACGACAGGCCCACCGGGCTGTAGGTGGCCTTGCCAGCGGTTCCAGTCCAATTGCCGGAAAGGCCGGAGCCCGTCGCAGCGACTCCGCCGATATTCCCGCCACTCGGGCCATAGTTGAACCCCTCATCGACGATCAGTGTCGCGCGAGCCCTGTCTGGCAGGAAGGCAAGCGACGCAAACAGGATGAGGAAGAGGGTTTTTATGATGTGGTTTTTGCGGGGGCTGACAGAGGATAGAGTTAGCAGGGAGGGGGTGTTCATAAGATTGTGGGAGGTTATCAAATACAACAATCGAGTTTTGAACCGGGAGTGAGGCGGCCGCAATGTATTCTCAGGTCATCACGATGCCTCGCCAACCAGGCGGCCCGGGAGGCCGCTCGGCAGACTGCCGAAAGGCAGCCCGCAGGGCGAGACGCCGGGGGGCGGCGCGAGTCAACTGATCGGCGTCCGTCGAGAGAAGTCGGCGGTTTCGGCGAAACCAGCGCGCCAGCGCACCTGTAACACGATGGGCCAGTCGAATGTTTGGCCGGAAAGGCTACCAGCGGAGAGTTCCCGCCAAATAATCGTGTCAGCCGATTTCCCCGCGCGTCAGGATGTCTGAGGCTTGTTTGGGCAGGCGGGGCATGGTATGAGGGTGGCCCATGCGTCAGGACAAGGTTCCCACAACCCGCGAGATCGCGGTCGCTTGTGGCTGCAACCAGTCAACAGTTTCCCACGCGTTGCGCGACCACTCAAAAATCCCCGAGGCGACGCGCGCCCGAATCCAATCCATCGCCCTGAAAATGGGCTGGAAACCCAATGCGCTTGCCTCGGCCTACATGGCGCACCTGCGTGCAACCCGCACGCCCGCATACCAGGCAACCTTGGGATTCATAGTCGACGACATGCCTGCCACCGGAAGGATCGCCGATCTTCCCGGGCACACACAGCGTTACTTGCAGGGTGCCCGCGATCGCGCGACCCAACTCGGCTACGCGCTCGACCCGATCCCTCTGCCGGATGATTCGGATGCGGAGATCGAACGCCTTGCACGAGTCCTGAAGGGCCGTGGGATTCCCGGCTTGATCATCTCCAGCTTCGCCCACCCGGACGGCAACATGAGTTCTTTTCCGTGGTCAGAATTTGCGGCTGTCACCCTGGGGTACACCCTGCTGGAACCGCCCCTGCACCGGGTCGTCTCAAACACATTCCACGGTTTTCACTTCATGATCAAGAAAGCCTTCGCTCTGGGGTATAAGAACCTGGGGGTTGTTATTTCCGAGGAATACGACCGCATCACGGATCACGGGGTCCTTTTTCCGGTCAGTTACGAAAAGGAACGCGTCCTGCCCGGTCGTTCCATCAGGACGCTCGTCCTTCCCAGCCACGAGCCCAAGGAAATTCCGCGCATCCAGAAGTGGCTCAAAAAAAACCGCCCCGATATCGTTTTGGGCGTCGATCTGACCTGGGTGGCGATACAGGAAATGGGGTGGAAGGTGCCGACCGACGTGGCCTTTATCATTGCCGACCGGGATACGAAATCGGATTTGGCCGGGTTCGATCAACTCCACGAGAACCATGGAGAGATAGCCGTTGACCTTCTGGTCGGCCAGTTGCTTCACAATGAAAGAGGGATCCCGCTGGTGCCCAAGTTCGAGATGGTGGAAGGTTGTTGGCGGGATGGGGCGAGCGCTCCCCCCTGCCACCCCGCATCAGCGGGTTTGAGTTTGCGGGCCAGATCGCGGAAAGGGGCTCCAACGGGTAATTGAACCCTTTGGATCGCCCCTCTTCCGCCAACCGACATGGACGACAGCTTCGACTAAGGTTGGGCGGTGATGTTGGTGAATTCAAGCGTGCCCGTCGGGCTCAAGGGCGGCTTGTTCCCCAGGAGAAACTGAACTTGCCTCAACGGATAATAGAGCACGCCGTCATTCGGTCCGCCAAAGTGGCTGTCGTCGTGGAAATTTGCGAGATCCACGCGCAGGACGCCCCATTCGCCCGCCCCGCTATACGCCAGATTGACCGAGTGCCACTGGTCTTTGGCATCGCGGATGCGCAGCGCAAGATCCCGGTTCTCCGATGAACGCGCTTTCAGGCGCAATTCGGAGTAGCCCTCCGGAAGAGCGATGTCGGATTGTGCCGCCACATAATTGCCGCCGCCGGTGAAATCGAACGCGAGCAGGCCGATGGTTTTTCCATCGTCGGTTTTGGCGCTCACCGATCCGCTGGCTCCCGGGAACTCCGCGCCCGGGATGAAAATCCAGGTGGGTCGCGGCTCGAATCTGGTCAATTCCAGCGGCGATTTTTGAGTCGCGGGTGTTTGGGCGGCGAGTTGCTGCGATCCCGGTTGGGCGGTGATGTTGGTGAATTCCAGCGTGCCTGTCGCGCCCGTGGGTGGCTTCCCCAAGAGAAACTGAACCCGCTTCACCGGATAATAGAGCACGCCGTCGTTGGGACCGCCAAAGTGGCTGTCGTCGTGGAAATTCGCGAGATCGACACGCAGGACACCCCATTCGCCCGCCCCGTCATACGCCAGCTTGACCGAGTGCCACTGACCTTTGGAATCGCAGAGGCGCAACGCAAGATCCCGGTTCTCCGATGAGCGCACCTTCAGGCGCAATTCGGAACTGCCCTCCGGAAGGGCGATATCGGATTGTGCCGCCACATAATTGCCGCCGCCGGTGAAATCAAACGCGAGCAGGCCGGTGGTTTTTCCCTCGTCGGATTTGGTGGTCAGCGACCCTGTGGCTCCCGGGAATTCCGCACCCGGTATGAAAACCCATGTGGACTGCGGCTCGAACCGGGTCAGTTCCCTCGGCGGGTTCTGAGGCGCGGGTGTTTGGGCGGAGAGTGGCAGCGAGAACGGCAGCAGGAGGCTGAGGACGGCAAGACAAGCGCGGGGATGGATCATGGTGGTGGTTTTTTTGTTGGAGATTGGAAAAGCCGCAGGAATCAGCGGAATTCTATGGCGACAGGATGGTCGGGGATTGTTACCGAACTAAGGAGCAGTTTGCCCGGGCTGCGCTTGCAGGCGACGTCCGCCGTCTCCCCGGTCCACAGGTCGTGGGCGCGGACCGAGGCGGACGGCCAATCGCCCAGGATCTCGATGTCGGCGGTGCGGGGTTGCAGGTCGGAGCCAGCGCGCTCGGACGACCAGACGGCAAGCATCGGCTGGTGTTCCGCCGTTTCGAAGGCATAGGTGGCAACCGAGCCCGGGGCGGCGAGCTTGGAGCCATCCCACGTGATCGGCCATTCGTCAGGGCGCGAATTATTCGTAAAGACGTTGATTTCGGGCGGGGTGGCGAGCGCCCGGTAGGGGATCATGTAGCGGGCGAGCCTCTGCACGGCAACATAGGAGGGCTTGGGTTCGTCGTTCCAGGTGAGCAGACCGAAACCATGCTCGGGGTCATGAATGCTGGTGCCATCATCTTTCAAATCATAAACCACCGATGTTTCGATATTCAGGCCAAGGGATTCCATGAAGCGGCGAAGGATGTATTTGCCCTGCGCTTCGCGGGTGTAACCGGCAAACATTCCGGGTTTGACTTCCTGATAGCTTGGAAATCCCCACTCGGTCAGCCAGATTTCCTTCGGCCCGTTGTTTTTGGCGGAGGTTTGGCGATACATGCGCATCTGCGAGGCAAAAGTGCCCCGCTCGTCGGCGGTCGCGATGCCGTCGCGCTTGAGAATCCCGCTGCTCGCTGCAAATGGGACGATCTCGGGCACGGTGCGACAGGAATACGGGTGATCGACCAAGCCGTCCACTTCGGGAGCGACTTTCATGGCAAGCTGACGAAAGTTCACCGGGGGAACCGAGCCAAGCCCGATGACCTTCATCTCCGGGTTGCTCGCTTTGATGGCCTTTGCGGCGCGGTTGAGCAGTTCCACGTATTTGCCCACCCAGCCGGAGGTGCTCCCATCGGGTTCCAGGCCGTTCCAATTGCCCTTGTAATACTGGCGGAAGCCGAAATTGTGAGGCTCGTTCAATATCTCCAAGGCTTGCACCTTTCCTTTCAACTCGCGTGCAAGAAACGCCGCCATGTGCGCGTAAGCCTCCGGGTCGTAGGGGTTGTCATACATCTTATCCTCACCATACGACCCGACGATCAAGACGATTTTTAACCCGGCGGAATGCGCCGCATCGATCCACTCGCGGGTTTGCTTTGGAACAGCATATTGTCCTTTGCTCAATTCCACGTCACGCCAGTTGACTCCATCGCGGATCCAGCCCACGCCCAAATTGGCCGCCAGCGCCACATGTTTTGCAGTATTATAATGGTCGGTGTAGCCGAAATGCGTGGCGACGCCCATGCGGTCGTTGCGTTCGGGTAGAGCGGCGGCGGCATCGGCGGCACGCGCGGAGGAATTTCCATTGAGGAGCAGGCAGAAGGTGACGAGAAACAGGCTAATTTTGAGCATTGTAAGGAGAATCGGTGTTGGGTGGACCAGCAGAGGGAGGCAACGGGGCGGAAGATCGACAAGAGTGCAACCTGGGAAAACTTATTTTATGGAGGTGAAGTGGAGGAGGGGCTTTGTTACTCGAATGCCGTTGGATTTAACATTTTTAAAGCCTGCCTGAAGCGCCGATGCGGGGACAGACATTCGTAGGGCATCACGATGCCCCGGCCTGCCACGACGCAACCGTCGTGGGAAAGCACATCAAGTGAATGACCTTCAACGAAGCGGGCATCGAGCCCCTGTCGGCGTAACCCTGGGGAATATCAATCCCCCACAACAACATCACGGCACCCAAGACCATCGACCACGTCCAGGGTGCCTCGCAAGTCCACTCCTTCCCAAACTCACCGAGGCAGGCCATCAGCGCCAAGGAGACGGGGTTTAGTCTGCATTTTCAACACTGATGGGGTCTTGCCAGTCCGCTGATTGCCTGAAATCCTGCAAGCCGGATTATGGACAAGGATGCAAAAATTTTCGTGGCCGGGCACCGGGGGATGGCGGGAAGCGGGATCGTCCGGAGCCTGAAGAAGAGGGGCTATCACAATCTGCTGCTGCGGTCGCGGGCGGAACTGAATCTGCTCGACAGGGAGGCGGTGAACGCATTTTTCGATTCCGGGCGTCCGGAGATCGTCGTCGATGCGGCCGCGCGGGTGGGGGGAATCGTGGCGAATGCGGAGAAGCCGGTCGAGTTCCTCGTGGAAAATCTGACGATCCAGAACAACGTGATTTGCGCTGCGGCGGAGCACGGGGTGCGGAAGCTGCTGTTTCTCGGGAGCTCGTGCATCTACCCCAAGATGGCACCGCAGCCGATTCCGGAAAGCGCACTTCTCACCGGGCCACTCGAGCCCACGAACGATGCCTATGCGCTGGCGAAAATCGCCGGCATCAGGCTCTGCCAGGCCTACGCCGGGGAATACGGAAAAAACTTCATTTCCGCGATGCCGACGAACCTCTACGGGCCGAACGACAATTTCGACCTGCGCACATCGCATGTCCTGCCGGCATTGATCCGGAAGGTCCACGAGGCGAAGGGTTCCGGTGCCCCGGAGGTTCCGATCTGGGGGACCGGGAATCCGCGCCGGGAATTCCTGCACGTCGACGATCTTGCCGATGCGTGTGTCTTCCTTCTCGAAAACTACGACTCGCCTGAAATCATCAACATCGGCTGCGGCGAGGATGTGACGATCCGGGAGCTGGCGGAGACGGTCTGCGAGGTGGTGGGCTACACGGGCACCCTGGTTTTTGATCCTTCAAAACCCGATGGCACGCCGCGCAAGCTGCTCGACATGCAGAAGCTGTTTGGTCTCGGATGGAAACCGAAAATCCCCCTGCGTGACGGAATCCGGAATGCCTACGAGTGGTTTCTCGGAGGTGCCGGCCAGGACACCCGCTGACGCTCTCAGAACTGCGGCTTGAAAATGCCGACCGGCGCGTTCTGCGGATCGAGCAAGACGGCGATGCGGCCGACATTCGGCACGTCCATGGGTGGCAGGATGATCTTGCCTCCCAGTGCCTCCGCTTTTCCAGCGGTCACATCCACGTCTTCAACGGTGACGTAGGCCACCCATTGCGCGGGCATGTCCGGCCGGGGTGTTTTCATCAGGCCTCCGACATCCCGTCCGTCTTTTTTGAACAGGGTGTATTCCGGGCTGAATGCGGTGGTCGTCCAACCGAGAAGGGAGGAATAGAATGACGTGGCCCCCGCGACATCGGTGGTGACGAGTTCGTTCCAGCTGAACTCGCCGGGCTGGCCGCAGGGAGAGGAGTCTTTTTCGCTCATAATGATGGGTGTGATTGAAGTTTCTGTGTCTTGCTTCGGCAATCTGGCGCAAGCAGATCTTTGCGCAAGCGCATTTTTGGTTTCGCTTTTTTTCACAAGAATCTTGCATCCCGTCCACGGGCGGATTGTTTGGTTGAATGGACCTTACTCCCGTCACGATTCTCACCGGCTTTCTGGGAGCCGGGAAGACCACGCTCCTGAACCGGATCCTCACCGAGGAGCACGGGCTCCGGATCGCGGTGATCGAAAATGAATTTGGAGAGATCGGGGTCGACCACGAGCTGGTGATCAACGCGGACGAGGAGATCTTCGAAATGAACAACGGGTGCATCTGCTGCACCGTGCGCGGGGATTTGATCCGGATTCTCGGCAACCTCATGAAGCGGCGGGAGAAGTTCGACCAAATCCTGATCGAGACCACCGGCCTCGCCGACCCCGGGCCGGTCGTGCAGACATTTTTTGCGGACGACGAGATGAAGGCGAAGCTGTTTGTCAACGCGGTGGTGACGCTGGTGGATGCGAAGCACATCCTCCTGCACCTCGACGAAAGCGACGAGGCCCGCGAGCAGGTCGCATTCGCGGACGTGGTTTTGCTCAACAAGTGCGATCTTGTCTCGCCGGACGACCTCGACAGCCTCGAGAAGCGGATCCGCTCGATGAACGCGCTGGCGAAGATCCACCGCACGACGAACGCCGGGATCGGAATCGAAAAGGTCCTGGATGTCGGCGGGTTCAACCTCGACCACGCGATGGAGGTCAACCCCCATTTTCTGGAGGAGGGACACCACCACCACCACGACGACCATGTGACCAGCGTCGGAATCGAGGCCGACGGGGACTGCAACGGGAAAAAACTCAACGAGTGGCTGAGCCGGACGGTGCGCGAGCAGGGCGTTGATATTTTCCGCATGAAGGGGGTCTTTGCCATCAAGGACGGGCCGGACCGCATCATTTTTCAGGGAGTTCACATGATCATCGACGCGGCGAACGGCGGGCCGTGGGGAGGGCGCCCGCGCCGGAACACGCTTGTCTTCATCGGTCGCAACCTCGACCGCGCAGCCCTCAACGCCGGATTCCGGGCCTGCCTCGCGTGAAGCAGATCGGAGCAGTCACAGCGGATGACAACATCGCCGGTCTGGCCTGGGGCGGGGACTCGCTCGCCGCGTCGCCCTCGACCGGCGAGATCCTGATCCTTGATGCTGCGAGCCGGGAGGTCTCCACGCTTGGGGGACACGGGTTGGGAAACGGCGAGTCCGCGTGGTTCTGCGGATCGCTGGCGACCTGCGGGTTCGATGGGAAGATCCGATGGAACGGGCGGGAGATCCATGCCGGGCGAGGGATCATCGAACGCTTGAAGGCCAGCGCGGACGGAAAATTTCTCGGAGCCGGCCAGGGGAAGACGCTGCTGGTTTTTGACCGTGAGGGAAATCCCGCGCAGGGCCTGGCCGGGCTTCCCGCATCGATTGCGGATTTTGCCTGGGATCCGACCGATGCCTCAAAGGTTGCCGTCGTTGGAGCGGGCGGTGCGAGGATGTGGAAATTCGGCGAGGGCGAGCCGTTCGCGCGGTTCGACTGGGGCGGGGCGAGCCTGCGTGCGGAGTGGAGTTCGTGCGGGCGCTGGCTGGTCACAGCCGACCAAACCGCAAGCGTCCACATCTACGATTTTGGCCGGGACTATCCGCTTCACATCCAGGGCTACGAGACCAAAGTGCGCGCCATGGCATTTTCCGCCGATGGCACACGACTTGCGACCGGCGGGGGGCCGGTGATCACGATTTGGCCATGCACCGGAAAGACGGGACCCGAAGGCGTCACTCCGATCCAACTGGACGGTCATGACGGCGAAGTTGTGGCGGCTGCCTTTTCTCCAAAGACCGGACAGCTCGCCACAGGGGACGGAACCGGAATGGTCCTCATCTTTACGTTTCAAGGAGACAAGGCTCTGCGGAAGCGACTGCGTCTTGACGCCGGGATCAGCGCGCTTTCCTGGCATCCGGAGAAGGACTGGCTGGCCGTGGGTAGGGAAGATGGTGCCGTGTCCATTTTATCCATGAAATCCTGAATATGGACGACATCCAAAAAACACTGAAGAAAACATTCGGTTACGACGCATTCCGTCCGCTCCAGCGCGAAATCATCGAGGCTTCGCTCGCGGGCCGGGACACGTTTGCCCTGCTGCCGACCGGCGGTGGAAAATCGCTCTGTTTCCAGCTTCCCGCTCTCCTGCGCGAGGGTCTGACGGTCGTCGTTTCGCCATTGATCGCCCTGATGAAAGACCAGGTCGATCAATTGGAGGTGGCCGGTGTGGCGGCGACATTTTTGAACTCCTCGCTCAAGGTCGCGGAGAGCAAATCCCGCCTGCGCGGGCTGCACGAAGGGAAATTCCGCCTGCTCTACGCGGCTCCCGAGCGGCTCATGCTGGACAACTGGCAGGAGAACCTCTGCAACTGGAATGTGGCCGCCATCGCGATTGACGAGGCGCATTGCATCTCGGAATGGGGGCATGACTTCCGTCCGGAATACCGCCAGCTTGAGCGCCTGCGGACGCTGCTGCCGGATGTGCCGGTGACGGCGCTCACGGCGACCGCCACCGGGCGGGTGCGCGAGGACATTGTCCGGCACCTCAAGCTCCGCGACCCTGCGATTTTTGTCGCGAGTTTCAACCGCCCGAACCTCACGTATCGCGTGATCCCCAAGGACCAGGGCGTGAAGCAGCTCGCGGAGTTTGTCAGCAAACGTCCGATGGACGGAGGGATCGTCTATTGCGCGACGCGGGCGACCGCAGACCGGCTGGCAGGGAGCCTGAGCGACCGGGGGTTTCCCGCGCGTCCCTACCATGCGGGGCTCACGGCGGACGAGCGCGCGACGAACCAGGAGCTGTTTTTGAGGGACGAAGTCCGGATCATCTGCGCGACGATCGCTTTCGGGATGGGGATCAACAAGCCGAATGTGCGCTGGGTCATCCACCACGATCTGCCGAAGAACATCGAGGGGTATTACCAGGAGACCGGACGGGCCGGACGCGACGGGCTCCCGGCGGATTGCCTCCTCCTTTTCAATCCCGGCGACGCGGCGAAGCAGACGCATTTCATCGAGGAGATGCGCAGCGCGAAAGAGCAGCAAATCGCACGCGAGCAGCTCCGCTTGATGATGCACTACGCGGAATGCCCCTCGTGCCGCCGCCGTGAGCTGCTCAAATACTTCGGAGAGGAGTATTCCGCTCCGACATGTGATTCCTGCGACAACTGCCTCGACCCCCCGGAATCCTACAACGCCACCACGCATGCGCAGAAGCTTCTCTCCTGCGTCTATCGCGTTCGGGAAGGCGGCAGATTCGGCGTAGGGCTGAACCACCTCATCGAAATCCTCACCGGTGCCGACACGGAAAAGATCCGCCGCTGGAGACACGACCAGCTCAGCACCTACGGGGTCGGCCGCGACCTCGGCCGTCCGGAATGGGCGTCCATCGGTCGCGAGCTGATCCGCATGGGGCTGATCGAGCAGGAACGCGGCGAATTCCCCACCATCGCCCTCACCGAAGAGGGGATGCATGCGCTCAAATCACGCCGCATCATCATGCTCACAAAATCCCTGATGAAGAAAAAGGCCCCCGCCGTTCGTGCCGGAGAGATCGAGTGCGACGAGACGTTGTTCGACCGGTTGCGCAAGCTCAGGAAAAAGCTGGCCGACGAGCGCGGGGTCCCCGCCTACGTCATCTTCGGCGACAACACGCTGCGGCTCATGGCGCGCGAGTATCCCGAAAAGTCCGACGACCTCCGCGGGATCAGCGGCATCGGTGAAAAGAAAATGGCCGAATTCGGCGGGGTCTTCCTCGCCGAGATCACCGGCTATCTCGCGACGTATCCGAGGGTGAAGTTCACGGGACCATGAGCTCGCAGAAACGTCGCCACTGAACCAACGTGCTCGAGTGGCGGGCATCCATCAACTGCCCATCTCCCCGGAGAGTTTCCTATCCTCTTTGAATCTGGCAGGAAGATCCATATTCTCATGGAGGACCGTGATGACGCCGATGGTTCCGCCGGAAAGCTCACGGAAAAAGACGTAATGATGCCCGTGACGGACAAACCAAACGCCTCGCAGGGTTTTGTCCGGAACCGAGCGCCAACATTGTGGTTCCTTGTCGAGGGTGTGAATTTTCTCAACCAGGGCGCGGACATAACCGTCGGCCCGCTTCTCGCCCCACTTTTCCAGTGTGTATTCCCAAATTTCGACCAGCCGTGCCTCGGCCGGAGCAAAAATCCTAGCGGGCATGGGATTTTCTGCGGGATTTCGCTTTCCGGATCACGGTTTCCGCGTTCAACGCGACAAACCGTGATGCGTCGGCCTCCGCGCCGGCACGCAATTCACCGCGAAGCCAGCCCCATCTCCGTGCATCTTCGCGCTCAAAATCCCGTCGGACCAGATCGCGGATGTATTCACTGGCCGAGCCGTAGAGCCCCGAACCTCGAACCCGCTCATGGATGAATTGCTGCAATGCGCCCGCGAATCTGACGTTGATGCCTTCGGCCATAGTGGTGAAATAATGATTGGGTGCGAAGATACCGTGCGTCCCACAATCCGTCAAGTCTGTGGGACAGCATTTCCGAAGGTGAAGTTCTGACCATCTCGACTTCGCATGACGGCCACGGTTTCTTGCGGACAGATTCCAACCTGGCCCGCCGGGCCATCCGGAACAAGCCCCGCGAAACCGCCATTTTCTCCCGAAAACCGCGTTTACGAAACACGTTCCGTGTTCCGCTACAGGGAACGCCGTTTTCGGGTTTATGGCATTCGCGTCAGGTTTCGTAGGGGGCGAGGCGGGCGCTGAGTTCCGGGGGGACGTGGGCGTGGAGGATGGCGTCGTCGCCCTCGTAGCGGATGTCGAGGACGTGTCCGGAGCGGTGGATTTCGGCGAGGAGGGCGGATTCGTTTGAGGGGATGCGGAATTCTCCGCGCAGCCTCCAGGCGGCGAGGCGGACTTCGAGTTCTTCGATGAGCGAGGTGATGCCCTCGCCCGTGCGGGCGGAAATCCCGACGCTGCCCGGGTGGCGGGCGATCTGGTTGACGACGATTTCCCTGTCCGGCACGAGGTCGGTTTTGTTGAAGACGACGACCGTCTGCTTGCCCGAGGCATCGAGTTCTGCGAGGGCGGCATCCACTGCGGCCATCTGCTCGTGGTATTGGGGGTGGCTGAGATCCACGATGTGGATGAGGAGGTCGGCGAGCTGGACTTCTTCGAGCGTGGCCTTGAACGATTCGATGACCGTGTGCGGGAGTTTGCGGATGAAGCCGACCGTGTCGGTGAGGAGGATTTTCTGGTGGTTCGGGAGGGTGACCTGGCGGGTCGTGGGATCGAGGGTGGCGAAGAGTTTGTCCACGGCGAGGACCCCGGCACCGGTGAGGCGGTTGAGGAGAGAGGATTTGCCCGCGTTCGTGTAGCCGACGAGCGAGGCGACCGGCCAGTTCCGGCGGAGGCGCCCCTCGCGCTGGACGCCGCGGTTTTTCCGGACCTCCTTGAGGTCGCGTTCGAGGCGGGCGATGCGTTCCTGGACGCGGCGGCGGTCCACTTCGAGCTGGGTTTCGCCGGGACCTCTCGTGCCGATGCCGCCGCTCTGGCGGGAAAGGTGGGTCCACATGCGGGTGAGGCGGGGCAGGAGATACTGGAGCTGGGCGAGTTCGATCTGGAGGCGGCCTTCTTTGGTCCTCGCGCGCTGGGCGAAGATGTCGAGGATGAGCTGGGTCCGGTCGAGGACTTTGCGGGAGGTGAGGAGTTCGAGGTTCCGGCCTTGGGCGGGTGAGAGCTCGTCATCGAAGATCAGCGACGTGATCTGGTGTTCCTCGCACTGTTTTGCGACCTCTTCCGCCTTGCCCTTGCCGATGTAGTAGGGAGCGGTCGGCCTGTCCAGGCGCTGGATCACGGTGTCCACCACATTCGCCCCCGCCGTGTCGGCGAGCTGGCGGAGTTCGCCGAGGGAATCCTCCACGTCCCACCTGTTGATGCCGCTGTGTTCGAGGCCCACGAGCAGGGTCTTTTCGCCCGTGGTTGGAGAAATGGTCGTCATGCTCCCATTCCACCCATGAGGCGCAGGGCGGATTCGATCAGATCGTCCGGGGAAGTCGTCGGGGTCGGATTGATGGTGGGAAACGTAAATTGATGGCGGCACCAGGTCAATTGCCTTTTGGCGTAGCGGCGGGTGGCGGTGACGATCCGGTCCCGGCATTCGTGGTGGGTCATCCGTCCGGCGATCAGGTCCTGGATTTCCCGGAATCCGATGGCGCGCGAAGCTCCCGGCCCGGCATTTCCGGCCCGGCGGACTTCCTCGATGACCCCTTCGTCGAACATGGCATCGACATGGGTGGCGATCCTCATCCGGAGATCGGGTCTTTCGAGCAGGATCCCCTTGAAATCGTTGCCTGCGGATTTCCAGTTCGTCCGGGCGGCTGCCAGGGGCTGGCCGGTGGAGAGGACGATTTCCAATGCGCGGCGGACGCGGGCGGGATTTTGGGCGTCGATTTGGTCCGGGGCGCCGACATCCGCCTCGCGGAGCCGGGCGAGCGCCTCGGGGAGATCCATTTCGGAAATCCGTTTGCGGAGCGAGGGCTCCACTGGCGGGAGTTCCGCGAGCCCGTGGGTTATGGCCTTGAGGTATAGGCCGGTGCCTCCGGTGAGGATGGGAATCCGGTCGCGGGCTTGGATTTCCCGGATGGCTTGGGAGGCCATGCGGACATAGCGTCCCGCATCGCAGGATTCTCCGAGGCCCAGAATTCCAATGAGGTGATGAGGGGCTCCGGCCAGGAGGTCCGGCCCGGGTTGGGCGGTCAGGATCGGGAGGCCGACGTAGATTTGGAAGGCGTCCGCCCCGACGATTTCCCCCTGGATTTTTTCCGCGAGCGCGACGGCGAAGGCGGATTTTCCGACTCCCGTAGGCCCCGTCACGATGATCGGACGGGGCCCGGGAAACATTGTTGGTTTATTGTTCAGGCTGGCGGGTGCGCTCGCTGCGGCGCTCCTCGACGGCCTTGGCACCGCTCACGACGAGCTTGCGTCCGCCCATGTATTCTTTGTCATGGAGCTCGGTGACCGCCCGCTTGGCTTCGTCGACCGATTGCATTTGGACAAAGGCGAAGCCTTTGGACCTCATGGTGTGGCGGTTCATGACGATCTCCACGTTCTCGACCGTTCCGACTCCGCTGAAGAGCTCGACCAAGTCGCTTTCCGCCGCGTCAAACGACAGGTTGCCGACGTAGAGGCGCGCGGAAGTGACTTCCACGATCTCCGGTTTGCGCATCCCGGTCGGGCGTTCGCCGCGCGACGCCTTTTCGCGGGAGCGGGGGGCGGGGTGGGATGGTGCTGCCGCCGGTTTCCGCGGGGCAACTGCGGGTTTTCCACCAAAAAACCCGAGGATTTTTTCGATGAACGTCTTTTTCTTCGCCGGTTTTGCATCCTGGCGGCCGGATGTCGCGGGACGATCTCCGCGGTATGGGCGGCGTCCGCCCCCGCGGGACGAGCGGCGCGATCCGCTCGGTGTGTAGTCAGTTGGCATTATTCTATTGTTGGATTGGCGGGAACTCCTGAACTCCCATCGGAGTCGGAAGGCCGGCCGGTAAGTCCCCCGGCGGTGCGCATCCCCCCGCGAGGGCTTTGGTCGGCGCGCCGCGAGGAACATGAATGGCGCCATGCATTGACCGGAAAAACGGACCCAAGAGCCCTGAAATCCGGTTTCCATGAGATTGGCACCAGAGGATTGTGAACATCTTCGCATGTTCCACGTGCAATTCAAGAACCAAAAAAAGCCGGTCTTTCCAAGCGGCGGATTATCTGATTTGCTTCAGGGCATGGTCCGGGAATCAAAAATTGAACGCAAAACGTCTGAAACTTCCATCGCCTTGCGGTTTGTGGTTGACGGGAAGGGGGAATCCAAGCTGGTGACGGGGATCCCGTTTTTTGACCACATGTTGACCCTGTTCGCGAGGCATGGGGTGTTCGATCTGGAGCTTGATGCCCGGGGCGACATTGCGGTGGATTACCACCACACGGTCGAGGACACTGGCATCACCCTTGGGCAGGCGCTGGGGAAGGCGCTCGAAGACAAAGCCGGGATCCGACGCTACGGGTTATCTTATGTCCCGATGGACGAGGCCCTTGTCCGTGTTGTCGTGGATCTCAGCGGGCGTCCGTATCTGGCCTTCAACGCCCCGAAAAACGTCGAGCCGATCGGGGGGAGTTTCTCATTCCAACTCGTCGAGGAATTTCTTCGTGCGGTGTCGGTTCACGGGGGGATGAACCTCCATGTCGATGTTTTGGCCGGGCGGGATGCGCACCACATGGCGGAGGGAGTGTTCAAGGCTTTCGCCCGCGCGCTCGATCAGGCGACCCAAATCGACCCGAGAGTCGAGGGGGTTCCGAGCACCAAGGGAATCCTGTGAAATCCCGTTCGATCGGAGTCGTGGATTACGGCAGCGGCAATCTGCGCAGTGTCCGCAAGGCGCTCGAGGCCTCCGGCGCTTCGACATCCCTCGTTTCCGGCGCGTCGCAGCTCGAGGGGTTGGATGCGGTTGTCGTTCCGGGAGTGGGGGCGTTCGGCGATTGCGCCGCAAACTTGCAGGGGACGGGGCTCTGGGAGCCGCTTCGCGAATGGATCCAAGCGGGCCGCCCTTATCTCGGGATCTGCCTGGGATACCAGCTTTTGTTTGAATCCAGCGAGGAATCCCCCGGCGTGAGCGGCCTCGGCGTTCTTCCCGGGACGGTGATCCGGTTTCCGGAGGGTGGGCTGAAGGTGCCGCACATGGGGTGGAATTCCGTCACGGGTCTCGTCGGCCCACTGTTCGAAGGGCTGCCGGACGAGACGGCGTTTTATTTTGTGCACTCCTTTTACCCCGTGCCGACGGACGCATCCCTGGCCAGTTCGTCCTGCGAATATGGAACGCGCTTTGCTGCCAGCATTTCGCGGGGCGCACTCCATGCGACCCAATTCCACCCGGAAAAAAGCCAGGCCGCCGGGCTCGCCGTGTTGGGGAATTTTTTAACCACATTATGATCCTGTTGCCCGCCATTGACCTGATGGGGGGGGAAGTCGTGCGCCTCAAGCGCGGGCTTGCCTCCGAAAAAACCGTGTATTCGTCCGATCCCGTGACCTTCGCAAAAAAGTGGGAGGACTCGGGTGCCGACTGGCTCCATCTCGTGGATTTGGACGCCGCGTTTTCCGGGGAGCCCGCGAATCTCGCCTCCATCGAAAAAATCTGCTCGTCCGTGGGCATCCCTTGCGAGCTGGGCGGGGGGATGCGCAATTTCAAGAATGTGAGCGCGGCCTTCAGTTGCGGCGTCAGCCGGGTGATCCTGGGCACCAAGGCCTGCGAATCCCCGGAGTATATCGCCGAGGTCTGCGCGGAATTCGGAGGGGAGAGAGTCGCGGTGGGGATCGACGCCAACCTCGGGAAAGTGGCGGTGAAAGGTTGGACCGAGACGACGTCCACGTCCGCCGCCGACCTCGCCCTCATCGCGCAGGTGGCGGGGGCGGGAACGATCATCTACACCGATATCGCCACCGACGGAATGCTCGAGGGGCCGAATTTTTCCGAGCTTGAAAACCTCCTGCGCATCCTCGACTGCCAACTCATCGCCAGCGGGGGGGTCTCGGGCGCGGACGACCTCAGGAAACTGTCAAAGATGCACCGCCTGCACGGGGCCATCATCGGCAAGGCCCTCTACGATGGCCGCATCACCGGCAACCTGCGGAAGCTGATCTCGTAAGGCATCCGTTCTCCGGGAACGCGGCAATGAATTTCGGCGGACGCTCAAGGTGAAAACCGGAAAGCCAATCCTTTTGGCCGCCGACGGTCCCATCTCCCTCGATCTGACACTGCGGAGCGGGCAGGTTTTCCATTGGGACAAGCGGGCGGATGGGTCGTGGACCGGGCTGATCGATGAAACTCCGGTGCGGGTCTCCGAAAAGGACGGCTTTTTACAGGTGGCCGAAGAATCCGCGACACTCGCCGGAAACTATTTTTCCCTCGACCATCCGCTGGAGGAAATCTACTCGAGATTTCCCTCCGACCCGATGAGTGCGGAGGCTCTGGCGCTCTGTCGCGGTCTGCGGATTATCCGCCAGCCACGCTGGGAATGCCTCGCCACCTTTGTCACTTCCTCGATGAAACAGGTCGCCCACATCCGCTCGATGTCATTGGCCCTGCGAAGGACGTTCGGCAGGCCGACGAAATTCGGTTGCACCTATCCATCCCCCGAACGTGTGGCGGATTTGGACGAGGAGGCGCTCAGGGCATGCGGCCTGGGATACCGTGCCCGAAATCTTTTGGGCACAGCCAGGATGGTCGCGGGCGGAGAGGCCGATCTCGACGCGCTGGGCGGCTTGGAGACCCCGGCCCTCCGCGAAGCGCTGGTGAAACTTCCCGGTGTTGGGGCCAAGGTCGCCAACTGCGTGCTCCTCTTCGCCTACGAGCGCCTGGATGCCGTCCCGATCGATGTCTGGATCCACCGGGTTCTGATCGCCATGCGGAGGGGGCGGGGCGGCACGGCGTCCCAACTGGCC
Organism: Terrimicrobiaceae bacterium; assembly: GCA_041675465.1. Lineage (GTDB taxonomy): Bacteria > Verrucomicrobiota > Verrucomicrobiia > Chthoniobacterales > Terrimicrobiaceae > QYQL01. The sequence continues at coordinate 12,642 of JBAYTU010000010.1, read as the reverse complement.
AGGTATGCCCGCAAAAATCTTGGGCTCTACGCGGGCTACGTCCAACAATACCTCTTCCATCGGGCGAGGGTTTCGTCAAAATAGGGCGATGGATTCCATGGGATGGACAGAGACACGCCGCGAGACGGTTCTGGCCGCCATGGCCTCGGTCCTGCTGCATCTGGTTCTCATCCTGTGCGTGGCGCTGGCCTTGAGTGTCCCGGCATGGCAATTCCCGGTGTCTCCCTCCGAGAAGGAGGCCCCCATCGAGGTGATGATGATGCCCGTGGAGGCTCCCTCCCCCCACGACCCTCTCTACGTCCGCACCACGGAGGAGAACACCCCGGAGGCCTCCAAAAACGCCCCGTTCGAGTCGGACAAAAACACCCGGGCCGCCAGCGAGACCGCCCCTGTCGGCTCCGCGCCCGTGCCCTCGCTCGATGGGCGCGAGTCCCCGGACATGGAGCTGGCAAACCGGAACCACACCAAACAGGGTGAAGCCGCCGTCCCGCAGCAACAGGCCCCGGAGCAAACCGCCCCGCCGGAGCCGCAGGCCACGCCTGTTTCCGCCCCTCCGGACGCCCCCAGCCAACTGGCGTTGCGGGAGGCCCCGGCCCGTCCAAAAACCGAAGCGCAGGCCATGCCTGCCCCGACCGCCCAGCCCAAACCGCCTGCCGCTTCGGGTTTCCAGCCCGAGACGCGGATCACCCGGATCCGGGGGGGGATTTCCAACCGCGGAAAAGCCTCCGTGGACGCGGCGGCAACCCCGCTCGGGCGCTACAAAAAGATGGTTTCTGACGCCATCGGCTCGCGATGGTATTACTACGTCAACGACCAGATCGGGCTCTTGAATATCGGCACGGTCGAGATCCGGTTCATCGTTTCCTCGAACGGGAAGGTCGGAGGGGTCAAGGTCCTTGCAAACACCTCGAACGAAAGCTTTGCCTCCGTGAGCGTAAACTCCATTATCGAGGCGGAAATCCCGCCGATCCCCGACGAAGTGGCAAAACTCCTCGTCAACGGGCGGCTTGAAATCGACTACACTTTCACCATCCTGAGCAACTGATGCCATCCCTATTCGTCCACACCATCGATTTTTTCGTGAGCGGCGGGCCCTTCATGGTCCTCCTCCTCCTTCTCTCCCTGGTTTCCTGCACGGTCATGCTCCTGCGCGGGCGCGCTCTCCGGGAAAAAGTGGTCATCCCGCCTGCGGTGGAGATCGCTTTGGAGAAGCTTTCGCCGGGCGACGACATCGCCCTCCTGCAGTTCTCCATCACCCGGTATCCCTCACCCATTTCGCGCATCGTGACCGTCCTCATCGCCCACCTGAACTGGCCGAAGGCCGAGAACCTCGAAGCGGTCCAGACGCGCGCGCGGCAGGAGGTCGCGCATCTGGAAAAGGGCCTGGTGTTTCTTGAAATTGCGACCGGGGTGGCGCCGCTGCTCGGCCTGCTCGGGACGTTGTCCGGCTTGGTCGGGATTTTTGCGACGCTCGGGTCGAGCGGGGATCCCGTTCTCATTGCCCGCGGCATTTCCGAAGCGCTCAACTGCACGATCGTCGGCCTGGGCGTCGCCGTCCCGTGCCTGATCGCCTTCAACTATTTTCAACGCAAAGTCGAGGTCATGGCCATCAGCATGGAAGCCATGTCCTCCGATCTTCTCGCCAAATGCTACCCGCACGGGGAGCTGCCCCAGGTCGAAAAGCAGGTTTTCAAGTAGGCCATGCGGTTTTACACGCGCAAAAAGCGGAGCCCCCAGCTGATCATCGTTTCGCTGATCGACATCCTGGCGATCCTCCTGATCTTTTTCATCGTCAGCACGACGTTCCGCAAGGAACAGCCCCGGCTCGAAATCAACCTCCCGGAATCCCGCTCGGCAGAAGTCGTGGCCGCGGCAAAGCAGGACCCCCTCATCCTTCGCGTGAAAAGCGCCGACGAGATCACGCTCGGTGCCGATCCTGTCGCCATCGAAGGCCTGGCGTCCGCGCTGAAGGCGGCCAGGGATTCCGCCCCGGACCGCCCGATCGCGATGCAGGCCGACCGCGAGGCACCGTTCGGTGTCGTCGTCAAAGTCCTCGACGCCCTCAGGCAGGCCGGGCTGAAAAACATCCCCGCCTTCACCCAGCCGGAGCCCCGATGATCCTCGAAATCACAACCGCCGGCCATCCGGCTCTCCGCACCAAGGGCCGGGCCATCGAAAAGGTGGACGCGAAAATCCGGCGCCTCGCCCACGAGATGATCGAGACCATGCGCGAGGCGGAAGGCATCGGCCTTGCCGCCCAGCAGGTCGGACTCCCGCTCCAGATGTTCGTCCTCGAAGTGCCGCACATGAAGGACCGCCCGAGCGCGATGCGGATCGGGGGCAAACCGGTCGATTTCGAAGCCCTCATGCCGATGGTGATGATCAACCCCAGGATCGAGACCTTCGGGAGAACCCGCATCGGAAACGAAGGCTGCCTCAGTTTTCCGGGGCTCCGCGGGGACGTTCCCCGCCCGTTTTCCGTCCGGATCAACGCCCTGTCCCTCGACGGCGACGAGATCTCGTTCGAAGCCGACGGGCTCCTCGCCCGCGCCGTCCAACACGAATTCGACCACCTCCAGGGCATCCTCTTCATCGACCGCATGAGCGAGGAAAACCGCCTGCGGGAACTCCCGGAGGAAATCCGCCAGCTCGCCCGCCCGGGCCCGGTTGCCGCCCGTTGAGCAAATCGGCCCGGGTTGGATCGGGCCCCTTTTTGTCGGGAGCGAGTCTTTTGCGTCGAAATCCTGCGGACATCGGGTAGGGATGGACGGATGGATTCACTTGTCGGGCACACGCCATCGGAGGAGGGCCGCCGTTCCGTGCTGCTGATCAAGCCCGGTTCGATGGGGGATGTGATTCACGCGCTCCCCGTCGCGGCGGCAATTCGTCAGGCGTGGCCTGGCGCGGGGCTCACCTGGGTTGTCGACCCCCGCTGGGCACCGCTCCTCGAGGGCAACCCGGCGGTTTCGCGCGTGCATTTGTTTCCTCGCCAGGAATTCCGTGGGCCGGGCGGTTGGGCGCTTGCGGCCCGGTGGTATGCCGCGCTCGGCGGGATGCGTCCGGACTACGTGGTCGATCTTCAAGGGCTGCTGCGCAGCGCGTTGATGGCGAAACTCTGTCGCGGGAAAGTGGTGGTGGGACTTTCCGATGCGCGGGAGGGGGCCCGGCTTTTTTACCGGAGATGCGGCGGCGTGTTGCGCGGCGAACACGCGGTTTTCCGCTACCTGCGGTGCCTGCCCCCGCTCGGGGTTCCGGTGCCTGCCCGGCGGGAATTTTTCCTGCCACAGGGCACGGCCCCGTCGCTTCCGGACGGATACATCGTTTTGCACCCGTTCGCGCGAGGGGCGGGGAAATCGATGGAAGCCGGAGCCATCCGGGCGTTCGTGGCGGAGTTCCGGGCGAAAAGCAAAAGACCGGTCGTGATTGTCGGGGTGGGGGACCCGCCGGATTTGCCGCCCGGCGGGGTCATCGATCTCGCGGGAAAAACCTCCCTTCCGGGATTGATCGGAATCCTGCGGGGGGCGGGCTTCGTGGTGAGCGCCGACAGCGGCCCCATGCACCTTGCGGCGGCGCTCGGGATCCCGTTGCTCGGCGTCCACACCTGGAGCGATCCGCGCCGTGTCGGTCCCTTCGACGAGAATGCCTGGATCTGGCAGGGCGGGGAGATCCGCCGCCAGGATTTCAAAAAATCGCCGCTCGAACAAAAACCCTTCACCCCCGGTTCCGCCCGCGAAGCGGCCCGCTTTGTCGCCGCAGCCCTGGACGGTTGATCCCACCCTCGGAGCCCTTCCTGCTTTTCAGATAAACCTATGGCATTTCACATCGTTTCGCGGGCCTCCTCCGCTCTTTTTAGCATCAGGCAGGACATGGACAGACCGGCGACAGGCGGCGCTTTTTCCGCCCGCTTCGCCCCGGTTGGCTGGCGGCACTGGAGTGCTGCCGCTTTTGTTTTCCTGTTCGGCTGCCTGCTGAGGTTTCACGTCTGGCACAGCTTCGAATATGTCGGCTTCGACGAAAAAATTTACGCCATGTATGTGGGCGACCTCGATTCGGCCGGCCTGGCGGGATTTCCGGAGATTGCCAGGGGCTACATCGAGGACGTGCAGAAGGCGGCATACGTTTACCTCCCTCCGACGCGGGTCGCCTATTTGTTTCCGGCCTATGTGCTGCACGAGCTGCTCCACCTTCCCGCGCTGGTTTCCCTGAGGGTGGTTTCCGCGTTTTCGAGCTGCCTGTTCATGCTGGTGGGGTATCTGTTTGCGCTGAGGTGGCTGAACCCGCGCGACGCGCTCGCCACGCTCGCCCTCCTGGCCTGCGCCCCGCTGCAAATTCACATGGCGCAATACGCCTTTATCGACGGGGTTGCCGCGCTGGCGGCCCTGCTGGGCGTGGCCTGCTTTTGGGAAAGCATCCGACACGGCGGAAAATGGCTCGCCGCCTTTGCGGCCAGCTTTCTCTTCCTGCTGTTGGCCAAGCAGGAGACGGGAGTCTTCGCGGGGGTGTTCTTTTGCGTCGTGTTGTGTGGCGCGGGCCGGATGGGTTTGGGCAGGGCCGGGTGGCGGCATGCGCTCGCGCTATTGGCTTCCGCGCTTGCCGCCGCCGGGATTCTCTCCCTTCTCGCCGGGGGTCCGGGCACGCTGCGCGAGGTGTTCCAGGTTTACGCGCGGCTTTCCATGACGCTGCCCTACACGCTCGCGACCGGGGGAGGCCCCTGGTATCGCTACCTGGTCGAGCATGTCTTCGTGGCCCCGGCGGTCTTCCTTCCCGCAGCGGCCTTCGGCATTTGCCTGGCGGCACGAACGCCGCTGAACCGATACCTCCTGCTGTTTTTCGTTGTCACCTACGCCGTCATGTGCGCCATCCCGCACGGGATGAACATCCGGCACACGGTGATGTGGGATTTCCCCATCGCCCTTTTTGCGGTGCAGTGCGTGGGTTGGATCGTCGCGGGCTCCCGCGCAAGGGGATTGGTTTTTTTCCTGGCGGTGGCTGTCATGTGCCTGCTCAGCCTCCGGCAGTATGAGTCGATTTTTGTGACGCTCTACGACACGGACCCGACGTTCATGTTCCGCAAAGTGGAGTTGATCAGATAAGGAGCCGCTCAAATTGTCCCCAGGTGGAGTCGAACCACCATCTGAGCTTTAGGAGAGCCCTGCTCTATCCACTTGAGCTATGAGGACGTTTATTTTCAGCAACTTATGTGTTGATGGGGGGGTGAAAGCGGCGAAAGCCCCACCATATGTTCTACTTTGTGCCTCCTCGTCCAGCAATGTTTACCCTTGTCCTCCCCACCTCGCAAGCCTCGTTTTCTCTCTCGTGTTTCCCGTCTTGCATATCATCACTGGAAGGGCAATGTCTCTATCATGACGCTGAAAATTGAAATCGAACGGGAGGAAGATGGCCGTTGGATTGCAGAAGTTCCCTCGCTGCCCGGTTGCCTTGGCTACGGGGTAACGAAAGAAGAGGCTGTCCGTTCCACGGAGGCGTTGGCTTTGCGTATCTTGGCAGAGCGTTGTGAAGCGGGAGATGATTCATTCGCCCGCGATGCCTTTGCTGTCCCGGCGTGAGCTACTGGCCCGCATGCAAAGCCCGGAAAGTTCTTCGGGCGCTGGAAAGCATCGGGATGGGGGGAAGCCCGCCGCACGGGCTCCCATCGCATCCTGAAACGGGATGGGTTTCCTGATTTCGTGTTCGCCTTCCATGAGGGGGAGGAAATCGGTCCGCGAATGCTGGCCCGCATTGCAAGGCATACCGGGTTGAAACCAACGGACCTTTGAGCGAGTGAGGCACAAACGCCCATCGCCGAAACCCGCCGCAAGCGAAACCTCCCAGCCGGTTGCCGTGCCTGAAAAACGGAATCCGGGGGAGGATGCTGGCCTGCTACCGTTCGGGGCTTCCAAGGAAATGCTGGTGACGGTTGATGCGCCCCATCAATGACCGCACATTTGCAATAGTCATGCAAATTACGGATTGGGAGATTTCTATTTACAATGAAACAGTATCACGTTAATCTCCAGTAGATTATGCCATATTGAGGCTTGCGATTCGCTCCCATTTTTGCCATTATGCCACTCGGCATGAGCAGAGAGCGAAAACAGAGAGGAAGACCATGTGTTTTGACCCCAAAAATGCAAAGGGAAATCATTGCGGCAGTGGAGAAGGGGTTGCCATTGAAGAATCTGGCTGGCTGCTTGACGCAAGCCGCGCCCACGGGTTGTGGTTTGTTGCTGCATTTTTCGGAACCATCGCACTATGGATTGCGGCCACTTGAGTCAATCAGCCAGCCAAATTGGGAAATGCCCGCAAAGAGGCACTTGTTAAACAGCGATTTCCCGTTAGTGGTATGGGTTTTCCCATGACCTACCGCACCCACCACTGCAATGCCCTGCGCGGGGAAGATGCCGGAACGACCGTGACCCTCAGCGGGTGGGTGGATTCGCGGCGCGATCACGGCGGGGTGGTTTTCATCGATCTCCGCGACCGCGAGGGCCTGACGCAGGTGGTTTTCCGTCCGGAGGAAGACCCGGAGACGGCCGCGCGCTCGCACGAGCTGCGGGGCGAGGATGTCGTGCGTGTGACAGGGAAAGTTTCCTCGCGCCTGGTCGGCACGGAAAACCCGAAGCTGGCGACGGGGGCCGTGGAAATCGTCGCGACCGGCCTGGAGATCTTGAACAAGGCGGATGTCCTGCCGTTCCCGATCGACGAGCGGATCTCGAACGAGGACCTGCGGTTGACCTACCGCTACCTCGATCTCCGCCGCCCGGAGATGGGCGCAAACATGCGGCTCCGCCACCGGGTGATCAAGGCGATCCGCGACGTGATGGATGCCGAGGGGTTCCTCGAGATCGAAACCCCGATCCTCTCGAAGAGCACGCCCGAGGGGGCGCGGGATTTCCTCGTGCCGTCGCGGCTGACCCCAGGCTCGTTCTACGCGCTGCCGCAGGCACCGCAGCAATACAAGCAGCTCCTCATGGTCGCCGGCTTGGAGAAGTATTTTCAGATCGCGCGGTGTTTTCGCGACGAGGACCTGCGCGCCGACCGCCAGCCGGAATTCACCCAGCTCGATGTCGAGGCGTCGTTCGTCACGCAGGACGACATCCTGGGCCTGATGGAAAAGCTGCTGGTGACGGTCTTCGAGAAATCCCGCAGCGTCACGATCCCGACCCCGTTCCCCCGCCTGACATGGCGCGAGGCGATGGACCGTTTCGGCAGTGACAAGCCCGACACTCGCTTCGGCATGGAAATCGTCGACCTGGGCGATGTCTTCCGTGAGAGCCAATTCAAGGTCTTCCGCGGGGCGCTCGACGGCGGCGGCGTGGTCAAGGCGATCAACGCAAAAGGCTTCGCGAAGATCACGACGGGGCAGATCGAAACCCTCACCGAACTCGCCAAACAGGCCGGGGCAAAAGGCCTCGCATTCATCAAGGTCGAAAACGGCGAGTGGAAATCCCCGATCGTCAAATTTTTCTCCGATGCGGAAAAAGCTGCGCTCACCGAGCGCCTTGCCATCGGGGAGGGCGACCTGATCCTTTTCGGCGCGGACAAATGGGAGACCGCCTGCGAAACCCTCGGCCGTGTGCGCCTGCGCGTGGCGGAGATCCTGGAACCCGTCAGGGATTCCGACCGGCTGGACTTCCTCTGGGTCGTGGACTTCCCGCTTCTCGCCTGGAGCGGGGAGGAACAAAAATGGAATGCGGTGCACCACCCGTTCACGCGCCCGCAGGCCGAAGACGCCGCGCTGCTCGAATCGGGCGAATACGCCAGGGTCCGCGCCGTCGCCTACGACGTGGTTTTGAACGGCGTGGAAATCGGCGGCGGCAGCCTGCGGATCCACGAGCCCGATCTCCAGGCGAAGATGTTTTCCATCCTCGGAGTGGACGAAGAAAAGCAGAAGTCGATGTTCGGGCACATGCTGCGGGCCTTCCAGTTCGGGGCACCGCCCCATGGCGGGATAGCGCTCGGGCTCGACCGCTTGGTCATGCTGATCGCCAATGCCGAAAGCATCCGCGATGTCATCGCATTCCCGAAAAACAACCGCGGGGTCGAGCTGATGACCGGCTCGCCGTCCGAAGTGGACTTCAAACAACTCCGCGAGCTCTCGATCCAAAGCACCAAACGGCCGGGGTGACCCACCGGACCTACTCGTCGAGCGGGTGGCGCCAGCGCAGTCCCGGGAAGCGGGCGAAACCACGATCGAGCGTGATCCACTCGCAGCCGTGTTCCAGTGCGAGCGCGGCGTGGTAAGCGTCGGGGATTTGATTTCCCCGGGCCTCGACCTTGCGACACAGACGGGTGAAAATCTGCCAGTGCGCCGGGCCGGGGGCGAGGATATGAACCTCCGCTCTTCCGCGAAAATCTTCGACAAACTCCAATGCCTTCGCAAGCGGTGTCGGTTCTTTGAAGATTTTGGGATGCGTGATGACACGAAGACTCCCGCTCAGCGCAAGTTCCGAAACGGCCACGCCCGCTGTCTGCTGCAACGAGTCCTCGATCCACGACCTGATCTCTGCGTGCCGACCGGCATCCTGCCTGTGGATATGCACCAGAATGTTCACGTCCAGCAGAATCATCGGCCCTCCATGATTTCCAAAAGGCCTGCGGACGAGGACAGATCGACCCCGGGCTGCAGGCCGGAACCACGGAATGTTTTCAAAGGCCGGATCCCGGTTGCGCCGGCGGACTTCGGTCTTGCTGACAAGGCAACCCGCAACGCGTCTTCAACCACGTCACCCAGGGAACAATTGCGGGCAAGCGACTCCTCCCTGGCACGCCGGAGAAGGGCATCCTGGATGGAGATGGTTGTTCTCATGCATCATAGTGTATGTTATGTGCACCATGATGTCAAAATCCAAACCCGATGTCCCGCTTGAAGCCCCGGGGAGGAACTGGCACAAAAACTGATGACTTCCCGCCTCGCATTCCGGCTTGAGGCCCGCGCCGCAGGCTCCGGGGCGCGGGCCGGGATGTTCCGCACATTGCACGACGAGGTGCTGACCCCGCTGTTCATGCCGGTCGGGACGCAGGCGACTGTGAAGGCGCAGTTGCCCCAGACGCTCGAGGACTCCGGTTCGCAAATCCTCCTTGCGAATACCTACCACCTTCTCCTGCGTCCGGGGCTGGAGGTCTTCCGCAGCATGGGAGGCATCCACAAATTCATGAGCTGGCCGCGGTCCGTCCTCACCGATTCGGGCGGCTATCAGATTTTTTCGCTTCCTCATTCAAGGTCCGTTACCGAGGAGGGGGCGGTCTTCCAGAGCTACACCGACGGGCGTTCGATTCTGCTGAGCCCGGAGGCGAGCATCGGGGCCCAGGTGGCCATCGGCAGCGACATCATGATGGCGCTCGACCAGTGCGTGGCATCCACTGCGGACGAGCCGACGGCGCGCGCGGCGCTGGATCTGACGAACCGCTGGGCCGCACGGAGTCTGGCCGCGCGCGGGGATTCGCCCCAGGCAATGTTCGGGATCGTCCAGGGGGCTTTGTTCCCGGAGTTGCGGCGCGAAAGCGCGCTGGGTCTGGCGGAAATGGATTTCGAGGGATTCGCCATCGGGGGCCTGGCGGTCGGGGAGGGCCGGGGCGAACGCGAGGACACGTGCGCGTTCACTGCGGGCCTTCTGCCGGCGGACAAGCCGCGCTACCTCATGGGCGTGGGCACGCCGCTCGACATCCTGGAGGCGGTGCACCGCGGCGTGGACATGTTCGATTGCATCATCCCGACGCAGGTGGCGCAGCGGGGCGGGGTGTTCACCTCGCGCGGCTATCTCCAATTGCGCCGCGGCGTCTACAAGTTCTCCGATGAGAAGCTCGATCCCGCGTGCGGTTGCCCGACTTGTCAGCGCTACTCGCGCGCCTACCTGCACCACCTCACAAAAACCCGCGAGACGCTCGGCTGGCAGCTTCTCGGCAAGCACAACATCCACTTTTACCACCAGCTCCTCCGCGAGATCCGCGCGAGCATCCTGGCGGACACGTTCCTCGCGCTGTATCGGGAAAAGCGGGCGACTCTTCACGAGGACGATCTCGACAATCCGGTCCCCGCCCAGGCGCCCAAAAAACAGAAGCGGCTGGCTTTGGGAAATTACGAAATCCACACCGCCCGGGAGGGGTTCTCGAGCATCCGTCACATCCGCTCCGGGGAAATCATGCACTCGCGCACCCCGCCGATGGAGGAGGCGCAGCGGCTCTACATTGACCAATCCCGGCTGGCCGAGCGCCTCCGCGAAGCAGGCCACGGGCCGCTGGTCATCTGGGATGTCGGTCTCGGGGCCGGTGCCAATGCCATGTCCGCCATCGCCACGTTCGAAAGCGGCTCCTCCCCGGCCCGCGACCTGCACATCGTGAGCTTTGAAAACGATCTCGACTCGCTGAGGCTGGCGTTCCGGAACAACGACCGGTTCCGATACCTGCGCCACGGCGGGCCGGCGGCGATTTTGGGGGGTGGCCGGTGGCAGTCGAAAACGCATCCGGGTCTCGCGTGGACGCTCGTGCCCGGAAATTTCCCGGAAACCATGAACAACGCGCCGCTGCCTCCGGACCTTATTTTTTACGACATGTTTTCCGGAAAAACGAACGCGCAGGCCTGGACGCTCAATGCCTTTCACCGGTTGTTTGCCGTCTGCCAAGGAAGGGGTGTCGGGCTTTTCACCTACACGTGCTCGACCGCTTCGCGCGTTGCCATGCTGGCGTCCGGATTCCATGTCGCGCGCGGACGCGGCACCGGCGACAAAACCGAGACCACGATCGCGCTCACACCCGAAGCCGTCCGGGGCGACCACGACCTCCTTGCCGCCGACTGGCTCGCGAAGTGGCACCGCTCGACGGCCCGGTTCCCTGTGGATCTTCCCGCCCACGAGCATTCCACCTGGGAGGAAGTGATCCTGCGGCACGCGCAATTTCGGCACCTCGCCGGCGAAAGCCTTGGGAAATCGGGCTAGTCTTCGGCGGTCTCGCTGTTGCGGTCCAACCGCTTTCTCAGGGTCGCCCGGGTGATGCCGAGGAGCTTGGCGGCGCGGACCTGGTTGTTGTCGGTTTTTTGCATCGCGCGGAGGGTGAATTCCCGTTCGAGCCACGGCAGAAGCTGGAGGGCGGGATCTTCGGACGCGATGGCGAACAACGCTTCCACGACGCTTTCTTTGTCCGGAGCGCCGCCGCCATCGCCGGACGCCGCAGCGGGTTCGGCCAGGCTCTGGCCCAACGGGATGTCTTTCGGCAGCAGGACGTCCGCCGTCGCCAGAACGGAAGCCCGCTGCAGCGTGTTCTCGAGTTCGCGGACGTTGCCCGGCCAGGGGTAGGTTTCGAGGACGCGGATCGCCTCTTCGGACAATTTCAAAGGCGGACGGTGTTTCTGGTTTGCAATCTTCTGCAGGAAATATTCCGCGAGCAGGACGATGTCATCCGGACGCTGGCGGAGCGGAGGGAGGTGGATGCGGACGACGTTAAGCCGGTAGAACAGGTCCTCGCGGAAGGCGCGGCACGCGACTTCCTCCTCGAGGTTCTTGTTCGTCGCGCAGACGATGCGCACGTCGGTCCGGAGAGTCTGGTTGCCGCCGACCCGCGAGAACTCGCCCTCCTGGAGGACGCGGAGGATCTTGCTCTGCACCTGCAGGGGCATTTCCCCGATCTCATCCAGGAAGAGCGTGCCGTTGTCGCACTGCTCGAAACGCCCGATCCGCTGGCTGTGGGCTCCGGTGAACGACCCTTTCTCGTGCCCGAACAGCTCGCTTTCCAGGAGGTTGTCCGGGATGGCGGCGCAGTTGATGGCGAGGAAGTTTTTGCTGCTGCGATGGCTGTAGTTGTGGATCGCGCGGGCGACGAGCTCCTTGCCCGAGCCGCTTTCTCCGGTGATCATGACCGGTGCCTCGCTGCCTGAAACACGCCCGATCATCTTGAAGACCTGCTGCATGGCATCCGAGCGGCCCACGATGTCCTCGCGGTGCTGCTCGACCGTGAGCTGGGGCTTGAAGGCGCTGGCGCTCTGCAGTTCCGCGACCGCCTGGAGCGCCGAATCCACCACGACCTTCAGGTTGAACGGGAGCTGTTCCTTGCGGACAAAATCGAACGCCCCCATTTTCATCGCCTCGATCACCGACTGGGTGGTCCCGAACGCGCTGGTGAGGATGACCGTGGCATTCGGCGAATGCTTGCGGATCCGGGCCAAAAGCTCCAATCCGCTGAACGGGTGCAGGTTCGTCTCCGCCAGCACGAGCTCCGGCTGCTCCAGGCAAAAGGTCTTGTAGGCCGCATCCGCAGAGGTCTCGATCAACACGCGCGCCGCCGGGCTTTTCAGCTGGTTTTGGGCCCATTCGAGGAAGTCCGTCTCCCGGTCCACGAGGAGTATTGTCTGCTGTTTCGCCATATTAAAAATCACCCGACAAGTCACAGTGGAGCGGATTTTCTCCAATAAAAAGCATTTTATCTCTCGCAACCGGGAGGCATCTGGTCTCCACCGTGAAAAAAGACGCTTCGCGAGCCGACGATCTTCAAAAAAGGAGCTTTCGAAAAAAATGTCCCCCCCATGCGCTTCCCAGATCCGCGCGTAAGGGAAGAAATGAGAGGGGAGAGGTTCGACGACCTGTCGATAACGCGAGGGAGGGCGAAGCTCCGTCCTGGGAGGGCGAAGCTCCGTCTGAGCCGTAATAAATG
>JBAYTU010000009.1:0-57016 GCA_041675465.1 Terrimicrobiaceae bacterium | reverse complement strand
GTTGTCCTGGCGGGACAGCATGCAATACAGGCCGTTCACCGGTCTCGGGAAGAGGGCCATGCCTTTGTTTTGGACGGCCGGCCCGTTCAGGGTGCAGACCTTGAAATGCAGGAAATCGCGGGTTTCGAGGAGCTGCGGCAGGATCGTGCGCCCGTCGTAGGCGGTGTAGGTCGCGTAATAGCACGCGCTGTTGTCGTTGCCGACAAACCGCACGAACCGCGCGTCCTCGATCCCGTTGCTCTGGCTCGGGGAAAACGGGAAGACGATCCGCTCCGACACCGGCTGCTCCACGGCGAAGGAAAACTCGTAGTTCGACTTGGCGACCATCAGCATCTTCTGCCCGCTGTCCTCGTTGCCGTGGTGGCGCCTGTGGATTTCGATGGCCGTGCGCAGCTCGTCCAGCGTGAACGTCTCGGGCACCCCTTCCAGGACGCGGAGGTTGAAATCGTCCGAGAGACCGAGCTCGGCGAGTTTTTTGAGGAAGAGGTCCCGGTTGTAGGCGGTGTTGGGAAAATATTTCGGCTCGCGGATGAACCGGGAGGGAGTGTCGATGCTCAGCCCGGCTGCGGCATCCACCATGCCGGACCGGAAGGTGATCGAAGAGATGTGGCCCTCGCCCGTCGCCCGCAGGCTCAGAATGATCCTCAGGGAACCTTCGGGAACATCCGTCTGGTCGGGGTGGGGGATGATGCTCGGGTTGAACAGCGCCGCGCACTCGAAGGAATACTCGTTGGTGAAATACGACCCCATGAGAAGTTTGCGGCTTTCGGAGAGCGGCCGGTCGGTGGGGATGAACCGTTCCACCTGCCGGAATCGCTCCGAAAAGATGCCCTCGATTTCCTGGTGGCGGTCGCCAAAATCGTGGAGGACTTCGTCAAGCAACCCGTCCACCTCCGCATCGGTGAGCGAAAGGATCCGGGCGAGGATTTTCAACGCCCGTGGGGCGTCCGTCGGGTTGAAGGCGCGGGGTTCCACGGTCGGGAGAAACGGGCGGACGAGGACCCTCCGGGGATCCGGTTTGATGAACACGGGCTGGCGTTTCAAAGACAGGGAGTCGGGTGGCATAACCGGGAATTCAAACGGGGTGGAATGTGAGGGCGAGGTCCTGGACGCGCTTCATCTCCGCCAGGGACAGCAGGAAGGCCAGGGTGGATTCGGCCCCTTCGTTCCGGTTGACCCGGTCGACGTGCAGGCCGTCCCGGCAGCCGCCGGTCTGGGGGTTGTAAACCGGGATGCCAAGCTCGTTCGTGCCGAGGAACCATTCGAAGGCCCGGCGGGCTTCGAGCAACCAGAAAGTGTCCTTCGTGACGCTGTAGGCCTCCAGGCAGGCGCTGACCATGGCGTGGGCCTCGACCGGTTGCTGGTCGAACGGTGCGGGATCGCCTCCCTTCTTCCAGAAGCCATCGGAGCCGACCGGGCGGAAGCAGCCTCCCGATCCGGCCTGGTTTTTCGCGAGCCAGCGCAGGGTGTTGAGCCCGACCTCCAGCACGTCTCCCCGGCTGGTCCACTTTCCGCTCAGGATGAGCGCGTGGGGGATCTTCGCGTTGTCATATGTCACGATGTCTTCGAACCACATCCATTCCGGGGACGACACGCTGCGGAAGAGCGCCATGAGCCGGTCGGTCAATTCCTCGCGGAACTGGTTGGCCATGCGGTCGCCGGAGAGCGTGCGCAGATACTCCTGCACCCCGAGGATCGTGAACGCCCATGCGCGGGGAGAGGTGAAGCTTTCCACGGCGGACAGCCCGGCCTCGAAAATGTTGGCCGCCCAACCGCGCAGGTCCTCCCGCGCGGAACGGCCCACGCATGTGCCCAGCGCCCACAGCGCCCGTCCGTGGCTGTCTTCCGACCCCACCTCTTCCAGCCACTCGCGGTTGAAGCCCATGAAATTCCGGAACCGCCCGGTGTCCGCGTTGAAAGCGTGCTGGAGAAACGCCGCGTAGGCCCCCGTCATCGGGTATTGGTGCGGGGCCCGCTCCCCCAGCTCCCGGAGGAGAGTCATCAGGATCAGTGCCCGGGCGTTGTCGTCGGTGCAGTAGCCGTGGCTGAAGTTGGGGACCGTGAATATCGCGTGCTGGAAAATCCCGACGTGGTCGGTCATCCGGAGGAGGTGGTCGAACCTCCAGGTCGGCAGCTCGCCCTCGCGCTGGCCGAGGGTGGCAATGTGGAACGTCTTCCGGTTGGAGTTCACGTCTTCGCGCCGCGCGCGGGAAAACGTCGCGGCGTAGAGGTGCGCGACGTTCGACCAGACCATGTCGCGCCCCATGAGGTAGGCATTTTTCCGCATCGCGTGCCGCCGGGTTTCGTTCCCCAGCATCTCCTTCACCGCCGAGGCGATCGCGGCGGAGTCGCGGAACGGCACCAGGAGCCCCCGCCCGTCCGCCAGCAGCTCGCGGGCATGCCAGTAGGGGGTAGAGATGATCGCCTTCCCCGCGCCGAAACTGTAGGCCAGCGTCCCGCTCGTGATCTGCGCCTCGTTCAGATACGGCGTGATGTAGATGTCCGCCGCCCCGATGAATTCCATCAGCTCGGAAATCCCGACGAACTGGTTGAAGAAGATCACGTGCTTGTCCACCCCGATCTTTTTCGCCAGCCGCTCGAGCGAGAGCCGGTAGGTTTCCCCCTGGTCGCGGATCAGGCTGGGATGCGTCGCGCCGAGCACGATGTAGACAACGTCCGGAAACCCGGAAACGATGTCCGGCAGCGCGTTCAGCACATTCTCGATCCCCTTGTTCGGCGACAGCAGGCCGAACGTCAGCAGGACCTGCTTTCCTTCCACCCCGAACTGGTCCTTGAAAAAGCTCGGATCCGTAAACGGCACATCCGGGATCCCGTGCGGGATGATGTCGATTTTCCCCTCGGGCACCGCGTAAATGTCCCGGAGAAACTCCGCGCCCTGCCCGGCCATGACGACCAGGCGGGACGAGAGCGAGAGGATTTCCTCGAAGATGCGGCGCTGTTCGCGCGACGGTTTCTGGAGGACGGTGTGCAGCGTCGTCACGACGGGCATGCGCACCGAGCGCAGAAGCCCGAGCACGTGGCCTCCAAAAGCTCCGCCGTAGATGCCGAACTCGTGCTGGACGCTGAGCACGTCGATGTTGCCCAGGTTCAGGAAATCGGCGGCCCGCTGGTAGGCCCCGACCTCCTGCTCGGAAATCTCGAACCGCACCTCCTGCGGGTAATCATACCCTTCGTCCCGGTCATTCACGACCACCACAGGACATTCGAGCCGGGGGTAGAGGGAGCTGATCGCGTTGCGCAGGTCCGAGGTGAAGGTCGCAATCCCGCACTGGCGGGGGAGGTAGTCGCCCAAGAAGGCGACTTTTCTGAGCTGCGAGGGGGATTCCGGATGGTTTGTGAAGAACCGGTCGGCCCTCCCGGAAGCCTGCAGGCTCCCGTTCTCTTGCTTGGCCTGTGCCGTGGTTCGTTTTTTCATTGGAATGGGATGGGGGCCGGAAGGATGGCGGGGGCCGTAAGCCGGAAGTATAACCCATGCGGGCGATTCCGCCACACCTGCTTTCCGGGTCATTTCCGGCCGCGGCATGCGTGCGAATTTCGCTGTGCTCTCCGGGTGCTCTGTGGTTCATTTGCCTGTTCCATGACCGATCTCGAACGCATCCGACATTCCTGCGCGCACGTGCTGGCCACCGCGATTTTAAAAATCTGGCCCGAGGCGCAGTTTGCGGCCGGCCCGCCGGTCGAGAACGGGTTCTACTACGACGTCGATCTTCCGCACCGGATTTCCCCGGAGGATTTTGCCCGGATCGAGGAGGAGATGAAGCGCGAGGTGAAGGCGAACCATGTCTTCGAGCGGGTCGAGGTCTCGCGTGACGAGGCGGTCGCGATGGCCGAACGCGGGGAGCTCGCCGCTCTCGGGCCGCGCGGCGAGGCCAGCAAATTCAAACTCGATATCGTCCAAAACATTCCCGACGGCGAAGTGATCACCCTCTACCGCAACGGCGAATTCACCGACCTCTGCGCCGGCCCGCACGTCATGCGGACCGGAAACATCGGGGCCTTCAAGCTCACCCACGTCGCCAGTGCTTACTACAAGGGCGATGAAAAGAACCCGCAGCTCCAGCGGATCTACGGGACTGCGTTCAAAAACAAGACCGAGATGCAGGCTTACTTCGACATGCTCGAAGAGGCGAAGCGCCGCGACCACCGCAAGATCGGAGCGGAGATGGGCCTGTTCGCGATCGACCCCGAGTTCGTCGGACCGGGACTCGCGCTGTGGCTGCCCAGGGGAACCGCGATTCTCGAAGAACTCGAAAAGCTCGCGAAGGAAACCGAATTCGCCGCCGGCTACGTGCGTGTGAAAACCCCGCACATCGCCCGGGAGAAGATGTATCAAACCTCCGGCCACCTGCCGTATTACGCGGAGAGCATGTTCCCGCCGATGGAAATGGACGAACACCGTGCCGACCGCCAGAAAATCGAAGCCCGCATCGCCGAACTTGAAAAGCAACTGGCCGACCACGCGAAGAAATTTGTCCCCTGAAACCGGCGAAGCCAAACACAGAGATTTCGACTGCGAGCCTCGAACGACACGCATGCCAACACCAATACGCAAACTTGTTGAGCCAAACATGAAGCCGTTTATCGAAATGCTTCAGGCGCGCAGTTCTGCTCCGATGTCATTCGGTCCTCAACTTTGGTCGGCGGCTGACCGCTTGCGCGGCCATCTCGACGCAGCGGAATACAAGCACATCGTCTTGGGACTCATCTTCCTTCGCTTTCTCTCCACGACAGACGATGTGCCGTTGAAGCAAATGGCGTTTGTGTTGAAGGAGGAAGCGGTATCGGACGCACGCAAGAACGGTCACGGCAACGGCTCTTTGCCGCAGTTATCGGATTTCGTTGTTCCCGAAGAGTCCGCATGGCGTTTCATCTGCGGAAAAGCGCACACCGCGACAATCGGTCGAACGCTTGACCGGGCGATGGAGGCGTTGGAACAGGCCAATCCAATACTGACTGGAGCGCTGCCCAGGATTTTTGCGCGAACGGGACTCGTCGGTTCAAAACTTGGCGAACTCATCGGCGTTATCAGTGAAATTGACTTTACGGAATACAACGGGTCGCGCGCCGATATTCTTGGCCGGGTGTATGAGTATTTCCTTGGTCGCTTCGCTTCGACGGAGGGAAAACGCGGTGGTGAGTTCTACACGCCTCCGTCCATCGTGAGGTTGCTCGTGGAAATGCTCGAACCGTTTGCCGGGACGGTTTACGACCCGTGTTGTGGTTCTGGCGGCCTGTTCATCCAATCGCAGCGATTCATTGATGAGCATGGCGGCAATCCGGGAGCGTTGAGACTGTTTGGGCAGGAGTCGAACCCCGGCACTTGGAGGCTCGCACGGATGAACATGGCGATTCATGGCCTCAAAGTGAACCTTGGCGCAAAAGCGGCGGACACTTTTTCCGAAGACCTCCATTCCGAACTCCGCGCCGAATATATCCTGGCAAACCCACCGTTCAACATGAGTGATTGGACGAGCGAACTGATGCTCAGTGACTCGCGGTGGAAGTTTGGAAAGCCAAACTCCGGGAACGCCAACTTTGGTTGGATTCAGCACATGATTCAGCATCTCAGCCCGTGTGGTCGTGCCGGTTTTGTGATGGCGAACGGTTCGCTCTCGGTGCAGTCGGGTTCTGACGGCGAGATTCGCCGAGAAATCATTGACGCCGATTTGGTGGACTGCATTGTATCGCTTCCCAGCCAGCTATTTTTCAACACATCCATTCCCGTCTCGCTCTGGTTTCTAGCGCGTGACAAAGCTGACTCACGATACCGGGACAGACGCGGACGGACGCTATTCATTGATGCACGCAATCTCGGAACGATGGTTGACCGCACTCATCGGGAACTCACGGAGATTGACGTGTCCATGATTTCCGATGCCTACCTCGATTGGTGTCATTTGGATGGCAAACGCAGACGCACATTCGATCCGGGGTTTTCTGCGGAGGCGACCATCGAAGAAATTCGCGCCCATCGTTACGCGCTCGTGCCGGGCCGATACGTTGGTTTTGCCCCACGCGAGTCAGTTCAATGGAATCCGAAAAGTTTGCGGAAAGAGCTTGAAGAAATCGAACAGCAACTCGCCGGGATAGACACGGCCTCACGCTCCGCGCTCGCGCTGCTCCGGGAATTACTCCATGGCTAGTTCCTATCTCCCAACTCCGAAATCTTGGTTTCATTCGACTCTGTCACCGGACGTCGGGGCGGGACTGATTCTGAAAGTCGAAACCGGGAGCACGCCATCAACTTCGCGCGATGAGTTTTGGGATGGCGACGTTCCGTGGCTGACTCCCAAGGAGGTCACGGATTTTGGTGACAACCTTTTCGTCTCGCGAACGGAACGAACGCTGACCAAAGCCGGGCTTGCCGAAGTTGGCGGACGGTTGCTTCCAGCCGGGACTGTCCTGCTTACGAAACGTGCTCCTGTCGGTTGTATCGTGGTGAACGCGATTCCGATGGTGACTAACCAGGGGTTCTTGTCCTTCACTTGCGGGCCGCGCTTGCGCCCTATCTATCTTGCGCATTGGCTGCGAGCGAACCGCCCCTATCTGGACAAGGTGGCGAATGGTTCGACGTATCCTGAGCTTTATGCGGGCGATCTTTTCGAGTTTGAAATTGCTGTTCCAGACTTGCCTACACAGGACCGGATCATTGAGGTGATTTCTTCGGTCCAGTTTTTAACGGCTCTCGGCCATCCGCTTGAACAGTCGGTTTGCTCGCCAGATGCTTTGCTGGCCCGCCAGGAACAAACGCGGCGGCTGCGTAACCTCCGTGATTCGGTGCTTCCGCTGCTTCTCGGGGGCGACCTGGATGCCGCCCATTTGAAGAACGGATTTTTTGCCACTGCATGAGCGCACCTCTAAATCTGCCTGCTCTCTGTGGAGTTGATGGCTGCCGCCGCCTGCATGGTCATCGCGGCGAACACGACAAGTTTCCCACCGAAGCTTGGGGGTTTCTCGCGGACAAGGATAAGGACAAATTGACCAAGGCAGGCTTCGCGACGCCACGCGGCGGCGCGAAAGGCGCGTATCAAAATCACGTCGCTCGCAACAACAAGGTCATCATCCCATTCGAGTGGTTGTCCGAAGTAAAACTCAAAAACTACCCTGACGGTTATGTGGTTCGCCTGCTGCCTGACCAATTTTTTGCAGGTGCCAAGAAACCGCGCCCTGAATTCTTGAAGAAGAACCCGCCGGTGACTGTGGGCAAGGATGCCTTTGTCCTCTATCGCACACACAACGATCTGAATCGCTTTCCACCGATGCCCGAATGGGAAGTTCGCTACCTTGTGCGCGAAGGAAAGAAAGTTGAAGACCGTGGTGACGGGACTGATGACCACGGGCACTACGTCTTGCGAGTTGCTGCAATTACCAAAGCAAGAACGAAGCGCCACACTGGACCGCCACAGGGAATCTTCGCGCCAGAATACGCGGATCGAGAAACCAACTATCTCTGCAAATGCGTCTTGGCGTGGCTGACCGTCCAAACTCGCCACAGTCCATACACCACACTGCAAGCCGGACATTTGCGCGCTATTCTGCACGCGGCCAAGTTGCTCGACGCTGTCGGCTACGAACGACGAAACTCTCTGCGCCACGGAATCGCCTGTTGTCCTCTCTGCCTGCGCGCGCTGGAATACGAACAATTGCATTCAACCGTCGTATTTGAAGATGAAGCCGGAACGGGAAATGCCGCGATGCAGATTGAAGGGGCTACTCGCTCCACGCATGTAAATCTCTTCCATCTGATCCCACTCGTTTATTCCTCGCTCGAACACACCCCGGAGCAGATCGCTTGGGGACACGCCATCTGCAACACCCGCCTCGGCCAGCGTCGTTGCTACTCACTTCAAGAATTGCAGGAGCAAGATTTGAAAGTGGGAGTGATTCGCGAGGAGGGCATCGACACCTTCGGCTGGATTAGCGAGGACTTTCAGATGATTCGCTCTCCCTACGGTGCGGTTTGGATTCAATTGAACGGAGACACGTTGACCGAGAACGAGTTGACTCCGCCACGAGCGACTGAAAGTTCCCCACCCCGCACATGAATTGCGAATCCACCCTGACCGCACTCAAAGAACTCGGTATTGACGCTTCATCGGAAGACGGGGCAGGTGGCACAACCGAGGAGCAGTTTCAGGAGAAGATTGCGTTTCTGCGTGGTTTTGCCTGATTTATTTTCCAATTTGAATTTTATGATGAACAGCGAAGAATTTGTTGCGATTGAACAAGCGGTCAAAGCCAGCACCGCGCCGACAGAGATTGCAGTGGCTTTCAACGAGTTGTCCGCGTTGCGCACGGAATTGAAAAAACTGGGCGAGCCGGAGAGCTACTACCTCAAGGCGATGAACTGCCCGCACCACCACCGCATTTTTGCGGCGGAGCCGCACAGTTACCGCGATTTGCCGTTGCGCCTCGCGGAATACGGGACCTGCTACCGCTACGAGCAGAGTGGCGAACTGTTCGGCCTCATGCGCGTGCGTTCGCTCAACATGAACGACGCGCACATCTACTGCACGGAGGAGCAGTTCGCCGACGAGTTCCGCGCGGTGAACGACATGTATCTGAAGTATTTCAAAATTTTCGGCCTCGAAAAATACCAGATGCGCTTCAGCACGCACGCGGCGGATGGGCTCGGCAAAAAATACGTCAACGAGCCGGAATTGTGGAAGAAGACCGAGGACATGGTGCGCAAGGTCCTGATCGAGTCCGGCATCAACTACGTGGAGGTCGCGAACGAGGCCGCGTTTTACGGGCCGAAGATCGACGTGCAGGTCTGGAGCGCGATCGGACGCGAATTCACGATCGCCACGAACCAGGTCGATTTCGCCGTCCCGGGCAAGTTCGGGCTCGTCTACCGCGACCGCGACAACACGGAAAAGACCCCGCTCTGCATCCACCGCGCGCCGCTGGGCACGCACGAGCGGTTCATCGGGTTCCTCATCGAGCACTACGCCGGGAATTTCCCGCTCTGGCTCGCCCCGGACCAGGTGCGCGTGATCACGATCGGCGGGGAGCAACCGCTTTTGGACTACGCGAAGGAAATCCACCGCGAGCTGCGCCTGAACGAAGTCCGCGCCGATCTCGACCTCTCGGACGATCCCATGAAAGCCAAGATCGCCGCCGCTGAAAAGCTGAAGACCCACACGATGCTCGTCATCGGCAACCGCGACCTCGAGGCCGGGGCCGTGAGCGTCCGTGTTCATGGCAGAGGCAACCTGGGATCCAAGCCGAGAGCGGAAGCGGTTGCGGAGATTCTCGCGGCCATCCGCGAGCGGCGTCCGTGAGGCGGGCTCCCGGTTTTGTTTTGCGCGGAAAGTTGCCAGAAGCGGAGGCGGATCCAGCCATCTGCGAACGCCGACACGAGCAGGCATGTTTGCCCCCGGGGTCATCCCCCCGTCCGGGCGATGGGGGGGGCGATGTGCTCGCTGCGGCGGTTTTCCGAATGGAGTGAGTTTTTTTGGCTGCGTGCCATCCTGTCAGAAACCCACCGGCCCGGCCGCATACTTGACCTTCCCGGCGGAAAGTTTGTCCACGCGGATTTCCAATGATTCAAACTGCACGGAGGCGGACATCGTCGCGACGGAAGTGTCGGCGGCGTCGTGGCCGCTTCCCACCCGGATGAATCCCGCTTGGGGAGCCATGCGGGTGGCGTCGTAATACCACCAGCGCCCCCCCAGCCAGACCTCGAAGAAGGCATGGAAATCTGGCTGCGGGAGCCGGTAGGCATAGGCGCTTCCGTAACGCGCCGGGATACCCAAGGCCCGGCAGAAGGCGACCCCGAGGTGGGCGAAATCCCGGCAGACCCCGGCGCGAAGGGTCAGGCATTCCACCGCGCTCGTGTGCGCGTCGGTGATCCCGGGCTCGTAATCGATGTGCGTGTGGATCCAGTTGCAGATCCCCGCCACGCGCTCGTGGCCGGGCGCGAGATCGCCGAACCCTTTTGCGGCCAGCCGCACGAGTTTGTCGGATTCGCAATACCGGCTGGGATAGAGGAAACGCACGACCTCGGGCGGCAGGTCGATCAATGCGGTTTCGGAAATGTCCTGCGGCCCCGTGGCCCGATCCATGTCGCGCTCCACCTCGGCCTCATAAAGGATTTCCAACGCGCCGGACGGTGCGGCCAGGCCATGAAACCGCGTCGTTCCCTCCGGCACGACATGCTCGAGGAACGCAATGCCCCGGTTGTTCCAGACGCTCTCGCGGAGCACCCTTTGAGACGCATTCCTGGCGGCCGCCATGTTCAGCAACAGCCAGCCCTCCTGGCCAAGGTGGTAATTCAGACGGGCGCGGATGGAAAACCTGTGTGTCGTTGGCATTCCGCCCAGTGTAAACGAGCGCAGCCCAAAAAGCTTTTGATTTCCCGGAGGCTTCTTGCAGAATCGCCGGGCAATGCCCACCCACTATATCGCCTGCGACCTCGGTGCCGAAAGCGGACGCGTGATGCTCGGCTCGCTGGACGCCGGAAAACTCGCCATCGAGGAAACCCACCGGTTCCCGAACATCACGATCAAGCTCGGCGGATCGATCCGCTGGGACATCCTGCGCACGTTTGACGAGATCAAAAAGGGCCTGGCCAAAATTGCGGCCCGCAGGATCCCGGTATCCAGTCTCAGCGTGGATTCCTGGGGCGTGGATTATGTCTGGAGCGGGCTCGGGCAGGAGATGCTCGCGCCCGCATACATTTACAGGGATCCCCGGACGGACGCCCCTTTCGGGAAGGCCCTCGCAACGGTTGGCCGGGAGAAAATTTTTTCCGAGACCGGCATCCAGTTCATGCCCTTAAACACGCTTTACCAGTTGATGGCCGACATGGAGACGAGCCCGGAACTCGCCCGTCGGGCTGACGGGTTTTTGTGCGTCGCCGACTACCTCAACTTCCTTTTCTCCGGCGTCCGGAAGGCGGAGGAAAGCCTCGCGAGCACGACGCAGATTTACAATCCGGCGACCCGCGCGTGGTCGGAAGATCTGATTTCGGCCTTCGGGTTTCCGAGATCCGCCTTCCCCGGCATCGTGTCCGCCGGGACGGTTCTGGGACCGCTGGTGGATTCCGTCGCGGAGGAGACCGGGCTGCTCGGAGCAAATGTCGTGGCCTCGTGCTCGCACGATACCGGCGCGGCCGTCGCGGCGGTTCCCGCAGGAGCGGGGGACGACTGGGCCTTCCTGAGCTCCGGAACCTGGTCGCTCATCGGCGTCGAGCTTCCGTCTCCGCTGATCAACGACGCCACCCGCGAGGCCAACTTCACCAACGAGGGAGGCTATGGCGGAACGACCCGCTTCCTGAAAAACATCGTCGGCCTCTGGATCCTGCAGGAATGCCGCCGGGACTGGGAAAAATCCGGCGCGAAATGGGACTACGCCGAATTGAACCGGCTCGCCTCCGCAGCCGCGCCGCTGCGCACGCTTCTCGATCCCGACGACGCCCGCTTTCTCAAACCGGGAGACATGCCGGCCAAAATCCGGGCCTTCGCCCGCGAAACCGGCCAACCGGTTCCCGAGAGCCCCGGAGAATTCACCCGTGCGATTCTGGAAAGCCTCGCCCTGCTCTATCGCGGGACGCTCGCAAAAATCGAACAGCTCACCGGCCGCAGCATCAAGAGGCTCCACATCGTGGGCGGGGGAAGCCAGAGCCTGCTCCTGAACCAGTTCGCCGCCGAGGCCACGGGCCGCCAGGTGCTGGCCGGCCCGGTCGAGGCCACCGCCATCGGCAACATCCTCGTTCAGGCGATCGCCGATGGAAAGCTGGCCTCCCTGTCCGAACTCCGCGAAACCGTCAGAAATTCGGCCCCGATCGAAGAATTCCAGCCGTCCGGGAACCCGGAGTGGCAGGCGGCATTCGCCCGCTTCGAAAAACTGCGTTGATTTCCGGAACGGAAAGCTTCGCCGCGGGTGGCATACATAACGGGGGGGCAGTTCGCCGGGTTCGACATCCGGCTTGAGCGGGGGGGAAGAGCCAAAATCTGCCGGTTATTTTCTCCTTGAACGACCGGCTCGGGTCACTAGGTTGGGATTTTTAATGAGGAAAGTTGCCGTCACCTGTTTTGTTTTCGCCGTTTCCCTGGCCGGGCTGCGGGCCCAGATTGGGGGTTTTCCCAGTTTCGGGAGCTTCGGAGACGTTCCGGTCGAGATCACCGCCGACGGGAACACCCGTTTCGAGGAGGGGGTCGCGGTCGCCGAGGACAACGTCCAGATCCATTACAAGGAATACAGCATTTACTGCGATTACGCGGAATACAACCCGGAGACGCGCGATGTTCTTCTCGTGGGAAACATCCGCGTTTACACCCCCAAGGAAGTGCTCAGCGGGCAGCGGGCGCTGTTCAACCTCGAGAGCAAGCAGATGCGCGCCCTCGAGCTCTCGGGCTCGCATTCCCCGCTCCTCTTCCATGCCTTCAATTTCCGGGCGATGTCCCAAACCGAATTCCGCGTCAGGGACGGCAGCATGACGACCGACGACAACTCGCAGCCCAACTTCCACGTGAAGTCCCGCTCGATGCGCGTCTACACCGACAGCCGGGTCGTGTTTTCCAATTCCACGGTCTATATCGGCGAGACCCCCATCTTCTGGTTCCCCTACCTCTTCGCGAATATCAACAACACCGGCTTCGCGTTCCTGCCGGGTTACGACAGCCGCTGGGGAGCCTATCTTCTCACCGCCTACAGCTTCCCGCTCACGACCGGCGTCGACGCCACCATCCGGTCGGACTTCAGGTCGGAATTCGGCCCGGCGCTGGGGTTTGACGCGAAGATGAAATACGGGAAAAACGACCGCAGCTACGGGGCGTTGCGCACCGATTACGTCTTCGAGACCAGGGACGTCACCACGGTCAGCGCGCCGGGGGAGCCCGCCGAAACCCGCACGACCAACCGCTACCGGGTCTCGTTCCAACAACGGCTGTTCCTCACCGACGACATCTACGCCACCGCCGACATCAACCTGCTCAGCGACGTGGATTTTCTCGAGGACTTTTACCCCGCCGAATTCCGGGTCGACCCCCAGCCGGACAATGTTCTTTCGCTCACGAAATGGAACGAGTTCTACACGCTCAACCTCATCGCCCGCTGGCAGATGAACGACTTCCAGGACGTGACCGAACGCCTCCCGGAGTTCGTCGCCGATTTCAAGCAGCTCCAATTCTTCGGGCTTCCCGTGAACTACGACGGGGAAACCGGCGTGGCCAGCCTCCGCAGGACGTTCTCCGACGACCCCTCCTCCGGGGAAACCCAATATCCCGACTACAGCGCCGCCCGTTTCGACACCTTCCACCAGTGGTCGCTGCCGAAAACCTACTTCGGATGGCTTTCCGTGACCCCGAAGGTGGGGATTCGCGGAACCTACTACAGCCAGAGCGGATCCTTTGTCACCCCGGTTGGCGGGAGCACGGCTGTCGATCCGGTGACCGGTGAAACCACCGTCATCAATCCCTCGTTCAACTCCACCCCGCTCAACAACCC
This sequence comes from Terrimicrobiaceae bacterium, assembly GCA_041675465.1. GTDB lineage: Bacteria > Verrucomicrobiota > Verrucomicrobiia > Chthoniobacterales > Terrimicrobiaceae > QYQL01. The sequence goes on along the minus strand of JBAYTU010000009.1, from coordinate 43,543 downwards.
TTCGCCGACACTTCAAAACAAGGGTGCCGTATTCCGCGCGGTCGCAAACGCCGGCCTCGAGGTCTCCGCAAAATTCTCGAGGGCATTCGAAAAAGTCCAGAGCCGCTGGCTGGGATTGGACGGCCTGCGGCATGTCGTCCAGCCATACGTCAATTATTCCGGCGTCTACAACTTCGGGCCGAGCCCGAGCGACATCTACCAGTTCGACCGGGTCGTCGAATCCACCCAGCTTCTCCCGCTCAATTTCCCGCAGTTCACCGCAGTGGATTCGATCGACACTTGGAACATCGTCCGGCTCGGGGTCCGCCAGCGGCTCCAAACCCGGCGCAACGACCTCACTTACCAGTGGTTTTCGCTGGACACCTTCATGGACATCAATCTGGACAACCCGTATTCGGACGGGGACGTGTCGAATGTTTTCAACATCGTCGCGTTCCAGCCGGTGCCTTGGGCGTCGCTCTCGGTCGTCTCGCAGCTCCCGGTGACCAGCCAGGGGTTTACCGAGGTCAACACGTGGCTGAATTTCATGCCCACGAGGGATTTGTCGTTCAACATCGGCCACCGCTACATCGACGGGAACAATTTCTTCGCCGACAACAGCCAGCTCAACTTCACCACCTATTGGAGGATGAACGACCACTGGGCGTTCAGCTTCTACGAGCAATACGAGTTTGTTTCCAAGGTGCTCCAGTATCAGCGCTACATGATCCACCGGGACCTCTCGAGCTGGATCGCCTCGTTCGGGGCCGAAGTGCGCGACAACCAGGGCGGCGACCGCGAGATGGGGGTCCTGCTGGTCATGACTCTCAAGGACGCCCCGCGCATCACCCTGCCGCTCGCCTTCAGCCAATCCACGAACCCGATGGCCCCGTCGGACAACTAGTGTCACCCGCCAAGCAGATGACATATCATTTTATCGTGCGGCAGGTTGTGGAGGCCCTTGTGTCAAGGGCCTGTGGAAAGCCGGGAGGCGGTTGGCACAACCGCCTCCACAACATAACCAACAATCCGTTGGACGGACGTCACTAGGGCACGGGCCCGCCCAACAACAATCTCACTATGAATATCTGCATCATCGGTTCCGGCTATGTCGGTCTCGTCTCGGGTGCCTGCTTCGCGGAAGTCGGCCATCACGTCATTTGCGTTGACAACGATCAGCGCAAGGTGGACTCGCTGCTCGCCGGCAAGGTTCCCATCTACGAGCCGGGCCTCGAAGAGCTCGTCCACCAGAACGTCTCCGCTAAGCGCCTGCGATTCACGACGAGCACCGCGGAGGGCGTGGACAGCTCGGAGGTGGTGTTCATCGCCGTCCCCACCCCACCCCAGGCCGACGGTAGCGTGGACCTCTCCTACATCGAGAAAGTGGCCCGTGAGATCGCCGCCGTCCTCAAGCCCGGCCAATACCGCGTGGTCGTGGACAAGAGCACCGTGCCCGTGAAGACCGGCGAGAAGGTCGCGGATACCATCCGCCGCTACAACAAGACCGGAGCCGAATTCGACGTGGTCAGCAACCCCGAGTTCCTGCGCGAGGGATGCGCGGTGCCCGACCTCATGAAGCCGGACCGGATCGTCATCGGCGGAAACAGCGAGCGCGCGATCTCCCTCATGCAGAAGATCTACGAGCCGTTCATGGCACCCGTGCTGGTCACCGACATCAACTCTGCGGAACTGATCAAGCACGCCGCCAATTCCTTCCTCGCCCTGAAAATTTCCTACATCAACGCCGTCGCCCAAATCTGCGAGGCCAGCGGAGCCAACGTGGAAAAGGTGGCCGACGGGATCGGGATGGACCGCCGGATCGGGCGCAATTTCCTCAACGCCGGGATCGGATACGGCGGGTCCTGCTTCCCGAAGGACATCGCCGCCTTCATCGCCATCAGCGAAAATCTCGGCGTCCCCTTCACTCTGCTCAAGGAGGTGCAGCGAATCAACCGGATCCAGCGCGACCGCTTCATCGCAAAGATCCGCGAGGCGCTCTGGGTCCTCAAGGACAAGAAGATCGCGGTCTGGGGGCTCACGTTCAAGCCCGACACCGATGATGTCCGCTCGTCGGTCGCGGTCGAGGTCGTGGGCGATCTTGTCTCCGAGGGAGCCGAGGTCACCGTCTATGATCCCAAGGGCATGGAAAAGGCCAAGGAATTCCACCTCATCGAAGGCGCGAAAACCGCCTCCTCCCCGCTCGAAGCCGCCGAGGGAGCCGAGGCCCTGGTGATCGCCACCGAATGGAAATCCTTCGCGGCGGTCGACCTCGGGGAGCTGAAAAAAACCATGCACACCCCGCTCCTCTTCGACGGGCGCAACCTCCTCGATCCCAAAACCGCCCGCGAATTCGGCTTCACCTATACAAGCATCGGAAGGGAGTGATCCGCCCCGCCAAATAATCGTCTCAGCCGCTTTCCTCGCGCGTCAGGATGTCTGTCCTTGTCGCCGCGCGGAGGATTTCGGCGGGGTGGAAGGCTTTGCGCTTCGTGCCGTCGTGGATCTGGTGGCGACAGCTCGTTCCCGGGGCGGCGATAAGGACATTGTCGGCGAGCTTCCGGACGGCGGGGAAAAGGACCAGCTCGCCCACTTTCATCGAAACCCCGTAATGCTCGGCCTCGTAGCCGAACGAGCCGGCCATGCCGCAGCAGCCGGACGGGATGATTTTCACAGTGTAATTTTGCGGGAGATCCAGCATCCGGATCGTGGGGTCGAGCGATGCGGTGGCCTTCTGGTGGCAGTGCCCGTGGAGGTGGATCGTCCGGGCGCGATCGGTGAAGATGTCCCCCGTGACGCGCCCGGCATCCGCTTCGCGCGCGATGAACTCGTCCAGCAAAAGGCAGTGCGGGGCCAGGGCGCGCGCCGACCCCCGCAGCCCGGGGGCAACGAGGGCCGGGTATTCATCGCGGAAACCAAGGATCGCGGATGGCTCGATGCCGATGAGTGGTTCCTTTTCCGAAACGGTCCGCGAGAGCAGGCGCACGTTCTCTTCGGCGAAGGATTTCGCGCGGCGGATCAGGCCTTTCGAGAGCGAGGCGCGACCGCTTTCGGCATGGTCGGGGATGACAACCTCGTGGCCGAGGAGCTCGAGCAGTTCGATGGTCGCGATGCCGGCATCGAGATCGTTGTAATTCGTGAATTCATCGCAGAAAAGATGCACGCGCCCGATCCTCGCCTTGAGGGGCGTCAGCGGGTGACGGCTCTCAAACCACCGCCGCAAAGTCATGCGGTTGACTTTTGGGAGCGTGCGATCAGGGTGAAATCCCACAACCCTGTTGAAGGCTTTCCGGATCCACGGGGTCTGAAAAATGGCGTTGTAGATCCCGGGGGCAATCGAGGCGAGCCGCGCGCCGTCGGAAAACCCCGCGACAAGCCGCGAACGGAACGGCACGCCGCGGGCATCGTAATAGTGCTGCAAAAACTCCGCTTTGAGCTTCGCGATATCGACGCTCGACGGGCACTCGCTTTTGCACGCTTTGCAGGACAGGCAGAGATCCATCACCTCCTTGATTTCGTCGCTGTCGAACGGCTTCACCGCATCGGACGGATGGTTGAGAATGTGGCGCAGAATGTTCGCTCGGGCCCTGGTCGTGTGCTTTTCCTCGCGGGTGGCCATGTAGCTCGGGCACATCGTCCCGCCGGCCATGTGCGACTTCCGGCAGTCGCCCGAGCCGTTGCATTGTTCGGCGGCACGGACGACCCCCATGACATCGCTGAAATCGAAGACCGTTTCGTATTCCGGAGTGGGATGTCCGGGCTCATGGCGCAGGTGGGTGTCCATCGGCGGCGTGTCCACGATCTTGCCGGGGTTGAAAATATTCCCGGGATCGAATGCCGCCTTGACCGCCTTCATGAGTGAGTAACATTCCTCCCCGACCATGAGCGGGATGAACTCGCCGCGCAGCCGCCCGTCGCCGTGTTCGCCGCTGAGAGACCCGCGGTATTTTTTCACGAGGCGCGCGATGTCCGTCGCGACGCCCCGGAACGTCTTCAGGCCCTCCCCGGTCTTGAGGTCGAAGAGCGGGCGCGTGTGCAGCTCGCCGGAGCCCGCATGGGCATAATAGACGCACCCGATGCCGTATTTGGATTTGAGGATCCCGTCGAACTCCGCGATATACGCGGGCAGGTCGCGGGGATCCACGGCCGTGTCCTCGACGACCTCCCTCGGCTTGGCGTCGCCGGCGATATTGCTCATGAGCCCCTGCCCCGCGCGCCGCAGCTCCCACACTTTGTTGCCCTCGGCCCCCCGGAGGACCGGTGCCGCATAGCCGTATCCCGCCGCCTGCCACGCGGATTGCAGAGCCGCGACCGAAGCCTCCATGTCGGGCTCCTGGTCCCGCCGGATCTCGACAACCAGAACGGCCCCCGGGTCGCCCACCACAAAAGACCGGTTTTTCGCCTGCGAGTGGTTGGCCCGGGTGCACTCGAGGATGTGGCGGTCGATCAGCTCGCAGGCCGACGGCGCGAAATCCAATGCCACGAGGTTCGCCCGCAGCGCCTCATCCACCGAGCGAAAGTGCCCGCAAACCAAGGCGGCATGCGGCGAAGGAAGCGGGCCGCAGTCGAGTTCGAACTCCAGCCCGAAGAAAAGCGTCCCCTCGGAACCCGCGATCAGCTTGCAGAAATTGAACTCCCGGCGCGCCTCCGGGTCAAAAACATCCGCGTCCATCAGGAGGTCGAGCGCGTAGCCCGTGTTCCGCCGGGGGATGGATTTGAGGGGATAATTTTCCGTGATCAGGCGGCGGTTGTCCGCGTTGCCAAGCAGGCTCCGGACCGCATGATAGATCCGGCCTTCCCTCGTCGCGACGTCCCGGCATTTTTCCTCGAATTCCGGTTTGGAGAGGCTGCGGAGAACCGCTTCGCTTCCGTCGCTGAAAAACCCGCGCACCGAAACGAGGTGGTCGCGGGCGCTCCCGTGGACGATCGAATTCGAACCGCACGAGTTGTTGCCGACCATCCCGCCGATCATGGCGCGGTTCGCGGTCGAGGTTTCCGGGCCGAAAAAGAGCCCGTGCCGCGCGAGCTCGCTGTTGAGCTCGTTGCGGACGACCCCCGGCTGGACCCTTGCCCGGCGGGCCTCCTTGTCGATCCCGAGGATCCGGTTGAAGTGCCGGGACAAATCCACGACGATCCCGCTTCCCACCACCTGCCCGGCGAGCGATGTTCCCGCCGTGCGCGGAATGATCCCGATCCGGTTCCTGTTCGCGAACAGGATGATTTCCCGGACGTCGGACTCGTCCTTGGGAAAAACGACCGCCGCCGGCATTTCCTGATACTCCGAAGCGTCGGTCGCGTAGAGTTTTCTCATCGTCCCGCCCGTCAGAAGTTCCCCGGCGATCCGGGCGGCCAATGGCCCAAAAGAAGGTGTCGTCATCCGGGTCGGGAAAACGGTGTTGCCGGGGCTGGAAAATCCTGCTGTGCCGAAGGATCGACTGCGGCCCGGTCCCAGCCAAAGATCACGCCCTTCATAAGCCGAGCATTTTGCGGACCATCGGCTCATCGGGGGACGGGCCGACCAGGGCGAGCGTCATTTGCGAGGGGTTCAGGATCTCCGCGGCGGCGAAGCGGATCTCTTCGGGGGTCACGGCGCGGATCTTCTCATGCACGGATTCGGGATCGACGATTTTCCCGTAGACAAGGACCGAACTGCCGAGGCGCATGTTCTGGCTGGAGGTGCGTTCGAGCGACATCCGGCTGGAACCGACGGCGTATTCTTTCGCGCGCCTGAGTTCCGCAGTCCCGACGAGTTTGGTGCCCAGGGACTCGAACTCCGCAAGGATCAGCTGCAGGGACTTTTCGAGGTTCTTCTTGTCCAAGCCGACCGAGATATTGAAGACGCCGGAATCGTCGAGCGTCAGCGGGTGCGTGCTCACCGAGTAACAGAGGCCGCGCTTCTCGCGCAATTCCTGGAACAGCCGCGAGCTGGCATTTCCCCCGAGCAGAATATGCACGAGATGGAAGGCGAATCTCCGTTCGTCCTTGTGGCTGAAGGCCGGGAGCGCCATGGCCACCTGCGTTTGCTGGATGTCCCGCGCTTCCACGCAGAGGCGCGGGCGGGGCGGGGGGACGGGGGCGGGCTTGGCGGCGGGTTTGCGTCCGCAGCCCAAGGTGCCGAGCGCCTTGCCGACGCGGGACACCACGTCATCGTGGCTCACTTTTCCGGCGGCGGAAACCACCGTGCTCGAGGAGTGGTAGTGGCTCGCCCGGTAATCCAAAAATTCGGTCCGGCCCATTTCCTCGATCGTTTCCAGGGTGCCGGTGAGCGGGCGCCCCAGCGGGTGCCCGGGCCAGAACGTGCCGTTGAGCAATTCCTGGACATGCGAGGACGGCTCGTCGCGATACATCAGGATCTCCTCGCCGATGACCCCGCGCTCGCGGTCGATGTCCTGCCCCGAAAACCGCGGGTTGAGGTAAATGTCGCAGAGCACGTCGCAGACGCGGGGAAAATACTCGGCGGCGGCGGTGGCGTAATAGCACGTCCGTTCCTCCGCGGTATAGGCGTTCATGTCGCCGCCAACCCCTTCGATTTCCTGCATGATCCGGCGTGCCGACCGCCGCCCGGTCCCCTTGAAGAGCATGTGCTCGATGAAATGCGAGATGCCGTTGAGCGGGGCCGGTTCGTGGCGTCCGCCCACCGAGGCCCAGATTCCCATGGCCGCCGTCTGGGCGTGGGGCATCTCGCACGTGGCCACGCGCAGCCCGCCGGGCAGGGTGGTTAATTTGGTGGCGTTCGGCATCGGAAAACCCCCGACCCTAGCCGAGAGCGAGCTGGGCGGTCGAGATCTCGAGGATTTCGTTCGTGATGCTGGCCTGGCGGGCTTTGTTGTATTCGAGCGTGAGGTCCTTGACGAGGTTCTTGGCGTTGTCGGTGGCGCTTTTCATGGCGACCATGCGGGCGCTTTGTTCGGAGGCGCGGGTTCCGAGAAGCGTCTGGTAGACGCCGAAATGGACGTAGGTGGGAAGGATGGCGTCGAGGACCGATTCGGCACCCGGCTCGAAGAGTATGCCGCCTTCGGCCAACGCGACTTCCCCATACTGGTTGGTGAGCCCGATCTCCTCGAAGCTGGTGAGCGGGAGGATCGGGATGGCTTGGGGGACCTGGGAAAGCGTGTTGACGAACATCGGGAAAAGCACGGTGACTTTGTCCGCCGATCCGTCGAGGAATTTTTCCATGCAGAACTTCGAGACCGCCTTGGTCTCGAGGAAATTCGGGCGGTCGCGGAGCGGGAAATCGGCGAGCATTTTCCGTTTCATGCGGGCCAGGAACTGGGTGCCCTTGCGGCCCACGGAGACGAACGATGTGGTGTCCGGATCATACGCGAGGGCCTCGCGGAAGAGGTTCGTGTTGAGGGCGCCGCACAGGCCCTTGTCGGTGCTGAAAAGCAGGACGATCTCGTGCTTCACCTCGCGGCGGGCGAGGAGCGGGTGGGTGGTGGGGTCGACGGCATCGCGGAGCGAGACGATGACGCGGTTCATGAGCTGCGCGTAGTCGCGCCCGTTGATGGCCGCCTGCTGGGCTTTGCGCATTTTCGAGGCCGCGACCATCTGCATGGCCTTGGTGATCTGGGCGGTGTTCTTGACGGATTTGATCCGCCGCCGGATGTCTCGGAGGTTGGCCATCAGGTGTTGAAGGATTTGAATTCCTCGACTGCGGCACCGAGTTCTTTTTCGATCTCCTCGTCGAATTGCTTTTTGGCGAGAATTTTATTGAGGACCGCTTCCTTCCGGGACTCGAGGAAGTCGGCGAGCTTGAGTTGGGTGTCCTTGACTTTGTCGACCGGAACGGAATCGAAGAGCCCCTTCTGCATGGCCCAGAGGATGGCCGCCTGAACGTGGACCATCATGGGGTTGTATTGGGCCTGTTTGAAGAGTTCGACGATGCGGGCGCCGCGGTCGAGAGTGGCCTTCGTGCGGGCGTCGAGATCCGAGCCGAACTGGGCGAAGGCGGCGAGTTCGCGGTATTGGGCGAGGTCGCCTTTGATTTTTCCGGCCACCTGCTTCATGGCCTTGATCTGGGCGGCGGAACCGACGCGGGAGACCGAGAGGCCGACCGAGATCGCGGGGCGGACGCCCTGGTAGAAGAGGTCGGTTTCGAGGTAGATCTGGCCGTCTGTGATCGAGATGACGTTCGTGGGGATGTAGGCCGAGACGTCGCCGGCCTGGGTCTCGATGATCGGGAGGGCGGTGAGCGAGCCGTCACCGTATTTTTCGCCGAGGCGGGCGGAGCGTTCGAGAAGGCGGCTGTGGAGGTAGAAGACGTCGCCCGGATAGGCTTCGCGGCCGGAGGGGCGTTTGAGGAGGAGCGAGATCTGGCGGTAGGCGTTGGCGTGTTTGGTGAGGTCGTCGAAGACGATGAGCGCGTCCATGCCGTTGTCCATGAACCATTCGCCCATGGCGGCACCGGAGAAGGGGGCGATGTATTGCTCGGCGGCGGCGTCCGAGGCGGTCGAGGCGATGACGATCGTGTATTTGAGCGCGTCGTGTTCTTCGAGGACCCCGACCACGCGGGCGATGTTCGCATTTTTCTGGCCGACGCCGACGTAGATCGAGTAGAGGGGGCGGAATGCGGGGTCCCCGCTTTCTTCTCCGGCCTTGTTGATTCTGGCCTGGTTGATGATCGTGTCCACGGCGATCGCGGTCTTTCCGGTCGCGCGGTCGCCGATGATGAGCTCCCGCTGGCCGCGTCCGATCGGGATCATCGCGTCGATCGCCATGATGCCGGTCTGCACCGGCTGGCTGACGCTGCGGCGCCTGATGATGCCGGGGGCGATGTTTTCCACGGGATAGAAGTGGTCGGCATTGACCGGACCTTTCCCGTCGAGCGGGCGTCCGAGGGCGTCGACCACGCGCCCGAGCAGGCCCTTGCCGACCGGGACCTGGAGGAGCTTTCCGGTGGTTTTGACCTCGTCGCCTTCGCTGATCGTCGTGTAGTCGCCGAAGAGGATGGCCCCGATTTCCGTCTCTTCGAGGTTGAGCGCGAGCCCGATGAGGCCGCCGGGAAACTCCAGCATCTCGTTGAGCATCGCGGCGCTGAGGCCTTCGAGGCGGGCCACGCCGTCGCCGATTTCACGGACGGCACCGACGTTGGTTTTTCGGGCGGCGGCCGACTTGATCGCGCCGATTTTTTCTTCGAGTTCGAGGACGATATTGCTCATGGTTTGTAAAAATTAGCGTTGGTGTTTGATGGCATCGAGGCGGGCCCGGATGCTGCCGTCCCAGACGTCGCTGCCGATCCGCACGCGGAGGCCCCCGATGAGGGCGGGGTCGGTGCGGAATTCGGTGGTGATCTCGCCGAAGCGGGATTTGAGGTCGGCTTCGAATTCGCGTTCCTTCGCGGGGTCGAGCCGGGTTGCGCTCTCGATGATCGCGTGGTGGCTCGCGGTTTCGAGGCGGGCGAGGCGGGCGAGTTCCTTGAGGGTTTGGAGATAGGAGCGGGGCCTTTTTTCCGCGACTTCGGAAAAGACCGTCTTCAGGCGTGCGGGATCGAGGCGTCCGTCCACGACGGTGATTGCGAAGAGTTCACGGGCCTGGCGTTTGGCTTCGCGTCCGAGTTTCATGGGATCAGGCGGCGATCTGTTTCGAGGTTTCGGAGGCGAGGCGGTCCTGGTCGTCCTTGGTGAGGATGCGTCCGGCGACCTTTGCGGTGGTGTCCACGACAAGGTGGATCATCTCCTCTTTGACTTCGGCGACCATTTTGGCGCGGTCGAGGACGACGGTCTCGTGGGCGCGGGCGATGATGCTTTCGGCGTCCTTGATCGCCTGCTGGCTGGCTTTCTGGCTGTGGGCCTCGCTGCTCGTGCGGCCTTCCTCGATGATGCGCTGGGCGTCGGCATTCGCCTTGCGCAGGATTTCCTGGCAGCGGACCTCGGACTCGGCGAGCTGTTTTTTGATTTTTTCGGCGTTGAGCTGGCCCTCTTCGATCCGGCGGCGGCGTTCTTCGAACATCGCAGCCACCGGGCCAAAGGCGAAGCGCATCAGGATCAGATAAACCGTGAGGAACAGGATCGACTGGGCAATGAATTTCGGCCAGTCAACCCCGAAGTCTGTGAGAATTTGTTTGATCGCATCCATGAGATGAAAAAATGGTCGGTGGCCGCCGCGCCATTTGGACGGGCGGCCCCGAGGATATTGTCAGCGTCCCCCGAAGGCGAGGATGAGCGCGTAAATCGCGATCGCTTCCGAGAGCGCCATGCCGAGGATGCTGATGGTGAGCACCTTTCCGAACGCGCCGGGATTGCGGCCGACCGCTTCCGCGGCTTTCGATCCGACCATTCCGACGCCGATGGCGGCACCTGCGCCGGCGAGGGCGAGGGTGAGGCTTCCGGTGACTCCCGTGACCGCCGAAGCGGCCTCTGCAATGATGTAAGGGTTCATAGTTTATTTTCTGTTGTTGTTGGTTTTATCTCCGGCGCCCGCAGTCCAGCCACGGTCACGACGGAAAAGTCTCAGTGTTCTTCCTCGTCGTCGCCGTGGCTTGTTTCGAGCTGGATGTAGACCGCGCAAAGCAGCATGAAGACCAGCGCCTGCAGGAGTCCCACGAGGAGTTCCAGGAAGTAAAACGGGATCGGAATGGTGATCGAGGCCAGGGCGGCCACCCATTTGGGAAGCCCGAACTCCCTGCCGAGCGCGATCATCGAGTTCAGGAGGTTTTCTCCGGCAAAGATATTTCCGAACAACCGGAGGGAGAGGGAGACCGGGCGGAAGAGGATCGAGACGACTTCGATGATCCCCACAAAAAAGAAAACGGGGGCCAGGGCGAAGGCCATGAAGCCTTTGAGCCCGCCCTTCACGCCGAACAAATGGAGGAGGAAATGTTTGAGGCCGACTTCGCTGAGCGCCCAGTAGAGCCAGAGGGCCATGAAGATGAGGGCCATCGCGAGGGTCATGTTCAAGTCGGCGGTCGTCGGGCGCAGGAGCGGGGTATCCACGTGGGGAAGGCTCAGGAAGCGCCCTGGAGGATGTTCTCCCCATCCGATCGAGCCGACCCCCGGCAGGAGGGAGAACCAGTTCGAGGCGAGGATGAAAATGAAGAGCGTGGCGAGGAAGGAAAATGTTCTCGCGATCATGTGTTTCCCGACAACCTGCTCCAACATGTCGTAGAGGCCCTCGACGAGGAGTTCGAAGGCGTTTTGGAGCGGGGAGGGGACGACGAGCATCTTGCGGGTCGCGCTGCGGCAAAGCCAGATCACAAAGGCGGAGATGAGGACGCTGACGAAGATCGAGTTGGTCAGCCAAGCCGTGAAACTCATTCCCGCATCCACATCGATGAGGCGGGGCGCATGGAGGGTCAAACCTGCGGCTAAAATGGGAAGTGACGACATTGGGAAATGGGCTGGCCGGAGGACGGGAACTGGCACCGCACCGCGAAGGAAATGGAGGCTATCACAAGAGCGGCCACTGGCAACCGGAATGTTTGACCGGCATCACGGTATCACGGTTCGTCCGGAAAACCCGGCATGGGCGGAGTGAGTTTGAAGGTCTCCATTTCGTCATAGGGGTGTCTGGCACAGTCCCATCTACGAGGCGGATGAGCGGTCAAGGCCGGTCGAGGCCGAGGTCCGTGCGGAGCAGGCCGTTCCGGGGTTCGAAGAAGTATCGCACGTAGAGCCCGATTGAGCCTTCGTTGTAATCTGCGGTGACCGCGTAACCGAGCTGGCCCCCGATCAGCCAGTTCGGCGAGATCATGTAGGCACCCTGTGCGGCGATCAAACCGATGACCGTGCTGGAATCCTGCGAGCTGTAGTTCCGTCCGTCCGGGTCCAGCGGGAAATACGGGCTTGCGGCCTGGGTGTTGCTTTGAACGCCGAGTCCGAGAGTCCCCGCCGCGATCCATTTCTTGCCTTCCGAAGTCAGGAACTGGCCCTGGAGAAGCGCCTGGGCAAGGTATTCCGGGCTGAAGTAGCCGCCGTTCCCGTAGGTGAAATGGTTCTGGTTGTTGTCGTAGGTTTCGTAGGAAGCGGCGACGCCGACGGTGATGTATTCGAAGTTTTTGGCTTCAAATTCGTAGGCGAGCGCCGCGGTGCCGGAGAGGTGGGTGTTGGTTTTGACGTTCGTCCCGTCGAGATACCCGTAGCTGCCGTTCAGGAAAATCGTCCATTTCGGGGCGATGGACCGGAAGAGGGAAAGCTGGCCGCCCGACTCGGTGACGCCGCCCCAGTCTTTCCCGGAATAGGGATCCGTCATGCCGACGTAGGAGAGGATGCTTTCCTTGACCGCCTTGGAGTAGAGTTCGGCCTTCACGTAGCCTTTTTCGTCGCGGTAGATCATCCCGATGTTTCCCACGGGTTTGGAGTTGAGGGGGCCTCCGGAAGGGGTGATGCCGAACGTGACATACCACGTCACCCAGTCCTGGTATTCGAAGTGGACGGAGAAATCCCAGAGGTTGTTCAAGGAGGTGGTGGGGGTGAATTTGTATTTGGTGGCGGGGACGGCGGTCGTCGTGACGCCGTTGACGGTGGTCGTGACGGGCTCGGGGTATTGCCCGACAACGGAGAAGTCGGCGAGATCGCCGGACTTCAGGGTGATGTGGGAGATCTGGGCGGTCAGCATCGTTTTGTTCGAGGGGTAGATGCGTCCGGAGATGACCGGGAGGACCCCCATGTTCAGCTTGCCTTCGCCTTCGGTTCCAGACTTGGCCGAGTAGAGGAAGCCGAGCGCGAGGCTCGGGCTCGTGTAGTTTTCGAGGACCCGGTAGATCTTTTCGCCGCCCGCGCCGGCTGCAGCCACGAAGAGGTCGGCCTTGAAATACCGTTTGGCTTCCGAGGTGCCATACATTTTTTTCAGCGGGCCTTTGACCGTATCGCCGATCGTGTCCGCCTTCTCGTAATTGCCCGTCTTTGCAAGCGAGGCATAAAGGCCCTGGGCGGTGTTTTCGCTCGGTGACGAGCGATACAGCTTCTCGAAAAGCTCGGAGGCTTTCGCGTAGTCCTTCGTGTAGTAGTAATCCCACGCGAGGACTGTCTGCTCGTTGCGGCTGAGCGGGCGGGCCTGCGAGGCGGTCATCATGAGATCCCGGCTTCGCGGATAATTTTTCGCTTCGTAGGCTTCCACGGCGCGGCGGGAAGCGATGTCCCCTTTCAGCACGCGCATCTTCGGGTAGCTGTCCCCGCGGAAGTTGACGATCGCTTCGGCGCTGCTGAGGTCGCCCTCGCGGAACTTCGAGAACGCGAGCCCGTAAGCGGCTTCACCCATGCCGGGGCTCCACTCGAGCGCCTGGTTGAACCACATTCCTGCGGAGGAAAATTCGCCGCGATTGAAATACGCCCACCCGGCCTTCATGGCCATGTTGGCATCCTGCTTCTCGGTCGCCTGGGTGACCCATGCGCTGATCTGGGCCTGGCTGACGGCCGGTTTCTGCGGTTCCGAAGTCACGACCGTCGCGGGCCGAGACGGGGTCGGTCTCTTTGAAACCGGTGTCGCCGCCTGGAACGGGGGCGGCGTCGGTTGCGCCAGCAGGGCCGCATCCGAGGGGACGACGTCCGTGGTCGTCGGGGTGGCCTGGATGGCTGGAGCCGGGATATCCGGCGGCAGAAAAACCGGGGATTTTGGCGTGGCGGCACCGGTCGGCCTCCGCATGCCGGGGGTGACCGGAGTGAACAGCGATGGAGTGGGCGAGGGCTTCGCGTCCACATCGGTCGGCAGGGCGATCGATTCCGGTTGTTCCGAGGACATGATGTCCTGGGCCCTCGAGGAAAGAAGGGCGCAGAAACAAGCGGCAAAAACCGCGCAGCCCGTTTTGAGATTCACCGTTTTCCTCCCAGGGATTCGCGCGCGGCCAGCATCGTCAGGAGCTTGAGGCTCGCGGAGTAATACGGTTCATCAGGCATCACGGGAGAAATATCCCGCACAGTAAAGCGGGTTCCGGATTCGCACGCTAGGACAAAACGTGCAATCGCTTGCATGCCCGGAAGGGCCGGGTCGGCGCCAAAAGCATTCGTTTCCAGATTCACGGTGGCGGGCATCTTGGACAAATCCGGAAATTGTTTCCAGAAATTTGCGTATGGTTTCAAGAGCGGCGATCCGGGGTTTTCCCAGGCCACCTGCAACGGGACGCGTATGGCGTTGTAGCCGAAGTCCGGGGGGAACGGGGTTTTCATGCTGAAGGACTCCCCCGACAGGACCCAATCCGGAGCCAACGACCACTGGCCAAACCGGGCCTCCTCCACCATTTTCAGCCCGTTTTTCGAAAGGGTTTCCCAGCCGCCGCCCGGGAACGATTTGGAGACAGCCTTGAAGGCGGGAAAGACGTAGTAGGAGGGGTTGAGAACAAGGCCGTCCTCTTTGAGAAAACCGTCCACCCCCGGCAGGAGGGCCAGTCCTTGCGGGGAATCCTTGACGGCCAACCGGCGCAACTCGACGAGGATCTCCGCGGCGGCCTGTTGGTAGGCATACTCGTCCCAGTGTTTCGACGCCCGGATCAAGGCCCAGGCGACAAGGATTTCCGCGTCGCTGGCGTTGTTGCTGTCGCCGATGCTCCCCCCGCCGCCCCCGTCCGGCTTCCAAAGCCAGGAAAGCAATTTGTCCCCGTTGCGGGTCTGGAGGTTTTTTTTGGTCCAGTTCCAGATTCGGTCGAAGGTGGGGCGGTCGCCATATGCCTCGGCGATCAGCAGCCCGTATCCCTGGCCCTCGCTGTGGGTGATCCCCGCGTTGCCATCGTCGATCACGCGGCCTTCCGGAGAAACGAACCGCTTTTTGAAGAGCGACCAGTCCCGTCCGGGAAGCCTCCAGGGATCGGAGATCACAAAGAACCAGTAGCAGATGCCCAGAACAACCAAGGCCGCAAGGGCGATCCCCACGATCCGGGTGCTTCCGTTCCCCCCCATCACTCCGGGTGTTCGCGCTTGCGCAGAGCCGCGCGGACGGCCAAGGCGAGCAGGACGATCAGAACGATGACAATCACCGCAAAGAACCAGGGCTGCTGGTCGAAACGGCTCGAAACCCTGGTGACCAGATTGGTGGCTTTGTAGATGAAGTCGTTCCCCACTTTTGCGACGGCAAGCGAGTTCGGGCGCGTGCTCCAGACCGCGAGGTCGCCGGCCAGGGAATCCCAAAATTCCCGTTCCTGGAGCATGTTGACGCCGGCGAGAAGGTTGTCGGCATCCCATGCCGTCACGAGGGTGACCGGGTAGCCGGTGTGAAACGGCGACTCGAACTGCTCCGCGACGATGTCGTCGATCAGGTCGGCGGTCATGTTCAGGTTCGCCGTCGCCGGGGGCTCCGGCTCGTTCCTGTCACCCGACTGGCCGCGGACTTTCAGCAAAAACTCCTCGATCGGGGAGGTGGCATACTTTTCCGGTTTCGGGCTCGTGCTCACGATGTAGCGCATCTTTCCGACCTGGAGGGGCGACACGGGGGCCTTGGCCACGATTTCCGGGGGGATTTCGTCGCGGGGCCCGACCACGAGGAGGCTCTTTCTGCTGTGCGGGAGCTTGGAGGAAATTTCCGTGTTCGAAAGCAGCGCCCCGGAGATCTGGGCCATTTTGCCCATGAGTGTCCACGCGGCGCAGGCGGTTTCCGGGGCGCGTCCGCCGACGAGGACCGCAGTTTCGATTCCGTCAGGAGGGGCGGAGTAGGGAAACGCCGTCTGCGAGAAGAGCCCGAGGTCGGGGAGGCGGGCTTTTTTCAATGTCTTCGGGAACACGAAGTCCGAATCCTCATAGAGCGTGAACTGGAGGTTTTCATCCTGGAGGATCTCGCATTGGTTCGAGATCAGCGGGACCATTTTGGGGGCGAGCGTGAGCTCGTTGAGCCCCGGCTGAAAGGCCTGCATCGGCAGGTAGAGCCTGTGGTCGGCGTGCATCGATCCCTCCACGTCCTTCAACCGGATCGCTGTCTGGAACTGGTTGTTGATAAAAACGTTGAAAGCGGAATCCTTGCGGAACCCCGCGCCGTAGACGAAGTGCAGGCGCAGTTCGGCGTTGCTCTGGTCCTCGTGCGAAATGTCGCCCGGCATGTAGAGTTTCAGGGTGTAGGTGCCGGTGTTCCAGCCTTTGATCGTGGTGGTTTTGAAGCCCAGTTGGCGGAAGCTGTAGAGCCCGGGAAGCCGGAGCGGCGCGTTGCGCACGTAGGCGTTTTCCGGCATCGTCATCTGGTCCACGATGGCATATTTGGAGTCGGGCAACGGGAAGTTGACCATTCCGAGGGCCAACGCGGTTTGCTTGACCTCCTGCGCGCTGCGTCCGCTGACGATGATCATGCAGTGGGTCGGGTCGCCGGGAAGGGTCTTGATGGCGAGAAAGCTCCCGTTGATCGTCCCCACCTCCGTGGCCGTGAGGAAGGGGGACAATTCGTTCATGGTGCCGATGACGATGTTGTCCATCCCGGGGCGCAGGGCGGTGGCGGTGGAGACGCGGAACGGCTGGTTGTTGATGGCGAGGGCGATGCCCTGGGTCGCGATGGCCCCGAGGGAGAGGTGCTCGTCGGTCATCGATCCCGACGAGGGCATGCAGATGTTGAACTGGTAGGGGATCCAGAGTTTTTCATCCACCCACCACCGGAGGAACGAGAGGCGTTCGGTCACCGGTTTCCACTCTCCCGTGGTGGTGAGGTAGGACTGGTCGGGGTTGATTTCCGTGTAGAGTTCCGGGGCCGAGGGGTCCTCGCACTTGTAGGTGTAATGCTGCGCCACGATGAACTGGAGGCGGTTGAAACCTGTCTGCACGAGGTTCAGCGGGACCTCGATGTCCACGTCGTTGAACGGCTTCGTGCGGTCGAGGTAAAATTGCGCGACGATGACGTCGTTCATCACCACGCGGAGGACGGATCGCTCGCTCAGCAGGGCGATCGAGTTGGTGAACCTCAGCCGCAGGCCGTAACTCTTGGCCTGGAAGCGCGCGCTCTGCGGGACGAAAACCGTGTAGATGCTGCTCGCGTTGCGGAGCAGGATCGGCGAGTCCAGAGGGATCAGCCTCCGCAGAGGGAGCCGGAAGGTCTGGATTTTGTCCTTGGGGGATTCCGCCTGCGCGCCCGCAGGCGTGACGGCGATGATCGGCGAGGGAGGGGCGGTCGGGACGCCGGGGGCGGCCGACGGGATCACCGGCACGCGGCCCTGCTGCGCGGACAGCGGAATCGCGCCTGCCAGCAGCAATGCCAGGGCGGCTTCCGCGGCACGAAGGCGAGGCTTTCGGGTGGGATGTGTTGTCATGTTCATGGTGTGTTTCAAACGGATTGCGGAGAAGTTTTGAAGGATTTTCCGGCGCGCTTGGTGTTGGCGACAAGCATGACGTGCCCGAAGTGCTGCAAAGAATATCGGATGCCGATGGTGAGGAGGAAGGCCGCGCTGCGGATCACCCCGATCCGGCGCTCGCGCGTGGTTTGGAAGTCCACCCAGCGCTGGCTGCTCCCGTTGACGAGGAGAACCTTGAGCTTCATCTCCTCGAGGGAGGTGTGTTCGAACTGCCCTCCCACAAAAAGCGCCCCCGGCTCGCGCCTGGCATTCCGGATCACCACGTGGAGCGGGGTGTCGATAAATTTCTGGTTTCCCGGTATCGTCATCTCCAGCTCCGACCCCTCGACGAACAGGGATTCGAATGCCGGGTCCACCACCAGCCCGCACCCGTGGATCGAGAGATCGCGGATCTCCGCGGTGTAGAACTTCCTCCCCAGCCTGACGCGCCCCGTCATCGCGACCGGCATGCGGGGCGTGGCCCGTCTTTGCCGGCGCTCGAACAGCGTCCCCATCGCCGCCAGAAGGATGAACACGTTGAAGGTGGCCCAAAACATCGTGATGCCGGTCGGAAAACTTTCGGCCGGGGACACGACAAGCCTCGCCGCGCCGAAGACCAATGCGATGGAATTGAGCATCAGGAAGAGGTAAAAAGGCCGGGCGAGCGGGCTGATATAATCCTCCCCGAGAGTCTCGCCCTTCGCGGTCACCTTGAATGTCGGCGCCCGGGGGTTGAGGAAAACCTTCATGATGGCCGGCAACGTGTAGGCCGACTGGATCAGCTCGTAGAGCTCGGAGACAAACGACCAGCGGACTTTCCCGAACAGGAAATCGGAAACCATGAACACCGCGAGAAGGTGCGGCGCCGCGAAGGCGGCGAAATCCACGAAATTTGCGTCGTAAATCTTCAGCCCAAAAATCAGGAAGCAGAGCGGGGCGAGCATGAAGACCACCCGCGCATACGCGAAGAACCAGAAGAAGCAGCTGCTGAAGTAGCACAGCCGCTGGGGAAGGGTCAGGCCGGGGATCAGGAGGGGGTTCTTCAGGAGGAAAATCTGGACCATCCCCTGGGCCCAGCGGATCCGCTGCCCGATGAAGCTGGTGAGGGTCTCCGGGGAAAGCCCGGAGATCATGGGGATGCCGATGTAGGCGCTGTTGTAGCCCCTGGCATGCAGGGTCAGCGCTGTTTCCGCGTCCTCGGTGATCGTGTCGCCCGCGATGCCGCCGGTTTCCATGAGGAATTTCCGGCGGAGGACGGCGGCCGACCCGCAGAAGAAAGCGGAATTCCAGTAGTCGAGGCCCTTCTGGATGACCTTGTAGAACATTTCGTTTTCTCCCGGCATCGTGGAGAATGTCTGGAGGTTTTTTTCGATCGGGTCGGGGTTGGTGAAGAAGTGGGGGGTCTGGACAAGAAAGAGTTTGGGATCGTGATGGAACCAGCCCACCGTATTTTGCAGGAAGTCGCTCGTCGGTGCGTGATCGGCGTCGAAAATCACCACCAGCTCCCCGTTGCTGAACTGGAGGCCGTTGTTGATGTTCCCGGCCTTGGAGCCGACATTTTTTTCGCGGGTGATGTAGTGGGCCCCCCAGCGGTTGCACAGCGATTGCAGCTCGAGCCGCCGGTGCCTTGCGGCGGCGGCGAATTCGGGATCCTCGGAGCGGCAGCGCTGGTCGGTGCCCCCGTCATCCAGGAGGTAGACCTTGAGTTTGTGCGCGGGATACTCCATGTCGAGCGCCGAAAGGAGGGTGACTTCGAGCAGGTCCGGCTCCTCGTTGTAGCTGGGGATCATCACGTCCACCGTGGGCAGCAGGCCCTCGTCTTTGGAGAGGGGGAGAGGTTTTCTCTCCAGCGGATCCACGTTCACGAAGATGCTCAGGAGATAAACCACGAACCCGTAGAGCTCCGCGAAATAGAGCACCAGCGCGAACACGAAGCTGACGGGGTCGTGGTAGGTCAGCGTGGTGAAGGTCCGCCAGTAGAAGTAATCCACGGAAAGGAACGCCGCCAGGATCAGGAAAACCACGCGCACGGTCTCCTGCTCGTTGAAGTAGCGCAGGGTGAGGAACGCCGCCATCGCCACGATGCCGACCGAGATCTGGGTTCGCGTCGTGATGCTCGAGGCGATGGACATCATCACCGCGAGGAAAAGCACCGTGAGCCCCGCCGCCAGCCAGCCGCGCAGGCGGGCGTTTTCCGGAAGATGGAGGGTCTTGAGGAAATTCATGGCGGGGAACAGAGACCCGTTCCACCGGGGGAACACTCCACGGGTCTCTGGAAAATCTTCTTCAATGCAAAATGACGGCCAGGACGTAGCCGATGACGCCTGCCACGAGCATCAGCATCAGCACCGCCCCACGGGTGATCGGCTTGATTTCCGCGCTGGCTTTTTCCAGTTTCACAATCAGCGCCTCAGACTCTTTTTTCACGACGTCGAGCTTCTTCGTGCAGTAGTCGATGTTCTCGTGGTAGGCCTCGACCTTTTTCAGCGTCTCCTCGACATCGGTGACTTCCAGTTTCTTCTGAAGTTCCTGAAATTGGATCGTGATCCGGTCGAGGGAGGGGAGCAGCGAGATCCGGATGGCGTCGGAGAGCACGTCCGCGCTGATCGGCGGGGCGGTCGCGGCCGGGGCAGCCTGGAGTTTTTCCAGAACCTTTTCCAGTTCGGGCTGAACGGCCTGCCGGACCGAGTTGGCAAGGGCCTCCGGGTTCATGGGGGGAGGTGCCTGGCCTCCGCCCCTAGGAATCTCCTGCACCTGCGACACCAGCCGGTCGATCGAGGGCTGGAGCGTCGAGCGGACCGCCTCGGAGAGGACCTCCGGGCTGATGAGCGGCTGGGCGGGACGCCCGTCCCCGGCGGGGGCCTGGACCACCACGGGCTGGCGGTAGTAAACGTCCAGCAGGTCGATCAGGGCCAGCGCGGGATCGTTGTCTTGGATGTTGTGGCGTCGCTGCCACTCGAGGACTCTGGCGCGGATCTCGGGGTTGTCATTCATGGAAGTAGGATGGGTTGGACCTCGAACAGTTGGGCATTCAGCTCGCGACTGTATTCCACGAGACGCTGGCGGTCGAGAAGGTTCAGTGTGTTGGAGGCCAGCGCCTGCGGGATCGTCCAGGAATTGAGTTGCAGGATCGTGGTCAGGTGCTCGGAAAGCTTCCGCAGGTCGATTTCCTTCGCGCCGATGCGGAGCAGGTCCTCGCGGGCCCGGCTGTTTTGGTAGATCCTCAACGCCTGGCTCTGCTTGTAGTTCTTCACGACGAGCCACTCGGCCTGGCCGCCCACCCGCCTCGCGACTTCCCCCGCCTGGAAGACCGTGTCCTTGTCCTCCTCGATGATCAGGACAAGGGTCACGGAAAGCCCGAGGCTGGCTTTCACCTTCAACAAATCGGTTTCCTCCATCCAGTCCATGAAGATCCGCTGCTGGGCCCCGACGCCGTCGACGAGCACCACGTCCGTGGAATCGAGCGCCTCGACGATGAGATCGAGGTTTTCGCTGTGCCCGATGTTCAGGAACTGCGCCTCGGGATAAAACCGTGTCAGCGTGCTGTTGTTGAAGTCCGGGTCGAAGGCGATGAACGAGCGGTGGACCTGGCGCAGCCACTCGATCAGGCGGACGCAGAAAAACGATTTGCCCACCCCGCCCTTGTCGATGGCCGTCAGGATCAGGCGCTTGTTTTGCAATGCCTGCTCCGGCAAAACCTGTGGCGGCGGGTGGGTGGTGAAGGAGGTCATACTTCCTCGGGGGCGATGCGCGGACGGACCGAGCCCTTTCCGGTTCCCGCGTGCGCCCCGGCACCGGCATGCGGGTTCATGCGCGGCAGGAGCACGGATTCCATCGCGGCAAACTGCTCGAAAAGGCGCTCCTGGTAGGAACGGAGGCGATGGCGCTCCAGCAGCGACAGGGACTTGTCCTGCAACAGGCCGGAGAGCGACTTGCTCGTGCGCTGCATGATGCTGAGAAGATTCCACGGCAGGCGGGCGATCGTGATCTCCCCGGCCCCGAGCCGCAGCAATTCCTGGCGGGTCTTGCTGTTGTCGTAAATTTCCGTGGCGGGGCTGGTCTTGAGGCTCCGGACGATCAGCCAATCCACGCTCGCCCCCAGTCTGCGGCAGAGCTCGCCGGCTTGGAAAACCGTGTCCTTGTCCTCCTCGACGAAGCACGCGAATGTCACGCCCACCTCGCCGAGGGATTTGTCGCCGACCAGGCCATTGCCGCCGACCCAGTCCACGAGCTCGGGAATCGAAGCGGGGGACCCGTCCACCAGGATCAAGTCCGCCTCCTCCATCGCGGTCAGGATCTCCTGGAAACCCTCCCCGTCGGCCGTTGTCAGAAACCGCGTCTCCGGCTGGAACCTCGTGAGGGTTCCGCTCGACCAATCGGTGTCGAAGGCCAGCGCGCGCAGGTTTTTCTCCGCGAGCCAGTCCGCGAGGTTGATGAGAAAAAACGATTTTCCGACCCCGCCCTTGGGGGTGGCCGCAACGATGATCCGGCGGCTCACCGGCCGGTCGGTGAACGCCGTTCTCGCCGTCGAGGAAGGCAGGACCGGAGGGTAATCCCCCTGCTGGGTCCGCGCGGACTCGCGGGACGCAAAACGCCCCAAAGGGGTCTGCCCCGCACTGCGGAATGTCCCGCTCCGCATGGGATCGCTCATCGGAAATCCTTTTTCAAAATTCATGATTGACTCTGCTGTTCGAACTACGCTGGCAGACCTTGAAAACTAACTCGAAAGACCTTGTCATTCCAAACAAAACCCCCTCAAGGTTCCTGGAGCCAACCATCTCCGGGAACCTGAAGCTTGGAAAAAAATACAACGATTCCTTCCCATTAGTCACATTTTGCGACCGGTTGCAAGCACGGATGTGCGGAAAATAGAAAACAAAACGGGCGGAAATACTGGGCTGGCGACACTCAGGTGGCAGGCGTCCCTGCACCATGCACGCGGATTTGGGGGGGAATCTGGGGGTGCTGGCGATCAAGCTGATTCCGCATTGATCGGCGTCCGGAGGAGTTCCTTGCGGAGCATATCGAGCGCCGCCTGGGTGGCGAGCTGCTTGAAGGTTTCGCGATCGCGGGCGAAGCGGTGCCGGAGGCAGACTGATGGGCCGTGCGCGGAGGCGAGAGCGACAAAGACGGTGCCGACAGGCTCCTCCTGGGATCCTCCGCCAGGGCCGGCAATTCCGGTGAGAGAGAGGGCTTGGCCGCCTTCCGGGGCCGGATGCCCTCGGGATCACCCGTCGGAACTTTTTTAATGACTTCGTCGGCGGCGAAGCCCACGATTTGGGGCATGTTCAAGCGGCTATGTTATCTCATTGCGGAAGGATTTGAGATTTGTTCGGTCCAGGCGAGCGATGGCGAGGGATATGGCAATGGCAGGATTTTGTACCGCATCACCAACACCCGGGAGGCTTGGAGGTTGAGGTCGGAGGAATTCCATGTCGAGGCGCCTGAAAGCAAGGCCTGTGCGGAGTTGTTCATTGACTATCTTCACTCCGAGGGGGCGAGTTGAGGGGACGGCTCAACTCCTCGGAATGAGGTGGATCTTGGGTGCCTTGATGACCGCCTGAATCAGGGAGCCGGGTTGCAGATTCATTTCCTCGCAGCTGGGACGGGTGAGGGTTGCGCGCAGGGGGAATCCGCAGTCGAGTTCCAGCCGCATGAGCCCCCCGGCCTCCGACAGGCGGATGACGCGGGCGGGCAGGTGGTTCCTGGCGCTGCCCGTGGGTTTTCCCGGGGCGGCGAGAAGCACATCCTCCGCGCGGATGCAGGCGGTGGCGTGTGTGCCGGGGGCGAGGGGGGCTGGGGAAACCGCCGTCAGGGCGACACCTGCGGCGACAATCCGAACAAGCACCCCCTCCCGGGATTCAACAACCGCATCGAGCGCCGTCTCGACGCCGAGCATCTGGGCGGCTTCCGGGCTGGAGGGGTGATTGAAGACGTGCGTTGGCGGCCCGCTTTGGAGGAGGCGTCCGCGGTGCAGGAGGACGAGTTCGTCGGCGAGCGCGAGGGCCTCGCAGGGGTCGTGGGTCACAACGATGGCGGGGATGCCGGTTTTGACCAGCAGGGCGTGGAGTTCGGCGCGCAGACGGTCGCGCAGCTGTACATCGAGAGCGGAGAGCGGTTCGTCGAGGAGCAGAAGCTCCGGCTGGCGCACGAGGGCGCGGGCGAGGGCCACGCGTTGCTGTTGTCCGCCGGAGAGGCGCGAGGGCATGCGGTCGGCGAGGCCATTGAGCCCGAGCCAGTCCATGGCTTCGCGAACGCGCGCCTCACGGGTCGCACGCGGCAGATCAGCCAGCCCGCAGGCAATGTTCCGGAACACGGTGAGGTGGGGAAAGAGCGCGTAATCCTGGAAAACGAACCCGATCCTGCGCTGTTGAGGGGGCAGAAACAGGCGTCTCCCGGTGTCCAACCAGGGCTGCCTGTCAAAGACGACGCGCCCCGCCGCAGGCCGGAGGAGCCCGGCAAGGATGCGCAGAAACGTGCTTTTCCCCGATCCGGACTCCCCGAAGAGCACGGTGACACGGCCGGGTTCCGCCGGCAGGCGGACCTCCTCCACCCGGATTTCGGTTCCGTCCGGGTATCGGTGTGCGAAGGCTACGTCGAGTGTCGGGGCCACAAGGAGGCGCGGGTGAGGGTCTGGAGTGAATACATGGCGCAGAGCACCAGAAAGGAAAAGGCGAGCAGGGCGCCAGCGGTCATCGAGGCCGGCACGTAGTCCATCGACTGGACCATGTCGTAGATTGAAACCGACAGTGTACGGGTTTTCCCCGGAATATTCCCGCCCACCATCAGGATCACCCCGAACTCGCCGACCGTGTGCGAAAAGCTGAGCACGAATCCCGCCAGAAGGGCCGGCCGGCACAGAGGAACGACGATCCGGAAAAATGTGGCCGTCCGCGAAAGCCCGAGGCACCAGGCGGCTTCGACCAGGCGCCTGTCCACGCCGCGGAATCCGGCGGCAAAGGGCTGCACGGCAAAGGGCAGGCTGTAGAGGACAGAGGCCAGCACCATTCCGGGAAACGAAAAAACCAGCCGCAGCCCGAGCAGGGACTCGAGCGGAGCGCCCACGGGCCCGCGCGGGCCGAGCAGGAGAAGAAGGTAGAAGCCGAGGACCGTGGGGGGAAGCACAAGGGGAAGTGCCACGACCGCTTCCATCCAGCCGACCCATCTCCGCGGCGTCGTCGCGAGCCACCAGGCGAGGGGGACGCCGACGACGAGTAGGATCAGCGCCGTGGTTGCGGCCAGCGCCAGCGTCAGCCGCACCGCCGTCCAGTCAATCATTGGGAAACCAGTGCTGAGGTTTCGCCCGGGATGGCAAAGCCGAACGCCTTGAGGGTTTCGCGGCCGGCGGCCGACGTGAGAAACGCGCTGAAGCGGGCGGCGGCCCCGGGATTGGCCGCCGTGCCAGTGATGACCCCCGCCTGCAGCATCTCCGGGTAGGCGCTCTGCGGGACTTCTTGGTAGCGCCCTTTCGTGCGCATGGCGTCGGAAAGCGCCAGGGAGAGTGCGATGAGGCCGATATCCGCCGCCCCGGACTCCAAAAACTGGGCGGTTTGGGCGATGTTGTCGCCAAGGACGAGGCGGTCCCGGACGCCTTCATAGATCCCGGACGAGGACATTGCCGCGACGGCTGCCTGGCCGTAGGGCGCGTGGGCCGGGTTCGCGATGGCGATGCGGCGCGCGGAGGGTGCCTTCAGCGCCGCCATTCCGAGGTTTTCGACATCAATCGGCGAATCGTTCGGCACCCAGAGCACAAGCCGCCCGATGGCATAGACGAAGAGGCTGCCCGCCGTGGCGCGTCCCTCTGCAACCAGCTTGTCCGGGTATTTGCGGTCAGCCGAGAGAAACAGATCAAAGGGCGCGCCATTTGAAATCTGGGCAAAGAAATTGCCGGACGAGCCATAGACCGGTTTGATTTCGGCGTCCGGGTGTTCGGCCCGGTATTTTGCAATGCACGCGTCGAGGGCGTAGCGCAGGTCCGATGCTGCGGCGACGGAGAGCTCCCCGCCCGCCGCGGACCCGGCCGTGGCGAGGGCAAGGGCAAGCAGCAGGGCGCGCGCGCAATTCATGGCCTGCGTCAGTCCACGCCGACCATCACGCTGGAGGCCTTGACAACCGCATAGGCGGGTTTTCCGACGGCAAGGCCGAGGCTCTCGGTCGAGGAGCGGGTGATGATCGATGTGATGCAGGTGCCTCCCGGCAGTTCGATGACGACCTCGTCGTTGACCGATCCCACGGTGAGGGATTTGACCGTTCCTTTCAGGATGTTCTTTGCGCTGATTTTCATTGTGGTGTGGATTGAATGGGAAAGAAGAGCGGGATGCCGTCGGGCTGGGAGCCGGCGAAGTCCCGCAGAAAATTCTGGCCCTGCGGACCGGTGAGGTATTCGCCAAGCAGGCGGGCCGGAGCCGTGCGGGTGTTCGGAAACTTTTGCGGGTCGGCTTCGATAACGACGTAGGGACGCTGCATGTCGGGATCCCCTTGGACAGCAATTGTCATGCCGCCCTTCGGAAGTTTTCCAAAGAGCACGGGGATGCGTCCGGTGAGGACGTAGGCATTGTTTTTTTCGGCGAAGTCCAGCAGTTCCGCAGGCGACGAGCTTTGGTCGGCCAGCAGCCAGTCACCCGTCGGACGGATTCCGGCCTTGGCCCAGAGTTTTTCCGCGATGATGCGTTTGCCGGCCCCCTTGGCATCCACAAACCGGCGCCTGGTTTCCGCGATGCGTTTCAGGGCTGCGGCTCCGTCCTTCCATCCCATGATGACCGCCACCCGCGTGGCCTGGGCCGCATCCCAGCGCGAGAGATACATGTTCATGCCATACGTGATGAAATGTTTGTAGGGATTCGTGACCTTCGCCGAGGGACACACGAAGATGCTGCGCGCGCCCGGACCGGGGGCCTTGTTGGCGGCATACAGGTCGCTGTAGGGCGGCACCTCAAGGTAGGGGGAGAGGCTGTTGAACCAATCCTCCGGACGGTCAACCACCCAGACAGGCTGAACCCCCTGTCCGCGGCGCGGTAAAAATCCGCCATTGTCCTGCACATAATTTTGCAGCGCGCTTCCCCACTGGCGGAGTTGGCCGAGGCACTTGGCGGCGTTTGCGGCCTCGATGCCCCGTCCCGCCGTCGCGGTCACGACCGTGGCCAGCAGGCCCGTGATCGCCACTGTGGCCAGCAACTCCACCAAACTGAATCCCCGCAGCCTTTTCATGGGCCTCATTTTTCCGTGCGCGAGGGGTTCAGTCGGCCCGCCGCCGCGTCAGCAAAATGAGGCTGCCGATCCCCGCGAGAAGAAGGGCCGAGGGTTCAGGCACGGCCGTCACCGAGAGCAGGGGATAATTCGCGGCGGTGTTGTAGCTGCGCGAGTTGAAGAGGTAACTGAGGGTCGTGTCGGTCGGGGCAAGTCTCAGGCTCACCGCGCCGGCCGATGCAATGTCGGAGGTCAACGCCGGGACCAGCCCGAGCGACCATGTCACCTGCACATTGTTGCCGGGAGGCGTGTAGGTGAACCCACCCAGCGAGGCCGTGGTCCCCGCCGTGAAATTGTTATACGTCACTCCCGTCTCGGTCCAACTGTCGTCTGAAAACCAGTCGATCTCGAACATTCCGGACGAAATCGCCGGGAAGCGTGCGTTGTTGGGGACCGCCCCCTGCGTCGCGAAGTTGCCCGCCAACCGCAGTGTCGCCGAGGTGATCGTCCAGTTCCCCGCCCCATAGGCCGTGTCGAAGGCGGCGACCGCCCCGGCGAGGTCGAACTTCAGCAGGGCCAGGTATTCCCCGTTGTTGCCGGAGGCACTGCCCGCCACGCTGATCGCTCCCAAGCTGCCATAGTTCGTGTTCGCATCCGCCCCGTTCAGCGTGCCGTTGGTCACGAATGTGTCCGCTGTCGGATTTCCGCTCCAGACGACCTGCGCCGATGCCGCGCCAAGCGTGAGCGAAGCCGCCGCTATCCTCATGACCCGCCTCAGCGCCGCGTGAAATAAGTTGCTGCATGTCAGGCGGCACAGACAAGCGGAAGGGAAGCCCGCAAGGGCGGAGTCAATGGCTGGAATATTCATCATAATAGGTGTGGTGTTGCTGCCGCGCGTCTTCCCCGTTGCGGGGCGTGAACACGGCACGGTTGGTTTTTGACCACCAAGACAGGGCCGCTACCCCCCATGGGAGGATGCCCCTGCACCCAAGGCGATGATGTCCGCCGGTTGCCCGGCTTGATTTCTGTCAAGCAAAGATCATGCCATGTGTTGCGTCTGCTTGACAGCGCTGCACGCCCTTGACGCAGCGGGCACGCCTGCGGACAGCGATGACGGATAGGGGGAATCAGGAATCCCACCAAAATGTCGTTCCGGGGAAAGGAAGCGACATTTTTGATGTGCCCTGGTGCACGAACGCACACCATCCCGGGCGAATCGCATTGCCGCGCGGGAGCGGATGTGGAAGGTTCGGCGTTGTGACACGCCAAAGGAAAGCCACCGAATCGCGTCAAGAGCGCGCCGAAGCGCGACGGGCGGTGGGAGAGGTGGGGCAGACCATTTCCGAGGCCCGCAGGCGGCTGGGGATGACGCAGGCCGCGCTGGCGCGGTCGGCGCAGATCAGCCGTCAGGCACTGTTCCAGATCGAGACCGGGGCCACCTTTCCGCGCATTGACACGGCCCTGCGCATCACCCGGGCCCTCGGCTTGGAGATGTCGGCATTATGGGCTCCGGAAGAGGATCCCCGAATTTTTGTCGGGGCCGACGGTTCGGACGAAAACCGGCGTGTGGACGTGGCGCGCCTGGATGGGCGCTGGATTGCGCATCCGAGCGACGATCCCGACCGGATCGGGGCCGGATTTTCCTGCAGCGATGGGATTCTGAGAAAGGCCGCCGAGGGGATGATGCTCGAAACGCGGGCCGGGTCCTCCGTGCTTGCGGAAAACATTTTCTTGGCCGGCTGCGATCCGGCGTTGGAGATGCTGGCGCAGGAGGCGACGCGGGCGGGACGCGGAGGGCGTTGCATCTGGATTCCGTGCGGCAACGAGGCGGCGCTGCGCCGGTTGGCGGACGGAGAGGCGCACATTGCCGGGGTGCATTTCGGGAACGAATCCGACGAGGCCAACCTTGCGGCCGTGCGCAAGCGCGGGCTCGACGCGACCTGCGCGATGCTGCGCTTCAGCAGTTGGGAGCAGGGGTGGATGATCGGGCGCAGGGCCGGGGAAGGCTTCAGGGGCGTTGAGTCCCTGGCCGGCTCGAAGCTGCGCCTGGCCAACAGGGAGGCGGGCTCCGGGTGCCGCATCGCGCTCGACCGGATGGCGAGGCGGGCGGGGATTCCGACCGCAGTGATCAAAGGTTATGATTCCATTTCCACAAACCATGCGGGATGTGCGCGGAGGATCGCCGCCGGGTTTGCCGATGTGGGAATGGGATGCGCGGCGATGGCGAAGACATTCGGACTGGCCTTCCGTCCGACCGTCCAGGTCGCATTCGATCTGGTAATCCGTCGCGACCTGCTTGAACGTCCGCTGGTGCGAACGATCTGCGATCTCATCCAGTCCGGAAAATTCCTGCGCGAGCTGGCCTGCGTGCCGGGATACGAAACATCGGGCAGTGGCCGAATGATCGTGCGCTAGCCAGCGGGTCTCCCACGCTTGAGTTCAAGCGAGCGGTTCGGTCATCAGGAAGCAAAGACTGCTGGGGCAGAGCGACTGGTTCAAGGGAATTTCAGGTTCACGGGCGGGTCAGTGGCAGCTTCCGCAGCAGTCTTTGGCTGGGGAAGACGAGCATCCGCCGGAGCACGATTCCTTGCCGCCGACGACGGTCGCGCCGAGTGTCATCGGCGACTCGGTCCAGAGCCACTTGCCGCCCGCCGTGCCGCCGGAAAGCGAGAGCGACTCGCAGAGGGCCCGTCCGCGCGAGGGCGCGATGTCCCAGACGCCCTTGGCCACTTCCCTCATGTGGAGGGGGGCGAAGAGGCAAACGATATCCGTGCGGTCGCGCGTGGCGACGCCGTGAAGGCTTTCGAGGCGGTAGATTTCGACCCAGCCATCCGGCGCGGCCTCGGGGGACGGTCGGAAGAACACGAGGTCGAAGCCGCTGCGTCCGGCCCCGCGTTCCACCAGTTCGTCTTCGCCGATGTTCCAGTGGGTTTCCGCAGCGGACCCCGCGACGGAGACAAAGCGCGCGACAAGGCCCGAGGGGCCGCCGAGGCGGAGCGGACGGAAATTTGTGGCGCGTGCGGGGGAGGAGGTTTCGTTGACTGTGGCGAGTTGGAAGCTCATGGTTGGACGGCGCGGGGAGGGGATGGTTTGTTTTCGGAAAAATTTCTGATGGCGGAGAGGAATTCGGGGCTGTCGCTGCCGGTGAGAGCGCGCAGGGCGGCGCGTCCGGAGTGGCGTCCGAGACGGAAGGCCGGCGCGGTGCGTCCGACGGCGTCAGCGGGGAACAACTCATAGGTGTTGCGGTCGCGGAGGAGTCCGGCGCAGTGGATGCCGCTTTCGTGGAGGAAGGCGGCTTCGCCTGTCACGGGCTTCCCGGGGGCGAGCGAGCGCCCGGAGGCAGCCGCGACAAGGTCGGACAGCGCACCGAGTTTCGGAGTGAGGATGCCGGTGCCCTGATGGAACGACATCTTGAGGGCCAGAACGACTTCTTCAAGCGCGGCGTTGCCCGCGCGCTCGCCGAGTCCGTTCACCGTGACGCTGGCGCAGAGCGCGCCGGCATCGAGCGCGCAGACCGTGTTCGCCACCGCCATCCCCAGGTCGTTGTGCGCGTGAAATTCCAGATCCAGGTCCGGCACCGCATCTCGCAGACCCACGACCATCCCGATGACCGCACCCGGATTCATCAGGCCCACGGTGTCCGCCAGCCGCAGGCGTCTGGCCCCGGCTTCATGCGCGGCATGGGCAAACTCAATCAGGAACTTCTCATCGGCCCGCGAGGCATCCTGCGCGCCGACGGAGAGATACTCAAAGTCTCCGCGCGCCGCCTCCGAGAGGTCTGTGAGGGATTGGAAGACCCACGCGCGCGACTTTCGCCAGGCGCGAATGTGGATGTCCGACACGGGCCACGAGATGTGGACTCCGAAGGCCCCGCTTTGCGCGGCCGCGCGGAGGTCCTCCGCCTTCGCGCGGCACCAGGTCTCGATGAGTTCGCCACCGATGGCGTCCGCCACCGCGCGGATGTCCGCAATTTCCTCCAACCCCATCGCGGGGATGCCGACCTCGAGTTCCGGGACCCCCGCATCGGCCAACGCCCGGGCAATGGCGACTTTTTCCCGCCGGGAAAATGCCACGCCCGCCGCCTGCTCGCCATCGCGCAGCGTGGTGTCAATAAGGTAAGGGCGCATGGGAGTGCGGAAGGCGGGGTGCGGTCAGGTGGCGAGGAGGAATTCCTCGTCCACGGCCGAGCCGTTTTCGATGGCGTCGAGGATCTGGTCGGCGACCTCCTCGGTGACGCATTTATACCAGCGCCCCTCGGGGTAAACGACGACGACCGGTGCCTGGTCGCAGAGGTTCATGCAGCCGGTGCTGCTGACTTTCACGGCGGTGAGTCCGCGGTCATCCACCTCTTCCGAGAGGTATTGGAGGAGGGCGGCGGATTCCTTTTTGTGGCAGACTCCCTGGGCTCCTGCGGGGCGGAAGCTGCCGCAGACGAAGATGTGGTGTTCGGGTTTTGTCATGGTGTTGGTGTGGTTGGTGTTTGGTGAGATTATCCGCAGCCGGTGCCGGTGCCCTTGCAGCCCGCCCCGGATGAGCATCCGGTGAACCGGCGCTGGAGGGCGCGCGGCACCGGCTGGTTCGTGTAGATTGCGCGGAGACCCTCCTCAATGAGACCCTCCATCTCAACGACCCGCAGCCCGTTTTTATTGAGGACCGCAGTCGGGGACGGGCCGGCGGTCGTCACAAGAACCGCGCGGCAGTCGTTGAGGAGGTTCGCCAGCTCCTGCCAGCGCCCGGCTCCTCCGCCCTGCTCGGGCGCGCGACGGATCTCTTTGAACTTGTAGCCGGAGGGGGTCTCCGGGTTTTGCTCGTAGATGACGAACCGCGCCGCCTCGCCGAGGTGCTGGTTCACCAGCGCGCCTTCGAGGCTGGCGACCGCCACACAGGGACGTGGCGCACCTTCGGAAGGAGCGGTGTTCGCATAGTGGTTGAGTGTGTCCATCTGCTCCGTGGTCATGGGCTCGTTGATGAGGCCGACCGCATCCGCCCGGCAGCGCGCGCAGTGGGTCATCTGCGGGAGGTGCTGGCCGGAAATCAGACGTGCGAGGGAGGTCATGAGGCCGTCCGGAGCGGGCAGGTCCTCGAAGACAGCTCCTTTCACCGG
Organism: Terrimicrobiaceae bacterium; assembly: GCA_041675465.1. GTDB lineage: Bacteria > Verrucomicrobiota > Verrucomicrobiia > Chthoniobacterales > Terrimicrobiaceae > QYQL01. Next base: position 12,110 of record JBAYTU010000009.1, on the reverse strand, counting down.
CACGAGCGCCATGCAGTTCATGATGTCGGCACCGAGCCCGGCGACCGTCTCGGCGACAGCGGGGATGTGCTCGTCGTTGATCCCCGGGATGATGATGGTGTTGATCTTCACCGTCATACCGTGCGCCTTCATCCGTCGCACGGCGTCAAGCTGGCGTTCGAGCAGCAGTTCGGCGGCGGCCTCTCCCCGCAGCGGCATCTTGTGGTCCCGGACCCACGAGTAGATTTTCACACCGATTTTCGGATCGACGGCGTTCATCGTGATCGTCACGTGGCTCACGTTCATCGTCGCGAGTTCATCAATGTGCGGTCCGATCCCGAGGCCGTTCGAGGCAAGGCAGAGGATCATCTCCGGAAACCGGTCGCGGGTAAGCCGCAGGGTTTCCATGGTTTCCTCCGGGTTGGCGAACGGGTCGCCCGGTCCGGCGATCCCCATCACGACAATTTCGGGGCGTTTCTCGACGACGTTGGCAAGGTAATCGACTGCCTGGCGCGGGGCGAGGACCGTGCTCGTGACGCCCGGCCGGCTCTCGTTCATACAGTCGTATTTGCGGTTGCAGAAGTTGCACTGGATGTTGCAGCGCGGGGCCACGGGGAGGTGGATGCGTCCAAATTTCCCGTGGGCCTCCTTGCTGAAGCACGGGTGTTTGGAAGAGTCGAATGTGGGGACGGGGATCCTCGGGATGGTGTCACAGGTAGGCATATCCGACCTCCGAGTTGTTTTGCTTCTGGTCCATAGTGGTGTTGACGATCCCGTCAAAGAGCTGCTGGGCCCCGCGGTAGCCGACGTGCAGGACGCGCTGTCCGCCGATCCGGTCGTGGATGGGGAATCCCACCCGGATGATCGGCACGCCCAGCTTGCGCGCGATGTTGTAGCCTTTGCTGCTGCCGACAAAGAGGTCGGGTGCCAGCCCGGGTGAGGACTCGGCGATTTCGGCGAAGTCGTATCCCTCCCGAACAGCGGTCGAACCCGGAAGATCCGTGACATGGGCGCGCAGCGCGGCCTCGAACCGTCCGCTTCGCCCGCCGCTGGCGCAGAGCACCGGGTCCAGGCCGATCTCCTGAAGGAAGCCTGTCATCCCGATCACAAAATCCTCCTCCCCATAGACAATCACCCTCTTGCCAAAGATGTATTTGTGTCCGTCCACATAGGCGTCGAGCAGGCGGGCGCGCTCCGAGACGTGCTTTGAAGGCATCGGGCGGCCGCTCAGCCTCTCGAGGACATCGAACAATCCGTCCGTCGCCTGCAGACCGAAGGGCAGTGGCAGGCGGGTGAGGGGAACGCCGAATTTCTCCTCCAGTGCGACTCCGCCGCTCTGTGCGGGGCTCAGTACGCTGCCCAGCTCGATGGTCGCTCTTGCCGCTCCCATGCGCCGGATCTCCTCCAGCGGCGTGCCCCCGGCCTGGATCGGCTCATAGTCCGACCATGTGCCTCCGTCCATCGATTCCGAGTAGTCGGGGAGCATGGTGCCGGCCAGGCCGAAGTCCCCGAGAATTTCTTTGAGGTGCCGGAGGTCGGCGGGGGAGAGCATCCCCGGCAGCAGGTTGATGCGGTCCTTGGCCCCGTCGCCGCCGGCCAGCTGCTCCACGGTTGAGCGGACGGCGGCATGAAACCCGTCAATGTGCGTTCCCCGGTAGCTTGCAGTGGAAACCTGCACGATGGGTGGAAGATCCGGTGAAGCGGCCCGCAGATCGCGAAGGATGCCCGGCATATCCTCCCCGATCGTCTCGGCCAGGCACGTCGTCGCCACGCCGACGAATGTCGGCTGGTACTGGCGGACGACATTCCTCACCCCCTGCTGAAAAATCGAGGAACCGCCGAAGATGGCTGACTCCTCGTGGAAATTGGACGAGGCGATGTCCATGGGTTCGCGGAAATGGCTGATGAGGTAGCGGCGGATGTAAGTCGAACACCCCTGGGATCCATGAAGGAAGGGCACCGAGCCCTCGATGCCGCGAAAGGCGAGGCAGGCTCCCAGCGGCGTGCAGAGCTTGCAGGCATTCCTTGTGCCCGTGCAGTGCTTGAGTTGTGACTCTGTGTCCTCTTCGCACGCCGCTGAAAGTTCCCCGTTCATCCGCCGTTCCTTTCGCAGGGAGCGTGCCATGTCCCGCCCGGACAGGTGGTGCGGGTGGTTTGTCCCTTTGCGGGAGGTGGTTGCGTCAGCCAAGTCCTCAACGGGCACCGCAATTCTGTCATACGCAAACGTAGGATTGCCCGCGAATGAGTGCCTGTTCCTGACCGGAATGTCGGATTTGAAATAAGCCTCACTGAAATGAACCTCCCCTTTGACCTTGGTCATGACCGGTGAGGATGGATTGGGAAATGGAACGTATTTTGCTCCTTCCGACGGAGCACATGACAAAAAGCGAAGACGGAGACGATGGAGTTTGCAGGCCAGGGGAAACGGGCTGTCCGCAGGAGTGCGTGTACCAGGCGCGCGGGGTGTTCGAGGAAGATCTTGGTGAGGAGAGCGAGCGCATGTGCCGCGTGGTGGAGGAGATGAAGCTGCTTCTCGGGATATCCAGCACGCTGCAGGATGGTCCGAATCTTCAACAGATGGTCCAGCCGGTGCTCAAACAAATGGCCGAATCGCTTGGATTGTACCGGGGCACCGTGCGCATTCTGAACCGTGAGACGGGGGAAATTCTCATCGATGAGGCGTTCGGGCTGAGCTCCGAGGAGATGGCGGCGGAGCGGATCCAGATTGGCGAGGGCGTGATCGGCCAGGTGGTGAAGACCGGACAGCCGGTGATTGTGCCGGATGTCGAGGACTCCGGCGGGGAGCTTCAGCCAAACTGTCCGGGACGTCCCGGACAGTCCCTGCGCCGCCCCGGGGCCACCGCATTTTTGTGCGTGCCGATCATTTTTGAATCCGAGGTGATGGGGACGTTGAGCGGGTATCGCCGTGCGGGGGAGCCGGAGGCGCTGAAGCGCGACCAGCGGTTGCTCATTGTGACGGCGCAGCTCATCGCGCAGGCGGCGCGGCTGCGGCAGACCACCCGCGAAAACCTGGAGGCCCTGCGCCGGGAGAATGAGCGCCTGCAGGAGCAGATCCGCAAGCACTTCAAGCCCGACAACATGATCGGGAACTCCCGGTCGATGCAGATCGTGTACCACTCGATCGAGCAGGTTGCGGCCAGCAACACGAGCGTCCTGATCCGGGGGGAAAGCGGCGTGGGCAAGGAGCTCGTTGCGCACGCCATCCACATGCGAAGCCTGCGCGCCACCAAGCCGCTCGTGAAGGTGAACTGTGCGGCGCTGCCCGAGACGATTGTGGAGAGCGAGCTGTTCGGCCATGAGCGGGGGGCTTTCACCGGTGCGATCGCCATGCGCAAGGGGCGGTTCGAACTGGCTCATGGCGGCACAATTTTCCTCGATGAGATCGGGGAGCTTCCTTTGAGCGTTCAGGCGAAGCTGCTTCGGATCCTGCAGGAGCGGGAATTCGAGAGGGTCGGGGGAACGCAGACGCTCCGGTGCGACGTGCGCGTCATCGCCGCCACCAACCGCAGCCTCGAGGACTACATGCAGGCCGAAAAATTCCGCCTCGACCTGTATTACCGCCTCAACGTTTTCCCGGTCTATGTCCCGGCACTGCGCGAGCGGAAGTCCGACATCCTCGCGCTCGCCGACTTCTTTGTTGAAAAGTATAGCGAGGCGAATTCGAAGCCGGTGCTGCGCATTTCGACGCCGGCGATCGACATGCTGATGAGCTACCACTGGCCCGGCAACGTGCGCGAGCTCGAGAACTGCATCGAGCGGGCTGTCCTGCTTTCGGCGGACGGAGTGATCCACGGCTACCATCTTCCCTCCTCTTTGCAGACCGCGGAGGCAACCGCCACCGAGCCGAAATCCACGTTGGAGTCGGCGCTCAACGCCCTGGAGCGCGAGATGATCGTGGAGGGGCTCAAACTCACGCACGGCAATCTCGCCCGCGCCGCGCGACAGCTCGGGCTGACCGAGCGCATCATGGGCCTGCGTGTGAAAAAATTCGGGATTAATCCGAAGAAGTTCCGTCCCGCGGAGGAGGGGTGAGGGAACCGCCGTGCAGAGCGCTTTCAACCTTTGCAACATCTCGCCGTGGGTGATTTCGGCAAGGGAGTTCAATGACAACCCGCAGCCGATTGCCATCGGGATCTCAAGGCAGGACAACCGCCACCTGTTTGAAAAGCTGGAGGGGGAGCCGGACCAGATGCTGCGCGGGGCGATCTTCAACGACTACATGTCCGTGAAGTTCCAGCTCCACGACTGGCCTTCGCACGGATCCGCCGCAAGGAGCAGCCTCAAAAACAGCTACGTCCGGTTCCTGCGCGGCTGGGCGATGGATTCCAACTCGATCGAGGGGGCCGTGCTCAAGAGCTGGGTCGAGAGCCGCCTGGGACTGCCTCCAACCTTTCACCGGGGAAGAGTGCTGGACGGCAGCGAGGCGAGCACGATGCCGTACGAGGTGGATCGGATGCGCGGAAGTGCGAGGACGAATGCCATCCTCTCCCAGCTTGATGTGCTCTACGAGTTCTGCCAGTACGAGTTGGCGCGGCGTCGGCCCGGGGAACGATGGATCACGCTTTGGCGCGGGACCTGCGATGCGGCCGACTACCGTGTGGTCGGGCGGGGGGGAAACCGACGGGCCTGCCTCCTCATGAACAACCTCAGCTCCTTCACCTCCGACCGCGAGTGCGCGTGGGAGTTCGGTTCCACCGTCTGGGAAGTCCGCGTTCCCCTCGTGAAGATCTTTTTCTTCAGCGGCCTTCTGCCCGACAGCCTGCTCAAGGGCGAGGACGAATACCTTGTGATCGGCGGGGAATACGAGGTTCGCAGCCTTCTTTACTGACCCCATGCATGCCACAAGGGAACAAATCGAAGGCGGGCTTCTGGGCCTGCTCGTCGGTGATGCGCTCGGTGTGCCGTATGAGTTTCACGAGCCGGGCTGCCTGCCGGCACGCAGGCGAATTGAAATGGTTCCGCCTTCCGGATTTCGACGCAGCTACAGCCATGTGCCCGCCGGAACGTGGTCCGACGACGGCGCCCAGGCGCTCTGCCTCTTTGTTTCGCTGAGGGAGTGCCGGGGGTGGGATGCGCGGGATTTCGCGGGGCGTCTGCTCGACTGGTATCGCCGCGGATATCTTGCGGTGGACGGCAGAGTGTTCGACGTGGGGATCCAGACTGCAGCCGCGCTGGACCGGCTTGTGGAGGGGGTTGCTCCGCTGGAGGCCGGGCTGGCCGGCGAACGCAACAACGGCAACGGTTCCCTGATGCGCACGCTGCCGCTGGCTCTCCTGCACGGCGGCGACGAGGCCTCGCTCGTGAGAATCGCCCACGAGCAGTCGCGCATCACCCACGCCCACCCCCGCTCACAGGTCTGTTGTGCCCTCTATGCGCTCTGGGCCCTGGCGGAGCTGCGGCGGGATACGACTCCCTGGGAGTTGGCCGTACAAACCCTGAGGTTGCTCTACAAGGGCAATTCCGTCTTTGGTGGCGAGCTTGGTGTTGTATTGGAGGATGCCAACCCGCCGACGGGGACCGGCTACGTCGTGGATTGCCTCCGCTCCGCCCGACAGGCCTGCTTCGGGGCCGGCTACGAGGAGATCCTTCGCTCCGCCGTCGCCTTCGGTCACGACACCGATACCACCGCCTGCGTTGCCGGTGGGATTGCCGGCATTCGGCACGGGGTCAATGGCATCCCCTCCCGCTGGCTGCTCGCTCTTCGCGGCCGCAAGATCCTCGATCCCCTGCTCGCCCGACTCTGATCGTGGTTTGGACCCGGACGCCGGCCTACGCCGAAGTCGGAAAAATAGCCGGTTCCGTCTGCCAACCGACATTTTTGTAGGAAGAAAATATTCTGACCATGGGAGGAACATTCGTTTAGGTATATTGCAATCCACTCTCCGCGTGTTGGTTGCGCGCTTTTACATTCGCTGCCCGCCCGGATGAAAATGGTTGGCACTCCCCATGCGTTAGGAACGGACATCCAGCGATCCACATGACGTGGGCGCGGTGAAACAAACAAAATCAGGAGAAAAACAAATCATGAGAAAGGTAGCAATTTACGGAAAAGGCGGAATCGGGAAGTCCACCACGACTCAGAACACGGTGGCCGGCCTTGTTGAAAAAGGAAAAAAAGTGATGGTGGTCGGCTGTGATCCGAAAGCGGATTCCACGCGACTGCTTCTGGGGGGACTGGCTCAACGGAGCGTGCTGGACACGCTGCGCGAGGAGGGCGAGGACGTCGAGTTGTCGGACATTCGGGCAGGCGGATACTGCCAGAGCCTTTGCGTGGAATCGGGCGGACCCGAGCCCGGCGTCGGCTGCGCGGGGCGGGGCATCATCACCTCGATCAACATGCTCGAGCAGCTCGACGCATACAAGACGGAATCCGGCGATCCGCTCGACTATGTGTTCTACGACGTGCTTGGTGACGTCGTCTGCGGCGGGTTTGCGATGCCGATCCGCGAGGGCAAAGCGGAGGAGATTTACATCGTGTGCTCCGGCGAGATGATGGCCATGTATGCGGCCAACAATATCAGCAAGGGCATCCTGAAGTTTGCCCAGAGCGGTGCGGTTCGCCTCGGCGGGCTGATCTGCAACAGCCGCAAGGTGGACAACGAGCGCGAAATGATCGAGCAGTTTGCCAAGCAGCTTGGCACGCAGATGATCCATTTTGTGCCCCGCGACAACGACGTTCAGCGGGCTGAAATCAACCGCAAGACGGTGATCGAGTGGAATCCCGAGTGCAAGCAGGCCGATGAGTATCGCGCCCTGGCGAACGCCATCGACGGCAACGACATGTTCGTGGTGCCGAAGCCGCTCCAGATCGAACAACTCGAGAAGCTGCTGATGGATTTCGGTCTCATGGACTGAGGTTGGGAACCCTGCGAACAAAGAAAGAAAAACACACCATGACAACGGAAGAGACAAACTGCGAGGCGTCGGAGGCGATGAGCCCCGAAGCCCTCAAAGAGGAGATGCTCAAAGCCTATCCCTCGAAAACCGCGAAGAAGCGCGGACGGCAGATGGTCGTCAACGATCCCGAAGCGATTCCGGAGATCGGCGCGAACAGTCGGACGACGCCGGGCCTGATCACCCAGCGCGGCTGCACCTATGCGGGCTGCCGCGGCGTGGTAATTGGTCCGATTCACGATATCCTGCACATCACGCACGGCCCGATCGGGTGCGGCTACTACTCGTGGCTTACCCGGCGCAACATGGCGAAGTCCGTGAACGAAGGCGATACGAACTACCTGCAATACGCAATGTCCACCGACATGCTGGAGGAGCAGATCGTCTTTGGCGGGGAAAAGAAGCTCAAACAGGCGATTCAGGAGGCCTACGACATCTTCAAGCCCAAAGCGATTTCAATTTACGCGACCTGCCCGGTCGGGTTGATCGGCGACGACGTCCATGCCGTCGCGAAGGAGATGAAGGAAACCCTCGGCATCAACGTGTTCGCGTTTTCCTGCGAGGGTTACCGCGGGGTCAGCCAGTCGGCGGGGCACCACATTGCCAACAACGGCGTCTTCAAGCATATCATTGGTTTGGACGACACGCCCCAGGAGCATCCCTACACGATCAACGTGCTCGGGGAGTACAACATCGGCGGCGACGCCTGGGAGATTGACGCGCTGCTTCGCAAGTGCGGGATCCATGTGGTCTCGACGCTTTCGGGCGACGTGAATTACGAGCAGATCAAAAATGCGCACACGGCGCACCTGAACACGATCATGTGCCATCGCTCGATCAACTACATGGCCGAGATGATGGAGAAAAAGTTCGGGATCCCGTGGATCAAGGTGAACTTCATCGGTGCCGACCAGACGGCGAAGTCCCTCCGCAAGATCGCTGCGTTCTTTGAGAGCAGGGAACTGAGCGACCGGGTCGAGGAGGTCATCGCCCAGGAGATGGCCGCCTTGCGGCCCGTGCGCGAGGAGGTCACCGCCCGGTGCAAGGGTAAGAAGGCGGCGCTCTTCGTTGGAGGATCACGCGCCCACCACTACCAGGACCTGTTCAAGGACATTGGCATGGAGGCGGTTTCCGCGGGGTACGAGTTCGCGCACCGCGACGACTACGAAGGCCGCGCCGTGTTGCCGAGCATCAAGGTGGACGCCGACAGCCGCAATATCGAGGAGCTCACGGTCGAGGAGGATCCGCAGCGGTTCCGCTCCGACTTTGTTGACAAGAAAAAGCGCCTCGAGGACAGCGGGTTCACGTTCAGCGACTACAACGGGATGATGGTCGAGATGAAGAAAAACACCCTTGTCATAGACGACATCAGCCATCACGAAATCGAGAAGCTCATCCAGATCTGGAAGCCCGACATCATCGGCTCCGGGATCAAGGACAAGTTTGTCGTCGAGAAAATGGGCATCCCCTGCAAGCAGCTCCACAGCTACGACTACGGCGGTCCTTATGCTGTCTTCACGGGTGCGGCGAATTTCTACCGCGAGGTGGACCGCATGCTGCACACAAAGGTTTGGCAGTATGTTGTGCCGCCCTGGCAGAAGAGCGCCGGAGACATGGCAAGTCCGCGCCATGCGCCCGACAAACGCGAAAAACCCGGAACCACGGACGCCTCCGCCGAGTCGATCGAACAAGCCGCTTGAAAATCAAAAACCCAAAGAAAAGAAAACAATATTATGTTGGACGCAACCACGAAAGAAATCAAAGAGCGCAGCGCTTTGCGGATCAATCCGGCGAAGACCTGCCAGCCGATCGGCGCGATGTATGCCGCCCTCGGCATCCACGGGTGCATGCCGCACAGCCACGGATCGCAGGGCTGCTGCGCCTACCACCGCAGCCACCTCACACGGCATTTCAAGGAGCCGGTGGTCGCCACGACGAGTTCCTTCACCGAAGGAGCCTCGGTCTTTGGAGGCCTGGCAAACCTGACGCAGGCCCTCAACAACATCTTCGCGACTTACAATCCGGAGATTGTGGCCGTGCACACGACATGCCTTTCCGAGGTCATCGGTGATGACATTCCGATGATCATTAAAAAGACGAAAGATGAGGGGAAGATTCCGGAGGGCAAGTACGTCATCCATGCGAACACGCCGAGCTTTGTTGGTTCCCACGCCACCGGCTTTTCGGCGATGACCGTCGGAATGGTCAAATACCTCGCCGAGTCCTCCGGTACGCCCGGGAACCAGGTCAATCTGATCCCCGGCTATGTGGATCCCTCGGACATCCGGGAGATCAAGCGCATCGCGTCCGAGATGGCGGTGAAGACGGTTACTTTTCCCGACACCTCCGACGTTTTGGACAGCCCGCAGACCGGGGTGTATGAGATGTATCCGAAGGGTGGTGTGACGGTGGAGGAGTTGAAGACGACCGGCGACAGCATTGCAACGATCGCGCTCGGCCACTGGGCTTCCCACGCCGCTGCGGAGTTCCTTGAGACGAAATTCAACATTGCCGGCCACCTGCTGGAGCTGCCGGTCGGGGTTTCGGCCACCGACGAATACGTCAACGCCCTGCGGATCTCCGCGGGAGGCGAGGTCCCCGAATCGCTTGTTCAGGAGCGCGGCCGACTGCTCGACGTGATGAGCGACATGGCCCAATACCTGTATAAGAAGCGGGTGGCAGTGTTCGGGGACCCCGACCAGGTGATCGCCCTCACGCGGTTCCTTGTGGAACTCGACATGGAGCCGGTCTTTGTGGTCACCGGATCGCACGGCAACTTCTTCGAGGAGCGGGTCCGCCAGATCCTCAAAGAGCAGTGCCCGAATGCCAGGGTCAAGGCCCAGGCCGACCTGTTCGAGCTGCACCAATGGATGAAAGGGGAACCGGTGGATCTGCTGATCGGGAACACGTATGGGAAGTTCATGTCCCGCACGGAAGACAACCTGCCGTTCGTGCGGTTCGGGTTCCCTGTCCTCGACCGGATCGGCCACCGCTACTTCTCGTGCATGGGATACACGGGAGGAATCCGGCTGATCGAAAAAATCACCGATGCCCTCTTCGACAAGCGCGACCGCGAGTGTGCGGACGAGTGGAGCGAGCTGATTTACTAAAACACACAACCAGAAATAAAGCACATGGGGTGCCGTCCATTCGGACGGTGCTCCGAAAAAGAAAATCATGAAAATCAACACCAACTGTGCCGCTTGCGGAGCCTGTCTTGGGGAATGCCCGTCCGGTGCCATCAAAGAGGGACCGGTTTACACGATCGACCCAGAGCTGTGCATTGACTGCGGGGCCTGCGCATCGGCCTGTCCGAATGCGGCGATCGAGGACTGAGGCACGAGTGGGACGCGCATGACGCGAGACACCATGATTGACATCCTTCAAGGACGCGAGGCGCAGGTGATCGAGACCGGCGAAGGTGGCGTGGTCGAACTCGCCTGTGGCAAGGCGAGTCTGGCCGGCTCCGTGAGTCAGCGGGCGTGCGTGTTCTGCGGTTCCCGCGTCGTATTGTATCCGATTGCCGACGCCCTGCACGTCGTGCACGGTCCGATTGGTTGCGCGGCCTACACGTGGGACATCCGGGGCGCGTTATCCAGCGGCCCGCAGATCCATCGCAACAGCTTCTCAACCGACCTGCAGGAGCGGGACGTCATATTCGGGGGGGAAAAAAAGTTGGAGAAGGCGCTGCTGGAGCTCATCGCGATGTATCGGCCGAATGCGGCCTTCATCTACTCCACCTGCATCGTGGGGCTCATCGGTGACGATGTGCAGGCCGTGTGCTGGGCCGTGGAGCGGAAGGCGGGCATCCCGGTGATTCCCGTCAATTCCGAGGGGTTCAAAGGCACGAAGAGGGACGGATACAAAGCGGCCTGCGACGCGGTTTATCGGCTGGTGGGCACCGGCGACACCTCGGCGATTGGTCCCCACAGCATCAACATTCTTGGGGACTTCAACCTGGCCGGGGAGACATGGATCATCCGCGACTACTACCGGAGGATGGGGATCGAGGTTGTTTCCTGCATCACCGGCGACGCAAGGATTGAAGACATTCGGCGTTGCCACGGCGCGCGCCTGAATCTGGTGCAGTGCTCCGGGTCAATGGCCCATCTGGCGAAGCGGATGGAGGAGGACCACGGGATCCCTTTCAAACGCGTGTCCTATTTCGGCATAGAGGACATGTCCGCCGCACTCTACGAGGCCGCCAAATTCTTTTCAGACGAGCCCGGGATCCTGGAGCGTGCGCAGGAGGTTGTGCGCGAGGAGGTCGCCGCGATTTATCCCGAGATAAGGAAATTCCGGGACATCCTGAGAGGAAAGAAAGCGGCGATTTATGTCGGAGGGGCGTTCAAGGCGTTTTCACTGGTTCGCGCGCTGCGGCTTCTGGATATGGAGACCGCGTTGGTCGGGTCCCAGACCGGCGACAAGGACGACTACAAGGAACTCCAGCAGCTCTGCGACCCGGGCACGATCATCGTGGACGACTCAAACCCGGTGGAGCTTGCGAAATTCTGCCTTGAGAAAGATGTCGATCTTTTCATCGGCGGAGTGAAGGAGCGCCCGATCGCCTACAAGCTCGGCATTGCCTTTTGTGATCACAACCACGAGCGCAAAGAGCCCCTTGCCGGCTATGTCGGCATGCTCAATTTTGCCCGCGAAGTCCACCGTTCTGTTGTCAGCCCGGTCTGGAAACTGGTGCCCCGCCGAAGTGGCAGGACCCGCGCTCCGGGCAGGCTTTGGAGCTAAGCAGGCGGGGCAACCCGAGCTTGTGCATGGTTCTCAAAATGGAGTGATCCATCTCGGCGGCCGCGAACGCCAGGCACGCCTTGATGTCTTCGGCTTCCAGATACGGGAAGTCCCCGAGGATTTCGGCCTCGCTCGCGCCTCCGGCCAGCATTTCCAGCACGTCCTTGACGCGGATGCGCATGGTGCGGATGCACGGGCGGCCCCCGCACTGTTCGGGATCGAATGTGATTCGGCCAAGGTAGTCCATGGGGCGGAAGCTACTCCTTCTCGGCTGCCCGGAAACTTTTCTGTACAGCCTGCAATGCCATCATGGCCGCCACGGTAAAAAGTGCGAGAAATAGCCCCTGATCCGCGCGTAACGCCAACGATGGGAGGGCGAACCTCCGTGTGAGCCCATTTATTACGGCTCAGACGGAGCTTCGCCCTCCCTCGCGTTATCGACAGGTCGTCGAACCTCTCCCCTCTCATTT
>JBAYTU010000008.1:0-61702 GCA_041675465.1 Terrimicrobiaceae bacterium | reverse complement strand
CCTCCCATGGCACCCTTCTCTCATGACCCCGCTCCCAACTCTGTAGTGAAGACCTTTTGATCCCGATCCCCATTTTATGCGGCTTCGCCGCTTTTGCTACCCGCCAGTTGAGAAAGACGGGCTGGATTCAAATGCACGTAGTCGCAAACCACCCTCAGATAAAAATCATCGCTCCCATCCACCATTAACGTTTTGTATCGCCCGGAAAAAACATGCCCGCTCTGGCGGTGCCGCGCATTGTATCTCGCCGTGTATGTCCCCAGCATCCACTTCATTCCCGCCACCAACGTCGGTTGCGGCGTCTCCAGCACCAGATGAAAATGATTGCTCATCAGACAATACGCATGCACCTCCCAACCCGCTTTCCCACACGCCTCCCCCAGTGTTTTCAAAAAAATCCGCTTGTCTTCCTCATCCTCGTAAATCCTCTCCTTGCGATCCCCCCGGCTCATCACATGGTAAATCGCACCCTCATACTCACGTCGCAATTGCCTCGGCACTCCCTTCCTTTCTCCACGGGAATTTCTCTTTGTCAAGAGTAATGTTATAGATTGTGGGACTGACCCCTATTTTGGGATATTCATAATCTTTGCTTTATCGGGCCGGAGGAGTGTTGGAGGACAGAGTGCACATTGCCAAAGCATTGGACGAACCGGCAACGGCCGTGTTATGCATCAGATGCATGAAGGCTCCCGTACCCCTCACATCGCGTGATCTGGCCCGCGAGGCGGGCGTGTCGCAGTCCACGGTTTCCCGCGCGCTGCGCGACGACGTCCACCTCCCGAAGGCAACGTGCCTTCGCATCCAGGCTCTGGCGGCAAAGCTGGGTTATCGGGCCAACCCCATCGTGGCGCACCTGACCAGCGAGCTTCGCCGCTCGCGGGGCGCCCGCTACCAGGCGACGCTGGCGTTTGTCCATGACTTCCCGAACCGCGATTGGAGCCAATGCGGCGCCTGGTCGTTCACGCTCCCGGGCCTTCGGGCCAGGGCGAACGAACTGGGCTACGAGGTGGAAGAATTCGGCCTGCGCCAGCTCGGGGTGTCCGGGCGCCGCCTCACGTCTGTTTTGCAGGCCCGCGGGATCCGCGGCGTGTTCGTCGCCCCGCTGCCCAAGCCGGTCGGCCATCTGTCGTTGGACTGGACGGGTTTCTGCGCGTTGACCCTGGGTTACCAGATGCCGAAGCCGAGGCTGCATGCCATCGGCAGCGATCACTACTTCGACATGAGTCTGGCGCTCCGGCGCCTGGTCCGGCTCGGCTACAAAAGGATCGGCCTGTTTTTCGATCATGCGGCCGATCTGTATTCCGGCGGCCAATACTCGGCGCGGTTTCTGGGATACATGAGGGCGCAACCGGCCCGCAATCAGGTCCCCATTCTCTGGCTGGAAAACTGGGACACGGCCGTCGTGCAAAAATCGCTCGGAAAATGGCTCGACCAATACCGGCCCGATGCAGTGGTCGCCATGTCGCCGCAATCTCTCGCCGGTCTCCGGGAATTCGGGGACGTGCCGGGCGAGATCGGATTCGCCGCGCTGGACATGCCCGAGGGTTTTTCCGGCTGTTCGGGGATTTGGAGCCATCCGGTCGAATGCATGGCCGCCAGCGTCGATTTTGTCGTTTCGCAGTTGTATCTGAACCGGATCGGCGTGCCCAGGATTCCGTTTTTTCTGCGGCTGGAAGGGGAATGGATCGACGGCGGCAGCACGCGCAAACGCCGCGCGATTTAGCCTGAACTTCGAGGGACAAAAAAGACGAGGAGGCTCATCAATACAGGGGTTGCGGGCATTTTGAACTTCCCGCTACTGGCTACTGAATGGGGAGAGAGTCGAGGAGATCGAGGATTTTCTTTTGAAGGGGAGTGGGTTCGGTATCCTGGTCCCAGCCGGGGGCAGAGGGGATGGCGGGAACGATGGTGTTGCGTGCGATGGTGGCCAGAACCCCTCCAGTCCGCGAAGTGGGACTAACGAAGCCACACGCGGCTCCGGGGAAAGAGCCCATGCGGTAGTGGAGTTTGGCCGTCCGCAACTGGAAGATTTACAAAAAAGAGGCTTGTGAAAAGATGGCGGCCTATGGGTTTCACGTTGGGAATTGATTACGGAAGCAATTCTGTCCGCGCGCTGGTGGCGAGGTGCTCCGACGGGGCGGAGTTCGGCACATGCGCCGTGAACTACCCCTCGGGAAAGCAGGGGATTTTGCTGGATTCGAAGGACCATAATCTGGCCCGCCAGCATCCGGGAGATTACCTCAGCGGGCTCGAAAACTGCGTCCGGGGAGCGCTGGCGGAGGCCGCGAAAAAGAAGGGGTTTCAGGCCGCGAAAATTGTGGGGATCGGGGTGGACACCACCGGGTCGAGCCCGGTCCCGGTCGACAGGGAAAACCGGGCGCTGGGGACGCTGCCAAAATGGCGCAAAAACCTGAACGCCCAGTGCTGGCTCTGGAAGGACCATACGGGCTGGCGGGAAGCCGCGCAAATCACGTCTGCGGCGGCCAGGCACCGCCCGCATTTCATCGCGAAATGCGGGAACACCTATTCCTCGGAGTGGTTCTGGAGCAAGATCTGGCGGTGTCTGAAAAACGACCCGGCGGTCTTTGACGCGGCCTGGTCGTGGGTGGAGCTGAGCGATTGGATCCCCTCCGTGCTGGCGGGGGTCGACGATCCGGCGAACATCCGCAGGGGCATCTGCGCCGCCGGGCACAAGGCGCTGTTTTGCGGCGAGTGGGGCGGGCTCCCGGACAAAAAATTCCTTTCGATGCTGGACCCCAGGCTGGCGGCGCTTCGCGACCGGCTTTACGACTGTGCTTACGACGCGAACGGTTCTGCGGGCAACCTCTCGGGGCCTTGGGCGGCCAGGCTGGGGCTGGCCCCCGGCATCCCGATCGCCATCGGGGAAATGGATGTCCATTACGGGGCGATCGGAAGCGGGGTCACGGAGGGCACGCTCGTGAAAGTCATCGGAACCTCAACCTGTGACTGCGCGGTGGTTCCCGCCACGAAAAAGGTGGCGGACATTCCCGGCATCTGCGGGATTGTCAAAGGGGCGATTCTTCCCGGATTTTACGGCATCGAGGCAGGCCAATCGGCTGTGGGCGACATTTTCAAATGGTGGGTGGAAACGGTTTGCGAAGGGGATGCCGGGCTCTACGTGAAGCTCGAGAGGGAGGCCTCGCGGATGGTGCCGGGGCAGAGTGGATTGCTCGCCTTGGACTGGAACAACGGCAACCGGACGATCCTCGTGGACCCCCTGCTCTCGGGCCTCCTCCTCGGAACGACGCTCCACACCACGCGTGCCGAGGTCTACCGCGCACTGATTGAAGCGACCGCATTCGGGGCCAGGGCCATCATCGAGAGGATCGAAAAGTATGGCGTGAAAGTCCATCGGATCGTGTGCGCCGGAGGCATAGCGGAAAAGAGCCCGATGCTGATGCAGATCTACGCGGACGTGACCGGACGGACGATGCAGGTCGCGGGTTCGAGCCAGGCGTGCGCGCTGGGTGCCGCCATCGCCGCGGCCGTCCTGGCGGGAGAGCACGCCGGGTTTTCCGAAGCCCAAAAAGCGATGACCTCGGTGAAGGCGCGCCAATACAAGCCGAGGGCGGCGGAGCGCAAAACCTACGGACGCCTCTACCACCTCTACATGGCCGTCCACGATGCGTTCGGAGGGGTCAACAAATCCTGCGACCTCTCGCGGGCCATGAAGGACCTGCTGGAAATCAAACTCTCCTCCACAAAATGAAACCTGCCGAAATCTGGTTCCTCACCGGCAGCCAGTCTCTCTACGGGCCCGAAACCCTCAAAGAGGTCGCCGCGCACTCGCAACGGATCGTCTCCGAACTGGAGCTTCCCCTCCCGCTGGCCTTCAAACCCGTGTTGACGACGCCGGACGCGATCCGCGCGACCTTGCTGGAAGCCAACAGCCAGGAGGCCTGCGCCGGACTGATCCTCTGGATGCACACGTTCTCGCCATCGAAGATGTGGGTCCCGGGACTCTCCGTGCTCAGGAAGCCGTTCCTCCACCTGCACACGCAATTCAACCGCGACCTCCCGTGGGGCGAAATCGACATGGATTTCATGAACGCAAACCAGTCCGCGCACGGGGATCGCGAGGCCGGGTTCATCCACTCCAGGATGCGGCTCTCCCGCAAGGTCGTCGTCGGGCACTGGCAGGATCCCGAGGCCGTCGCGAGGATCGCCGCATGGATGCGCGCCGCGCGGGCCTGGCACGATTGGCAGGGGGCCAGGTTCGTCCGCTTCGGAGACAACATGCGGCAGGTCGCCGTGACCGAGGGCGACAAGGTCTCCGCGGAAATGCGGTTCGGCTTTTCCGTGAACGGACACGGGGTGGGAGATCTCGTCGGCGTCATGCAGGGCGTCCCGGAGTCAGCCGTGGACTCGCTCTGCGCCGAATATGCCGACACGTATTCGCTTGCCCCCGCACTGGAAAAATCCGGAGGACGCCACGGGTCGCTGCGGGAAGCCGCGCGCATCGAGATCGCTCTCAGGACGTTTCTCGAGGTCGGCGGCTTCAAAGGTTTCACCACGACGTTCGAGGACCTGCACGGGCTCCGGCAGCTCCCGGGCATTGCCGTTCAACGGCTGATGGCCAAAGGCTATGGGTTCGGGGCGGAGGGGGATTGGAAGACGGCCGCGTTGCTTCGCGCGATGAAGGTCATGGCTTCCGACCTCGGCGGGAAGACATCGTTCATGGAGGATTACACCTACCACTTGGAGCCCGGCAGCCATCTCGTTCTCGGCTCCCACATGCTCGAAGTCTGCGAATCCATCGCGGCGTTGAGGCCCTCCTGCGAAGTCCATCCCCTGGGCATCGGGGGAAAAGAAGACCCGGTCCGCCTCGTTTTTGACGCCCCGGCGGGACCGGCCCTCAACGCGACGCTCGTCGATCTGGGCAACCGCTTCCGGCTTCTCGTGGGCGAAGTCGACGCGGTGAGGCCCCCGCAGCCGCTCCCGAAACTTCCGGTCGCGCGGGCGGTTTGGAAATGCCGGCCCGACTTCAAAACCGCCTGCGCGGCCTGGATCCATGCCGGCGGGGCGCACCACACCGGGTTCAGCTACGCGGTCACCCGCGAGCACCTCGAGGACTTTGCCGCGATGGCGGGCGTGGAATTCCTGGCCATCGGCAACGGGACCAACCTGGAAAATTTCCTGAAGGAACTTCGGTTCAACGAAGTTTACCACCACCTGGCCGGAGGTTTTGTCGCGTGAGCCGGTTTGATGCGATCCGCGAGGAATGCTGCGCCGCGAATGCCGCACTGTCGGCCGCCGGGCTGGTGGATCTGACGTTCGGCAACGCGAGCGTTTGCGACCGGGAAGCCGGCGTCTTTGCGATCAAGCCCAGCGGCGTCCGGTATGACAGGCTCAATCCCGGGGAGATGGTCATCGTGGACATGGGAGGCAAAATCGTGGAAGGCGCGCTCAGGCCGTCATCCGACACGCCCACCCACCGGCGGCTCTTCCTCGCGTTTGCCCGCGTGCGTTCGGTCGTCCACACCCACTCCCGGCACGCGGTTTCATTCGCCCAGGCCGGGCGGGAGATCCCGCTGCTCGGAACCACGCACGCCGACTATTTCCGCGGGGCGGTCCCGGTGACCCGCGCCCTCACCCCCCAGGAAATCGAGTCCGGCTACGAATGGGAAACCGGGAACGTGATCGTCGAGCGGTTCTCTTCGTTGGATCCCTCGGAAATGCAGGCGGTCCTCGTGCGCAATCACGGCCCGTTCACCTGGGGCGACACCGGCGAAAAAGCCGTGGAAAATGCCGTGGCCTTGGAGATCGTCGCCCAGATGGCCCTGCAAGCTCTCTCGCTCGACCCGCTCGCTCCGGCCCCCGCCGCCGAGCTCGCCGACAAACACTTCCTCCGCAAACACGGGCCGTCGGCCTATTACGGCCAGTAAAGAAATTCCCGCCGCCCATTCACGCGGAGTCGAGCCCTCGGGTAAGTTTCCACCTGGAGTTTTTGTGAAGGCAAACTACCATTACGGATTGCCACCAGAAACTGTCCATGGCGGAGCTGCTGAACTGGCTTTGAAGTTTATCAGGGCCGAATGGAAGCCCGCGTGCGGCATGGCGCGGAAGGCGGCGGAGCAGATTTTCGCAAAAATCAAACCGGACAATGACTGAAGTATTATCAACTTTGAACATCCCGCTGAAGTGGGCTGCGAAAGAGGAACGAGAAGACGAACCGCTCCAAACCGGATTCTTCCTCTTCCACGACGAGGCAGGATGTGTAGTGGTGCGTAAGCCAGCGGAAACTCGGAACAGGGGTCTCGAAGCTAGAAACCTAGTGACCAGTTCGCCCACAGCCACCGATTCAGTTGAGAGAAGTTCAGCGCCAGCCAAAAACCCACGGGTTCCCCAGACACGAGTCCTTCGCGGTTGCTCCGACCAACGCTACATCTTACTCAAGAAATACGAGGGCTTCGTGACGTCTCTCTACGCGGATAGTTTCTCGGCACGTCTGTTTGAAAATGCGTGGACCGGAACACGATTTCTGCCTGGCGGTTCCGGGGTTGATGAAATTCAGCGAATCATGGTCGAATTGAAAAAGCGGCGCACGGGCTGGACCACATGCTCGCCATCGACGTCGCGCTCAAAAATGACACCCTTCAGTTCCTGTGGAACTGATTTTTGCACTTATCGGAGATGCGGCTCCGCTTCCCCTGCCGGAGGCCCTTTTCATCCGCGTGATCTGCGGACCTCCTCCGCCGTTTCCGGGTTCAACGGAACTGCCACGTGTAGGTCGCGGCGGAGTTGAAGAATTTGTCGTCATCGCGCTCCGGCACGAAGTCCGGACGATCCGTGAGCAGGAATTTTCTCGGCATGGTGGACCGCTCCCCGAGGGGACGAGGGGAGACCTCCTGAACGTCGGGGCGGTTCAGTGTCGCACCGGCGTCCATGCCCGGCCAATCGGGTTTCCCCGCAAACCGAAGCGCCGGAAAAAGCGCGCCCTGATCCGCAGTGCCTCCCGGCCCGGACGCCCGGTCCCCGGACGGAATTTCTCCAGCGAGAAGCAGGACGAGCGAGGCCTGGGGAAGCGGAGGCTCGGAACGCAGGATCAGCTTCCTTTCGTTCAACGGGCCAAAGGCGTAGGCCTGGACGTCGAGGTCGGATATCCGCGCGGTGGCCCGCACGTCCAGCAGCGGAATCCAAGGGGAGTCCGGCAGAAAATCGACGCGTCCCTCTGGAATGCTGATCGTCGTGGTCGGCAGAAAAGCCTGGACGTCCTTGAGGGTGAGGCGTCCCACGGGCACCGGCTGGCCGACTGTTCCGCGCAGGCTGAGCTTCGGGATGATCTCCCCGGAACCAATTTTCCCCGGAATCAGGAAGGGGGTCTGGCTTTCGATTTTCAGATCCAGCGTCCAGCGTGCAAACGGTTCCGGCACCGCGCCCGGTTCCAGCGGCGGCCGAAAGACGGCATCGGAGGTCTCCCCGGGGGCCACGAGCAAAAGCGGGGTGATTCCGAGGCGCTTGTGGATCCGGCTGCCCACAAAACGGACGGTTCCGCTCACCAGCCCCGAGGTGTTGTCCCCCTTCAGCGCCGCCTCCACATCGGCACCAAGCCTGATCCCCTCGCCGTTCATCAGGAGGAGTTTTTCCCCGTGCAATTGAAGGTCCCACGCCGGGTTGGCGGGATTCGAGAGCCCGATGCCTCCGGAAATCCGGAACGTCCCCCCCCCGAAATCTCCGCCGAGCTGCGCGACTTGCAGGCGGCGGCCATCGAAGGTGAGCGCGGCCTCGGCTTTTTCCACGGCGGGAATCCCGGGGGCCAACCCGAAGCCGACGCCTTTCATCTCGATCCGCCCGTTTGCCTGCGGGGCCCCGATCGTCCCGGAAAATGCCAGCTTGCCGGAGACCGATCCGCCCAGGTGCCGGAGCTTGGGAAGAAACGGCTGGAACACCGCCAGCTCGGTCTGTGGGAAATCCAGCGACGCATCGAACGAACCCGCCGGGTTCGCCCACTTCCAGTCCCCGGTTCCGGCCCGCACCAACCCGAACGGCATGCGCGCCGACAGTTTGACAGGCGGCAGCTTCTTTGTCTCCAGCAGCCCGCCCAGCGTGGCGGCTCCGTCGCCTGCGGAAAATTTCAGGCTCAACGAGGAAGGGGGGACATCGAGGCCCGGCAGTTTCCACAGGAGATCCCGCGCGGAAAGATCGCCTTTCGCGGTGAGCCTCGCCGACGGACCTCCGGCCTCCACATTCAGCCGGACCTGCCCCTCCAGCGGGACATCCTGGCCAGCCAGTTCGAGAAGCGAGCGGATTTTGATCTCTTTCGGGGTGGCCAGGCGGAGGTAGGCCTCCCTTTCGGGGTCGATGGCCGCCCGCCAATCCCTGCCCCCGAAAACCGCGAAGAGGTCCATCGGGACGAACGCCGACCCCTCGAACAGCGACGTGTTGCCGGCTTTCAGTTCGACGTCCTTCAAGGTGATCCCGGAGCCCGCCACCGTGGCCCGTGAATCCAGCCTTAGCGGGCCGTTTGCGATCTCCAGCTTGGAAAAATAGAGGTTCTGGGGAGAGTAGGTGCCGGTGAATTTTCCGGTGAGCCCGGACGGGGTGAGGCCGGAAACAAATTCGCGCAACTTCAGGTCGAAGGCCCCCGAGTGGGATTTGAAATTCCCGTCCCCCTGCCACCGGATGTCGAGAGCCCCCGCGTAAATTCGCTCTGCGGCGGGAGCGTGGAATGGCGCGAGGTAGACGGCCAAGTCCGCGATGCGGGCGTCCATCTCCGCCGCATACTGGTGGGGCGCGGCGATGCCGACAGCGCCCCGCAACGAGGCGCTGTCTTTGCGGGAATACAAATCGCAAACCACGACGTCGATCTCGTTTTTCCGGAAGACGGATTCCACCCGCAGCGAGCTGGGAGGCATGGAACGGAACGCCATATCCGATGCCTCCATATTCAAAAACCCATCCAGCTCCCCCGGGCGGCCGGTCACCGAGCCCGAGGCGGACATCCGTCCCGCCGCCTCGTCGAGCGGGCCTCCGAGCAGGCCGGCCAGGGTGCCGAGCTCGCGGATGTCCGCGTGGAAATTGACGAGAAACGGGGACTGGGCGATTTGCGACCATCCTTCGGCCAGCGAAATTTCCCCGTTGAAATTCACGCTGTTCTCCTTTTGGCGCAGATCGAAATCGGTGACGACCAGCCTGCGGTGGATCAGGCTCGCCCCGACCTCGAGCGACTTCCACCCGCGCTTGTTCCACCGGAACCCGTCAGCCACCAGGCGGAGCGAGGCCTCCGCATCGGCCGGACGGTCCGGGTGCCCCCGGTAAGTGAACCTCCCTTCGGCCAGTTTGCCCGCGATCTCGCCGGGCACCCCGAGCAGCGAGGCCATCCGGTCGAGCGGGATGTTCGATGCCCAGGCTGCCATGTCCAGCAGGCCGCCGGGTCCCCCGAATGTCAGGTCGCTTCGGAGCGCCCCCCCGAAACACGCGGCCGTCAGCGAGATCGCGGGCCCGTCGGCGCGCAGCAAATCCAAAGAAAGGGTTTCGACCACGATCCCCTCGGCCAGATCCATTCCGGCCAGCCACAGGGTGCCGTTCTTCCATGCCGTGCGGGCGCGCACCGGCCCGAGGGATTTGAAGTATCCCCCGGTGTAGAGGGCGAACGACCCTGCGTCCATCCGCCCCGCCGTGCTCTCGCTCGCCCCGAGAGAAAAATCCCGCAGCAGCCACTTCGAGTTTTTCCCGAGCAGCTCGAGCGCGGGCGCTTCCACGAAAATCTCCCGCGGAAGCCAACGGTGCGGGGAAAGCGCGACCGCCTGATCCTGCGCCGGTTCCCGTCCGGAGACGTCCCAGATCCCGGAGAGACCTTTCACCGCCAGCTCGCGGACAAATCGTTCCTTGTCCGAGAACAGGCTGGAGATCCCGCCCCAGCGCCATTCGACGAGCGGGATATCCACCGCCGTCGCGAGCCCGCTGCCGGGCAGGGAGCGGAACTTCACGCCCTGCAAAAAAACCGGCCCGTCGAGCCGGGCATCGATTTTTTCCGCAGAGAAAGACAGGTGGTTTGCGGCGGCCCAGCTTTCCAAAACCCGGGCCAGCGCCCAGGAAAGGACGGCCGGATGCGAAAACCACAGCGCGAGGAGCACCCCGAGCGCGGCGGCGGCCCACGCTTTGCGGGACCGCCGCCGCACGGGCGCCGATTTGGGATTCTCCTCTGGCATTTCCGCCACATTACGCAGGTTCGCGCATTTCAATCCAGTTCAGCCTTGATGGGCTGCCCTCCACGGCCTAGACATCGCGGGGTATGGAGGTGGCGAGGCTTTGAAAAAAAGAGCGGCCGATGCATGGATCGCCATTTCGGTGGTCGCCTGCAGCGTCGTCCTCTTTGTCGCGCTTGCCCTGGGGTTGAGCGGGCGCGTCCTCGTGCGCGACGGTCATGTCGTTCGTGTCAGGTTCCGGGACATCACCGGCATCAAAGTCAGCTCGCAGGTCAAATTCGCCGGTGCCCCGGCGGGCTCGGTATCGTCCGCCCGCATGCTTACCGCCGCCGAGCGGAGGGACGATCCGGACCACCTCGTGGAAATCACCCTCAACCTCCTGCGGGATGTCCCGCCGCTGACGAAAAACGCGCGGGTGAGCGTCGCGGCGGACACGCTCCTGAGCGACAAGTTCGTCCTGCTGCAGGATGAAGGGACGGGGGCCCCGCTTCTCGCGGAGGGGGAAACCCTGGACGGCATCGCCCCGACCACATTCGACAAGCTGGCCCGCAACGTGGATGACGCGATCGAGGGGCTCAGGAAAACGATGGGCGGCGACGCATCCGCAAACGCCAGGGACCTGTTCGCGAAACTCGACCGGATCCTCGAAAGCACGCAGGGCCTGCTTGCCGAGTTGAAGCCGGTGGTGAAGGACGCGGGCCTCGTCGTGGCCGACGCCAAAGCCGCGATGGCCGACGCCCGCTCGCTCGTCTCGGACAACAAGGAAGGCGTCTCCCGCGCGATCACCCGCATCGATAGCGCCGCAGGCTCGCTGGACTCCCTCGCGAAAAAAGGCGGGGTGTTCCTCCAGGACAACACGAAAAACCTGTCTTCCACCATCGCGGGGTTCCGTGTGACTGCGGAAAATTTGAAAGTGACTTCGACCTACTCGAAATTCCTCCTCCGGGATCTTTCGGAGCATCCCAGCCGGCTGATCTGGGGCGGCGGAAAACCCCCCGCCCTCCCCAGCCAGCAGGAGATCCTCCAATCCCGCCAGCCGATCCCGGACCGCTGAGACGCCCCCAAGAAAGGGGCCTCGATGTCCGGCCTGTTGTTCTGACCCGAATGGCACTCACTCATTCCAGAATGCCCTCCGTTTCGCGCAAGCGGTCCTGCACGGCTTCGACCGGCACATCCGCGATCGCGCATCCGCGCCTGACGGCCAGGGATGCGGTCACGCCTGCGGCTTCGCCGATGGCCATCACCGAAGGGGAGACACGGAACGAGGCCATTGCTTCCTGCGTCCCGGAGATGCAGCGTCCGCCGACGATGAGGTTCGGCGGGCCTTCGCGCGGGACCAGGCAGCGCCACGGGATGTCGTAGTGGCCGGTGCCGCGGATGCGTTCGAGAGTCGTGTGCTCGGACCCGGGTTCGTGGATGTCCACGGGATAGGCGCACTGGGCGATGACATCCTCGAATTGTCGGCCCTCCAGCGCGTCCTGGCCGGTCAGGGTGTAGAGCCCGATGATCTGCCGGGTCTCGCGCACGCCGATCTGGCGCGCCAGCTCCACGAGGCCGGCATTTTCGAACCCCGGGAGATACTTTTGGAAAAAGCGCACGGCCTCGTCCACCTGTCTCTTTCCCTCGGTTTCCGCCTCCGCCAGCAGATCCGGATCGGTCGGGTCCTTGCAGAAGACACGCCCGAAGTTGACGGTGCCGAATTCGCGGCGGCCCGGGATGCTGGTGATGGAGACGATGCTTTTGCGCGGGATGGTCAGCTCGCCGCGATCCCGTGCCAGCCGGATCCATTCTTCGATTTTGGGATCGAAGGTGACGAAGACGACTTCGTCTCCGGTCAGGGGATCCACGCGGAACCCGAGCGGCATTTCCCGCTTCACCTTTTCGATGTCGATCGGACCGACGGTGAAGCAATAGGTCAGCGGCATGACCCCGTTGTCGCGGGGACGCCCGAAGGTGAAGGGCACGCCCGCCTTGGCCGCGACGATGGCATCTCCCGAGGCATCCACCACCGCCCTGGCGGCAAGGCAGGCCCCCTTGTCGGTCTCCAGCTTCGTCCCGCTTCCGTTGAAGCCCGCGTCTCGGACCGAGTGCCCCAAAAAGGCCGTCACCCCGGCCTCGCGGCACATCGCGTCGGCTTCTTCGGTGAAGGCGTCGGGATCGTAGGGTTCCATCCAATCGTTGGTTTCCAGGCCGGTGAAATAGATCGCCTTGCGCCCCATCAGCCGTCGGCGCAAGTCGCCGAAAACGCCGCCGATGACGATGCGTCGCACCACGTCGCGACCGCCGATTTCCTCCCCGACATTCGCCTTGTGCGCGTGGCAGAAATTATTGACCAGCCCGGCGGTGCCCATGCCGCCGAGCACCGGATGCCGCTCGATCAGCGCCACGCCCAGCCCCATGCGACCGGCGGCGACGGCGGCCCCGATCCCGGTGGGCCCGCCGCCCACGACGGCCACGTCGAATTGTTGTGAGTTGCCCATGCCCGCCTTCTATTTGTTCAACTTTTCCACGGTCACGCTCTGGATGTAATATTTGTTGAACTTGCTGCCATCGGAATTGAGGGAGAAGTTGTAGCCCCACATGTTGGCGAATTGCGCGTCGTCGATGTCCCAGGCTGCGGTGTGCCATTGCTTGTTGTCGGGCACGTTGAACCAGCCGGGGGTGGCGGTTTTGTAGCCGCCGCGGACGGGCGACTCATAGTTGAGTTTGAATCCCGCTTCGTCATTGGCCTCGTTGCGGCGGACGACTGCGGTGATGCGGATCGGCCCGGGCCTGCCGGAGAGGAAGTTCGGGTCCACCATAAAGACCGTCCCGCCGGGCACGCTGCCCGCGCGGGCCGAACCCCCGTAGGCCAGGACATCCGCTGCCACCGCGTCGCCCGCCTGGGTGTGCAGGCCCTTTTCCACCGTCTTCTCCCCGAACGTGATGGAAACGGATTTTGCATCCGTGTAATCCCCCTCCCACGGCAGGGGTTTGTCCTTGTTCGCCGCAGCCTGCGCCACCAGGTTGGCGGGCGCGTCGAGGACAAAAACCGGTGCCTTGGTCAATTCCACCTTGGCGGCATCCGTGGCATTGCCCGTCAGGGGATCGACGGTGGAGACGGTCCGGCCAAAGTCCATTTGGTCCGAAATGCCTTTGTAGGCCCAGGTGATGAGGACCGGCCCCTTGGCTCCTTGGAAGACGAAGCCGTAATGCTTGCCGTTGAGCAGCACCCAGCCGAGATAGGCGGGATGCGGTCCGAGATGCCGGATCATCTGCGACATCGCCGTGTGGGTCAGGCGTGGTTTCCCGGCGGCATCGAGGAGACCCATCGCGCCGCTGTCGCCGTCCATCCCCTCGAACCAGTTGATGCAGGCCACGCCCTGGGCAAGGCCCATCGTGTAGGCCTTGATCAGGCCGTGGGCCGCGATGTCCGCGCCCATGCCGTAACCCTTGCCCGGCGGGCCGGAATCCACGCCGAGCTCCGTGAACCAGACCGGCGCATCCGCTTTTTCCGGGTTCACCCGGGCGAGCATTTTGCGCACGTTCGGAACGATGCTCATGTAAATCGCCTCGGTTCCCTGGTCGCGCAGCACGCCGCCGAGCACTTCGTAGGGATGCAGCGTGATGTAATCAAAGTGGTCTTTGGCTCCGGCGCGGATCGCCTCCTCGATATAGTTGATGTGGGCGGATTTTGCGGCGAGGCCGATCTTGCAATCGGGATCGGCGGCCTTGGCCGCGTCGTAGGTGGCGACCGCCAGTTTGGCGTAATCGGCGGACGTCTGGTTCTTGCCGGTGAAGTTCGGCGGCTCGTTCCAGAGCTCCCAGTATTTCACCTTCCCCTTGCAGTGCTTGACGGTTTCCGTGACGTAGTTCGACCAGCCGACCAGGTTGTTCACGGGCAGCGTCCCGCTCGGGTCCGCCGTGTTCCAGGAAGGGCTGCCGATGAAGACGCCGCCGGTTTCGATGCCGTTGTCGGCCATGACCTGAATCCGCCGGTCCACGTCCTTCCAATCCCATTCGCCCTCGCGGGGTTCGACCGACTGCCAGTGGACACGGCAGTTCCGGTTGACCTTGATGCCGAGGGCCGCCATTTGCGGGATCCATTTCTCGGGGGTCTGGGCCGTTTTATGGTCCCCGCCGATGCCGAATGGGCTGAGAGGCGCGGACGGCGTCTCCGCAGCCAGGGGAGAGAGCCCGCAGAGACTGAGAAGCACGCCTGCCGCGAGAATGGTTGTCGTTTTTAGCATGGAGATGATTTCATTCGGTGGGGCGGGCACCAGCTCACTGGAGATGGAGGTTCTTGATTTCGATCGCGTGCTCCCCCGCCCCTCCCTCGAGCCAGATCGTGATGACGATTTTTCCGATCTTGCCGGAGAAGGGTTCTTTGGTGTCGACGAATTTTGTCCGCCCGAGATCCATCTCGACATTTCCGCCGTCGACGGGACGAATCCACTTCAGGCCCACTCGGTTTTCCGTGTTATGGACATGCACGGCCCCGTTTCTCGCAAGGTCACGCTCCCCCTCGATTTCGAACCCCACCGCCGACACCTCGCGCGGGGGATCGAACGTCTTGGTGATCCGGAGGGAAGGCCTGTTCTCCTTCTCGTTGGAATAGGTGATGCGGATGCCGCCGCCCTCGGTCTGTTCAACTTTTCCTCCCTGGCTGTCATCCCCGGAAACTTTCACGGAAACCGACTTGTCCAGCGCCAGCAGGCTCGCGGTCTGCTGCGCGCGCGCAGCGGGAAGCAGGAACCCGAGGCACAGGATGACGGAGGCCAGGGAGCCGAGCTTCCGAAATGGAGGGACGACCGCCGTGGCGTCCCTTGATGAAAAAATCGGACCGGACGGCACCGGCCCCTCCAACAACCTGGAAGCGAATTCTGGCTCTGCTATTTTCGGGTTCATAGGGATGGGATGTTTGGAGAGGATGGCCGTGAAAGCACGCCTATTCTTTTTGGAACCCCCGTTGTGGAGGCGGTTGTGCCAACCGCCTGTCGAATTTCCACAGGCCCTTGACACAAGGGCCTCTACAACAAGCCCTGTCGCACGATCGGGAGAATATGTTATCTGCTTGGCGGACGACACTCCGGCTCAATGCTCGCCGCGGTGCCGACGGCGGCGCAGGACCATCACCGTCGTCAGGCTGAACGCCAGCAAGGCCCATGTTGAGGGCTCGGGGACTGCGGACAATTGAAAGTTGTCCACCGTGCCCACTTCATCCAGACTTCTCGCAAATTTGACGAAGCCAGTGGATGTCGGATTCGTAACGTAGGTGAATGTGGAGCCCAACTGCGTTCCATTGTAAAACCATGCCGCCGTCCATGCAGCACCGGTGGTGTCGAGCACGACTTGCGCGGTCTGATTCAGCGCAAGCCCTGTAAAGGTGTTTGTTCCTGTGGCCAAAACATTGTTGCTGGTGAAAATTTGCGCCGTTCCTTCATCGCTAAGTGTCAGATAAGGGGCAGCGCCATTGCTGAATGTCGTGCTGCTATCCGACGAGAACCCGAGCATGAACAAGCCGGTGCCGGCGGTGGGATTCAACTGCAATGAAAGAGTGTAAACCTTGTTCAAGTCCGGCGTGAAGGTAAGCGACGCCTTTTGAGAACCGCTGGCGGCGTTGTTGGAACCATCGGCCTTCCAGCCGGAATTGGCAGCCCAAGTTGCGGATGCGCTGCCGCCATCCGCGCCGGAGCGGACATCTGGCGCAAGACCGTTTAGATTGGTTGCGGAACTTCCGGAAAAACCATCCGCGTAGATGATCGTCTGGGCGGAGGCTGCGCCGGAAAAACCGGCCAATATCGTCAGGACGAGAAAGCTGGCGGCCAGCCTATTGAGAGTTTTCGGAGAGGTGGTGTTCATGGCGTTTTTGGGTGCTGGTCAAACGTAGCAAAGCCGGGGGCACCCGCAACAAATTCGTTACTTCCCATAAAGCAACCTCGTGGGCCCCGGACATCCTGGCGTGCGGGAAAACCGGGCGAGGCGACCATTGACTCGTCCGGCGGTCGCAGGCCGCCGCCACAGCGCGCGCGTTCCCCCCGGAAGAAGGAAAATCAGCCCCAGAAAGCGGAAGGGCAGTGCGCGAGAATGTTTTCATCCTTGGTCGCCAAGTCGTGGCCTGCCGCCAGCGCGTGCGCGGCAATGAGGCGGTCGAACGGGTCGCGGGTCCATGCCTGCTTCAGGGATTCGCGGATCACCCCGGCAAACGGATACGGGCAAAGGCCCAGCCCGATCTCGACCGCGAGATCCGCAAAGATCCTGTCGGCATTCACCGAGAGGCGGCCGATTTCATGCAGGTATTCCAACTCCAGAAGAACCACCGGGCAGACGACCAATTCCCCGGCATCCAGCCGCCGGTATACCCCGGCTGGAAACCGTTCTGTTTCCCCGGCATGGAGCCAGGCCACCACATGGGTGTCCAGGGCGATCAAGGTTTCCACTCCCCGGACCAGTCGAGATGCACGAGTTCCTCCGCATCCCCTTTGATCGTCGGACGGTGCCGCAACAGGGCCAGACGCGAAGCGGGCGGCTCCGGAATGATGCGGAGCGACCGGCCTTTCCGGCGCACCTCGATCTCCTCTCCGGTTTTCAAGGACTCATCGAGGAGCCGGTAGATATTTTCCCGGAGCTTCGTGCTGGAAATAACCATACCGTTCTCCTAGCAAGCGGACGTTCGTCTGTCAATGAAAGATACGTGCGTTTTTCATTCCACGGACGGCTCGGCGAGCCGTCCCCACCGATTCCTTGCGGTGGGGCGGTTTTGCCAAAACCGCCGACTTGTCGGTCGAATTACCCGCCTTGCTTCCGCAGATTGATCAGGGGACTTCTTTCGGATAACCGGCGGTGTTTCTGGCGGCGAGGACCAGATTGTGGGCAAGAGCGGTTGCCGCGATTCCAGCCGGAATGTCAACAAAGGAACGGGGCACCCAAATCTGCGTAACGCCAACGATGGGAGGGCGAACCTCCGTGTGAGCCCATTTATTACGGCTCAGACGGAGCTTCGCCCTCCCCCTCATTTCTTCCCTTACCTGCGGATTTGGGCCGGTGGCCCGCTACGGTTTGCTGACGGTCACGCTCTGGATGTAGTATTTGCCGTAGGTTGTCGAGTCGGAGTCGAAGCGGAAATGGTAGCCCCATTTTCCCGTGAATTGGGCGTCGGTGATCGTCCACGATTTTGTGTACCACTGCGCGTTTCCCGGCACGGTATACCATCCGGCGCTTTTCTCGCCCGTTGTGGATTCGTATTTGAGGTTGAACCCGGCGTTGTCGTTGGCGGCATTGCGCCGGAAAACCGCCGTGATGGTGATGGGAGTGGTGGTGTAGGAGAGGAAGTTCGGGTCCACGGTGAAATACTGGTTTGCGGACAGGGCGCAATACCGGGCCGCGCCATACGGTGTGGCCGAGTAGGTGGAGAGCGCGTTGGCGGAGATCTGATGCAGGCCGTTTTCGGTGTTGGGATCGCCCATGGAAGAGATCGAAACCGATGTCGCGGCGGAGAAATCGCCCCCCCACGGGAACGGCTGGGTTTTGTTGGTTTGGGCTTGCGTGACCAAGCCTGCGGGGACGCCGAGGACGAGGATGGGGGCGCTGGTCAGCGAATAGGTGGTGACGTTGCTGGTGGTGGTGCCGGTGAGCGGGTTGACGACGGTGACAGGGCTGGCGAAGGTGATGGGATCGGTGATGCCCGGCGGAGCCCAGGCGGCCATGACGGTGGTTGTCGCGCCCTGGAAGACGAAGCCGTAATCGCGGTCGGGGTTGGCCGCCGTGTTCAGCAGCACCCAACCATTATAGACAGGGCTTTCGCCCAGATACTGGACCATTTTGGACATGGCGGTATGGGCTTTGCGCTGGACGTTGGCACCGGTCAACAGTCCCATGAGCCCCGAGTCGCCGTCGCGGCCCTCGAACCAGTTGATGCAGGTGACACCCTGGGCGATGCCCATGCTGTAGGCCTTCACGAGAAGCTGGGCCTGGATGTCCTCGGTGACGGTGACATTGGCTCCGCCGACACCCGGGACAACGCCCCCGATGGCTGCGCCGATTTCGGTGAACCAGACGGGCACGTTGGCCTTGGCGGGGTCGCGGGCCGCCAGCATTTTGCGAACGGTGGGGACGATGCTCATGTATTGCGCCTCCCATCCGCCATTGACCAGGGCCAGGACTTCGTAGGGGTGCAGGGTGACGAAGTCGAAATGGCCGACCGCGCCGGCGGCGATGCTTTGGTCCAGCCAGTTGATGTTGGCGGACTGGGCGGCGATGCCGACCTGGCAGGCGGGATCGGCCGCCTTGGCCGCGTCGTAGGCGGCGGTGACGGTGCTGGCATATTGGGTCGGCGTGCCGCTGGAGGAAAAATTCGGCGGTTCGTTCCACACCTCCCAGAGCCGGACTTGATTTTTGCAGTGGTTGACCGTGGCGGTGACGTATGTTTGCCAGGCGGAGAGGTTGGCGGTGGGGAAGGTCTGCACATTCGGGTCGATCCACGGGGCGTTGAAGCCCAGGAATCCCATGATCGTCAGGTTGTTGGAGGCGCAGAGGCTCATGTGGCTGTCCGCCCCCGTCCAATCCCATGTTCCCTGGACCGGCTCGATTTCGCTGAAGTTATAAAAGCCTCTGAGGCAGGAAACCCCGGTCGCTGCGGCCTGGGAAATCCACTGGGAAAGGTTGAGCCGCGAGGAATGGGAGGCGGAAATCCCGAACGGGCTCACGGGCTCGGAGAGCACCGACAGCCCGAAGTTGTCCACCGTGCCCGCCGCGTTGTTGGCCGCGAATTTGACGGCCAGGGTCGCCGGATTGGCCGCGTAGGTGAACGTGTTGCCCACCTGGTTTCCATTGTAAAACCATTGCACGCTCCACGCAGAGGCGGTGGTGTCCAGCACGACTTCGGCGGTTTTGTTGAGCGGCTGGCTCGTGAGGGTCGTTTTCACCGCGCCGTTCGCCAAGGTCTGCAGGGTGCCGTCCGGCTTGAGCGTCAGGCAGGGGCTGTTGCCGGTGCCAAAGGTCGTGGCGGTCGTGTCGGTAAAGCCCACCATGAAAGCGTTGGAACCGCTGGTGGGATTCAAATCCAGCGAGAGCGTGTAGACGTTGCCGGGGAGCGGGGTCAAAGGCAGGCTGGCCTTCATGGAAGTGCCGCCGGCGGAACCGGAGCCGTTGGCAAACCAGGAAGAATTGGCCGCCCACGTCGCGGATGCGCTGCCGCCGTCCGTGCCGGAGCGGACATCCGGTGCCGTGCCGCTGAGAAGGGTGCCGGAGCTTCCGGAAAAATCATCCGAATAAACGATCTTTCCGGCAGGGGCGGCGACGACCGACATGGCGAGATCGCGGGTGCCGGGATAGTTGAAGGCCGAGCGGTTCAAATAGAGGTTTCCGCCGGAGTAACTGTCGAAGCCGACACTCCGCAGCAAGACGACCGTGGAGATCGAGCTGGAAATCTCGACGGCGTAGGTGACACCGGCCGCCAGGGCAATCTGGTAGGCTCCTTCAAAGTCAAATTTGAGCAACCGTCCGGCTCCCCCGGTATTTGCGAGGGAAAACGTCACCGGAGCCGATCCCAGGAGGTTGGTCCCTTGGGAATAGGTCTGGGCCCCGCCCCCTCCCGCGACCTGCTGGATTTTGAGCGTGAAGCTGTTCGTCGCGCTGGCAGCGGTCGTATAGTAGCTGAAATAGAGGCTTTTCAGCGTCATGGGAACAGCCGGTGTGAAGGTTTGGCTCAGCATGCTGCTGGGATTCAAGGCCATGCCATAGGTGTTCACCGCAGGATCGCCTGTGCTGATGTCCGTCACTTCCGGCCATGCGGTGATGGGAGTGATGCCTTCGGTCAGGGCAATGGTGTCGGCGGCAGTGCTGATCGACGGCAGGGCGAGTGCCACCAGTGCGACGACGAGCGCCGCGAGCAGAGAGGAGGATTGTTTGTTCATGGGGAGGCTTGAGGGGGTGCGTCACCGGCTTCCAGATGCCCGCGTCAGGCACCGGGGAGATGGGACATGGTTTTGTGGGGAGGGGACCAAGATGTTTCGGGGCCCGCGCGTCGCGCAACAATTTTTTAACTTCCCATAAATCGAAAAAGCGCGGGAGCGGCGCGGGTCAACTGATCGGCGTCCGTCGAGAGAAGTCGGCGGGCTCGGCGATCAGGCCCCACCGGGAAGTCGGCGGCGATCAGGCCCCGGCCTTTCGGGCGGGTGATTCATCCCGGCTCAAATTCCGCCAGGCACTTGTCGAGGGCGTCGGCCAGAATGGCCCCGTGGGCGGACACGCGGGCGTCGATGGCGAATTCCGAGGGGGTCTCGATCGTGAACGTCCGCGCGGAGTGCAGGAAGTGGAGGAGAAAGGCCTCGGGCCAGTCGGGCATGAGGTCGGGGGTGAGCTTCCGCCGAACGATGCCACGTCGTGCCCGCCTCCCTTCGATGCTGGCGCGCGGATCAGGGGGCAGTTCGCGGGTGCCCGCCCTGAGGAGGTCTTCGGCCCAGAACGGGCGCTTCCCCGCCACTTCATAAATGTAAACCCCGCGCGCGTCGAAATCCTCGTGGAGCTGGAGGGCGAGATCGAAGCGCGAACACCCGAGGACCCCGACTTGGGCGCGGATTTGGGGGACCCTGCCCTTGTTGTAGCACCGGTTGAGATCGCGTCCGCGCGGGTCCAGCCGACAGTTGTTGACGAGACCCCAGGGGTTGAGGCAGGGAAAGATCAACGAGCGGAATTTCCGGATCACGCGCGGGTTCTTTTCCACCCAGCTGATCAGGCCCTCGGTGGAGGCGGGTTCATCCCCGTGGATGCCGGCGGAAAGGTAAATGGCGGGCCGTTCGTCGCGGACGGGGCCCGACTCCAGGCAATAAATCGGGAGCCCCCCGCTCTCCGCGAACGTCCGCATCTTCAAACCCGCCGCCTCAGCCGCACGTTTCCAGCGGCGGACGAGGTGAGGGTAATCGTGTGCGCGGAGGTGGAGCATGAAAACGCGCGTTATTCGTTTCCGGTCTTCACTTCGATGATGTCGTGCGGGGCGCTTTCCTTCAGGCCGGCCGACGTGATCCGGGTATAGCGCGCGTTTTTGCGGAGGACGTCGAGCGTCGGGGCCCCGAGGTAGCCCATGCCGCTCTGGAGCCCGCCGGCCAGTTGCGCGAGGACCGCGTCGGCCGGGGCGGAGACTTCCTTCAGCGCCTCGACGCCCTCGGCGGCGGATTTCCGCGCGGTGTCCTTCGCATGCCCGTAGCGGGCGGCGCTCCCGGCTTTCATGGCCGCGTGGCTCCCCATCCCGCGGTATTGTTTGTAAAATTTCCCGTTGATTTCCATGATCTGCCCGGGTGCCTCGGGACAGCCGGCCAGCAGGCTGCCGCAGATGACCGCGTGCGCGAGCGTGAGCGCTTTGACGATGTCGCCGGATTTCGTGATGCCCCCGTCGGCGAGGATTGCGACCCTGCAGTGCGCGGCGGCCTTCGAACAGACGTAGAGGGCGGTCAACTGGGGGATCCCCACGCCGGCGACCACGCGCGTCGTGCAGATCGAACCGGGCCCCTGGCCGACTTTGACGGTGTCCGCCCCGCAGCCGGCGAGAAATTCCACCCCGGCGGCGCTCGTCACATTTCCGGCGATGATCGGCAGCGACGGGAAGGCCTCGCGGATCAGGCGGACGGAATCCCCGACCCCCCTCGTGTGGCCGTGCGCGGTCGAGACGGCCACGGCATCCAGGCCGCGTTCCACCATGGCCTCCATGTGGTCGAGCAGGGCTTTGCGGTCGATGTCGCCGGAAGCGTCGCGGGGGGCACCGACCGCAGCCCCGCAGAGCAGGCGAAATTTTCCGTCGCGCGCCGGCTTTGTCTGCAACAGGCGCTCCTGGGTGATGCGCTCGATGTCGCTCAGCGTGAAGAGCCCGCGCAGCCGGTCCCCGGAATCCACCACGAGCAGCTTGTGAATCCCGATGTGCTCGGTGAAAAACCGGTCCGCGCGCGCGATCGGATCATCGCCGAGCTCGTCCTCGCGAATGGTGAGGACGGTGGCCCTCGCCACCATCGCCTCCGTCACCGCGCGCGCTGCAAACCGCGGCCTCACGCAATGGCCGGGCAGCAGCCCCAGAAGGACGCCGGACCCGTCAACGACCGGAAAGGTGCTGAAGGAATACTTTTTTTCCTCGATCAAATCCAGGATGTCCCCGATGAGCTGGTCGGGTGCGACCTTGATTGGTTCGCGGATCAGGCCATGAACATGGTTCTTCACCCTCGAAATCTCGGAGAGCTGCTGGCGGGGCGGCATGTTGTAGTGGATGAGCCCGAGCCCGCCGTTCAGCGCGAGGGCGATCGCCATGCGCGACTCGGTGACGGTGTCCATGTCGGCGGAAACCACCGGGAGATGCAGCGAGAGCCCCGGCGCGAGCGCCGTCTCGAAATTCGCGTCCCGGGGAAGGATCTCCGAATACAGCGTGGCGAGCGAAACGTCGTCGTAGGTGAGGGAAAGCCCGGAGCCCGCGACAAAAAACTCGTCG
The DNA here is from genome assembly GCA_041675465.1 of Terrimicrobiaceae bacterium. Taxonomy (GTDB): domain Bacteria; phylum Verrucomicrobiota; class Verrucomicrobiia; order Chthoniobacterales; family Terrimicrobiaceae; genus QYQL01. The sequence continues at coordinate 39,082 of JBAYTU010000008.1, read as the reverse complement.
GCGGGACGATAAAACAACCGGTCCAATTCCCCCGGAAAATGAGGTGCGGCGGGTTCCATGCGGCATCATGCGGGCGGGGGCAGGTGAAAATCAAGCGGGAATTTTCGCGCGCAATTTGCAGGGGCCCTTGCGCCAATGGCCTGTGGGATTCAACAGTCGGTTGGCCAACCGCCTCCACAAAGAGGCCGGATTTTCAGTTGTTTGCCGTCCGGCCCGCGCCTATGCTGGGGCTTGCGATGAGCGAGCCAACCTCCCCCGACATCCGCGCCCCCCAGGACGTTGTGTGCACCCAGGCGGAAAAAATCGTGGCGTGGACGCAGATCCGGGGATTAATCGACGCGATTCCGGACATCCTTCTCGCGCTCAACTCCAACCGGCAAATCGTCTTCGCGAACCAGGCGGCCCTGGATTTTTTCCATGCCGACAGCGCGAGGGATCTGTGGGGAAAGCGTCCGGGGGAAGCCGCCGGGTGCCTGCACAGCCGCGAGGCCCCCGGTGGCTGCGGCAACGCGGAATCGTGCCGGGTTTGCGGGGCCTTCCTGGCCATCTACCACGGGTTGCAGGGCGAACCCTCGGTCGAGGAATGCCGGATGGCCCTCGTCGGCGGAACCCCGCTCGACCTCAGCGTCTGGACTCGTCCGTTCGAAATCGATGGCACCCCGTTCCTCTTCCTGGCGATCAAGGACATCGGCGCCGAAAAACGCCGCCAGGCACTCGAAAAAATCTTTTTCCACGACCTGCTGAACACGGCGGGCGGGCTCCAGTCGATCAGCGAGATCATCGGGGATTCGGCCCCCGAGGAGCTGCGCGATCTGCAGGAAATCATCGCCAGCCTCTCGGAGCAGCTCGTGGAGGAGATCCAGGCCCAGCGGGACCTGCTTTCGGCGGAACGCGGGGAACTCCACGTGCGGATGCGGGAGGCCAACAGCAGGGACGCGGTCGCCAGGACCATTTCCATGTATCTGAGGAGCCAGGCATGTGATGGGAAGACGATCCAGGCTTCGGAGATCTGCGAGGAGGTCCCGTTGCTCACGGACATGGCAATCCTCGTGCGGGTGCTGGGGAACCTCGCGAAAAACGCGCTCGAGGCAACGTCGCCCGGGGGCACGGTCACCGTGGGCTGCCACTCGCCCACGAGCGACGCGGTCGAGTTCTTCGTGCACAACGCCGCCTGCATCCCGCGCGAATCCCAGCTCCAGATTTTCAACCGTTCGTTCAGCACGAAGGGGGCGGGACGCGGACTCGGGACTTACAGCGTGAAGCTTCTCACCGAGCGGTTCCTTGACGGCAGGGTGGAATTCTCCTCGACTCCCCGCAGCGGAACCATCTTCTTCGTGAAGCTCCCGAAGGCGATGCCGCACCGGAACAGGCCCGGGGCGGCTTGAGTTTTTTCCCCCGCCTGCCGGGGAACCGGAAGGGCTATTTTTTCGCGCCAGGCTTCTTTTTCTTGGAAGGGCGGACGATCACGTAGGAACCTTTTGCTCCGGGGATTGCCCCGCTGACGACGATGACGCCCTCTTCTCCGCGCACTTGGAGGATGCGGAGGTTTTGGAGCGTGACGCGCTCGTCGCCCATGTGTCCGGGCATGCCCATGTTTTTCCAGACACGGCCCGGGGTGGAACGGTTGCCGATGGCGCCGTTCCGTCGGTGCATCGTGGAACCGTGGGTCATGGGCTGGCCATGAAAGTTGTGCTTTTTGATCGTGCCTTGGAAGCCTTTGCCCTTCGACTGGCCGATGACGTCCACGAACTGTCCGGCCTCGAAAACCGTGACGGCGACGTCAGGGGATTCCGGGGCGGTTTCCCCTTCGGCGAGGCGGAACTCGCGGATGAACCGCTTGGGGGTCGAGGTGGTTTTCCCGAAGTGCCCGGTCTGTGCCTTTGTCACGCGCTGGGGTTTCTGATCGTCGAAACCGACCTGAACAGCCGTGTAGCCGTCCTTTTCCGCGTTTTTGGTTTGAAGGATGCGGTTGCCGCCGGCCTCGATGACGGTGGCGGGAGTGCTCCGGCCCTTGTCGTCATAGACGCGGGTCATTCCAAGTTTTTTTCCGAGAAGTCCAATGCTCATGGCGGTCAGATCTTGATGGTGATGTCGACCCCGGCCGGGAGGTTCAGTTTGCGGAGTTCGTCAACGGTCTTGGCCGTGGGCTCGACGATGTCGAGAAGCCGTTTGTGGGTGCGGATTTCGAATTGCTCCATCGACTTCTTGTCGACGTGCGGGGAGCGGTTGACGGTGAATTTTTCGATGCGGGTCGGGAGGGGGATCGGCCCGGTGACTTTGGACCCGGTGCGCTTCGCGGTTTCCACAATCTCGTGCGCGGACGCATCGAGGATGCGGTAGTCGAACCCTTTGAGCCGGATCCGGATTTTTTGGGCTGAAGATGATGCCATGATAAAGAACAGTTAATGTTTGCGTTGAAACCCCGACATTGAGCGGGAGGGAAAGAGTAGGGATGCGCGCCGTGCTGGCAAGGGAATTTTTCAAAAAAAAACGGGCGTCACGGGGCGTGGCTTACGCCCGCAGGGGCGTCTTCAGGGCTTTCCGACCAGGCGGACGAGATCTTTCAAAGTCCCTTTGATGACCACCATGAAGCACATCCCTTTGTCCTCGCGGACGGCGGCGGCGTATTTGTAATCGAATTCCGCGAATTGCCAGGAACCTTCCGGACGGATGCGGATCCCGAGGGGGGCCGGATCGAAGATCAGGAAAAACATGTAGTTTTCCGGAATCGCGAGCACGGCGACCGGGCGGCTGTCGAATTTGAAAATCCGGGCTCCGGCGGCCTGGTAGCCGGAGAATTTCTCCGGGACATGGAACCGATCGAATCCCTTGAGGACAAACCAATCGTCGAGGGCTCCGGCCTTGTCCTCGACCACCTCGAACTGCTCCGTGCGGAGTTTGGCTCCCTCGGCGGCAATCGCCAGGGCTTCCTCGGGGAAAACCCCGGCGCGTCCGAGAAAGTGCCAGGCCAGCACGGCAAGAAGCAGGAGAAAACCGATGATGACCGCCCACATGGCCGGATCGAGGGGGTTGAACCGCCGTTTGCTCCGGGCGGAGGAGATCGCGTCCGCCTGTTCGCCGAGATCACCGACGGCTGCCGACGGGATCAGCACTTCTGCCAGGATCGCGCGGGCCGCCTTGTCCAGCGCGACCTGCGCCTCGTATTCCCCGAAAAGAGCAGGCGATTTCGCGAGAGCGTCGCGGGCCCGGGAAATTTCGCGGGAGTCCGGCGGATCGGGGGGGTGGATGGCCAGAAATTGGCGGGCGGATTTCGGGCTCATGGTCCCGGTGCCAGATGCGGTTTCAGGGCCGCGCGGGCTTCGTCGAGGCACCGCGCGAGCTCGGGTTCCGATTTTCCCAGCAACCCCGCGAGCCGCTCGCCCGAAAACGCCCCGAGGGCGAGAAGGGTGATCGCCTGGCGCGAGGGTTCGGGCAAGCGGTGCAGAAAACGGGTGCTCTGTTCGGCCGGGGTCTCCGGGCTGCCGGTCACGACCGCCTTTGCCCCCTCGCGGCAAAGGATCGAGAACAGCACGCGTTTGGTCCTCTCGTCATCGTGCAGGTCCGGGCGTCTGGAAACGGCCCTGAGCGCCCCGGACACCAGGGCGGTCGCAGCGGTTTCCCGCCCGGTGAGCACCAGGGCAAACTTCCATGCGTCGCTCAGAAACGACCATTCTCTGGGAAACAGGCTCATCGGACCGAAAGGCTATACCGTTTGCCCGCCTCCGCCTCAAGCGGCGAATGCAGGGCCCCGGGCAAAGCGGGTCACGTCCGCCGGACCGGCAGGTGCTCGGCGCAGTATTCGTTTCCGTCCGAGGCCACGCGGAACTCGGCCTCCGGGTGCGTGCACTCGGTGGCATGGCACACCGCGCACAAGTGCAACGCGGCGTCGGCTGGAAGTTTCGCCGCCTCGAAGCGCTGGCGGCGCTCCCGGTTTTTTTGCGACGCCAGCGCGCCGCCGAAAAATGCCGGGGCAAAAAAGATCAGGTAGTTCCCGAGGCACATGACGACGACCATTTTCTCGGCGAGCGGGCCGAAAAGCAGGACGAAAACGGGGAAGGCGAGGCTGAAGATCGCCACCCATTTGATCTTCACGGGGATGATCAGAAAAAGCAGGATTTCCAAATCCGGGGCGAGCGTCGCCACGGCGAGGAAAAGCGAAAGGTTCAGGAAAAGATTTCCCGCCGAGGCACCGAAGATCAGGGCGGAGGCGATGCAGAGGGCCATGCCGAGAAAGTAGTAGGCGTTCAGCCGGAATGTCCCCCAGCTTCCCTCGAGCAGGTCCCCGAGCCACCAGGTGAACATCAGGTAGAAAACGATCCAGAAAAAACTCTGCGTCGTGGGGAGAAACACCCAACTGACCAGCCGCCAGACTTCGCCTTGCAGGATGGCGGTGCGGTCCAGTTCGAGGAATTGGGCGTAGTTCTGGTCGAGCGTGACGAGGATGAACACGAGGGCGTTGAGCGCGACGACATACCGGACGAGACCGGGGATCGCGAATCGGGAAAGGGATCGTTCGAGGCGTTCAATCATTGGGTTTTTCGAGAGTCGACAGAGGCACCCTCACCCGCCCCAGCGGGCACCCTCGCTGAGGGCGGGGGTCCAGTTGCGCTGGTCGCCGTTGGCGTAGTCGGTTTTGCCGATGGCCCCGATCATCCTTTTGCCGGTCGCGGCGCGCCAGAGTTTGCTCATGCTTTCGCCGGTGTGGCAGCTCCAGCTTTTGATGAAGGCGTCGCGGGTGAAGAGGCCCCGGTGAATTTTGTAAAGTTCCTTCTCGTGGAGCCAGCTTTTCGACCCGCTGTCGACCTCGTTGCTGTAGTCGAACATGAAGCACGCGCGGTTCGAGTGGCCGTAGAACTCGAAGTTCGCGATTTTCATCCCGGAGCGCGGCTGGCCGGCGTTGAGGTAGTTGATGACATCGTCACCCGAGGTGATCCAGATGAGGTTGACGTGGTATTTGTCGCGGACGGACACGATGTTCCCGATGAGGTCGGCTTTGTCCTGCCGTTCGGCGCGGCGGACATAGGCGGGCCTGTAAACGAGCCAGGTGACGAACGCGTCCGGACCCTCCTTTTTCCGGATTTCCTCGATGCGGACGCGGGCGGCCCGGATGAAGTTCCCCCACCAGCGGTCGTGGGGCGCCGCCTTGTATTTTTCCCACTCGATCAGCGCCGGGCCGCCGCTGAGGAGGATGAATTCCTTTTGGGCGGCCGCCCCGGCAGTCAGCGCCCCGGCCAGCAAGATCAGAAGAAGAAGACGGAACATGGGGATCAAGATTCGCGCTGCACGGAGAAGATCAAGCACATTCTCAGCCAGCGATGCCCCACCCCAATCATGGCGATCTCCAGGAAAATGTGGCTGATCTGGTGAATTTGCAGAAGCGGCAAGATGCCGCTTCCGGCGTGTCCGGCATGGGATCGCAACGATTGGGGAAAGGTTGTGCGTGGCCTCGATCTTCGATATCGAGGCCGTCACCGGGCCGAGGTTGAAAGGGAAGCTCCCGCGTTTGACAAAACGTGTCCCACGAGACACGTTCGGGCATGACCACGATCAGAATCCCCGTCCGCGAGCTCCATGCCCGGACAGGGCATCTGCTCAAATACCATGATTATGTGGACGAGCCGGGCAGCGGCGGGGTGCGGGCACTGATGGTTGCCGCGGTCTCGCTTGGGCTGGCCCGCCCGGAGCTTGCAGCGGCATAAATGATCACCGTCGTCATCGGACACAAGAACCCCGACATGGACGCGATCTGCTCCGCGATCGGCTATGCCGGATTCAAGGCCGCGAGCGGGTCTCCGGACGTGCTCGCCGCGCGATGCGGCAACACCAACGAGCGGATCGATTTCGGGCTCGGAAAATTCGGTTTCGAGGCCCCCATGTTCCTGGGGGACGTGTATCCCCGCATCGAGGACGTGATGGAGCGGGATGTCGCGAGCGCGCATTTCAAAAGCCCTGTCTACGAGGCGATGACGCGGATCGGGGAGACGCGGTTTCGCGGGCTGCCGGTGGTGGATGACGAGCGGCGCTGCCTCGGGCTGATCTCGGCCTTCAAGCTCAGCCAGTATCTGTTTCCTCCGCTCGACCGGATCGCCTCGGCGCGTGTCGTGGACGCCTCGCTGGCCGACATTGAGGCCTCGATCCACGGGAAGCGCCTGGCGGGGCCCGAGGACACCGAGGTCTACCCGCACGATCTGGTGGTGGCGGCCATGCACACGAGGACGTTCACGAAACGCCTCGGCGAGCTGGATTTGAAATCCACCGTCCTCATCGTCGGCGACCGCTGGAACATCCAGGAACTCTCGATCGAGGCCGGGGTCCGGGCGCTTGTCATCACGAATAATTTTCCCGCAAAAAAATCCGTGCTCGCCCTGGCGGAACGACGGGGCGTCACGCTGATTTCCTCGCCCTACGACACGGCGACGACCGTCCTCCTGGCGCGCGCGGCGGTCACGTCCGGAAAGATGCTGCAATCGGATTTCACCAGCTTGCAGGCGGACATGCCGCTCCGCGAGGCCATGTCTGACGTGGCCATGTCCTCGCAGTTCGCCTTCCCGGTTCTCGGGCCCGAGGGACGCCTGGAGGGGATCCTTTCGAAAAGCGATTTTTTGAAGCCGGTGCCGCGCCAGCTCATCCTGGTCGACCACAACGAGCTGAGCCAGGCGGTGAACGGGGCGGACGAGATCCCGATCGTCGAGATCCTCGACCACCACAGGATCGGAGTCGCCCCGACCCACCAGCCGATCCTCTTCCTCAACCGTCCGGTGGGATCCACCTGCACGATCGTGGCGACCTGTTACCAGCAGGCCGGTATCCCCATCCCAAAAAACGTCGCCGGGCTTCTGATGTGCGGGGTGATCTCCGACACGCTCAACCTGACTTCTCCGACGACGACCGGGGTGGATCGCGCGATCCTGGGCGATCTCGCCCGGATCAGCGGGGTCCGCCCGGCGGATCTCGCCTCGGAGATTTTCTCGGTCGGCTCCCCGCTTCTCACCATGACTTCGAAGCAGGCGATCACCGCCGACTGCAAGGAATACGCCGAGCGGGGGTTCCGGTTCAGCGTCTCGCAGATCGAGGAGCTCAGCTTCTCTCACCTGCCGGAAAAACGCGACGGGCTTGTCGCCGCCCTCGAATCCTACCGGTCGTCGAAGAATTATTTGTTCTCCGCCCTGCTGATCTCCGACGTGAACACGCAGAACTCGATCCTGCTCCTGTGCGGGCCGGACCATTTCACCCGCCTGATCGATTATCCGGACGAGGGCTCCCATGCCTGGAAGCTCGACGGGGTCGTCTCGCGAAAAAAGCAGCTCCTGCCCTATCTCACGACACTCGTTGGCCGGGTCGTGTGACGCCATTTCTGCAACGAAACAGGCCAACTCGGCGGACCCTGCAGCGGGGCGTTTTTCCTGCCAAGCCCGTTGTTCCAAAATGCGGGTTGACATGAAATGAATAACGCTTAGTTTAGTCGTCTATGTATTCCAAATCAGTGCGGAACTGGGTGTTGTTCCGGATTCTTCCGGACGCTCTTCCGCCCGGACGGTTTTTTGTGCTGGCACCCCCCGGTTTTCCGGGGATCGCCTGAGATCTTCCCGCGCATCGCATGTCCAAACAAAAGTCAGCGCCAAAGAAGCCGCTCAGGCATTCCCTTCCCGGTTTCGGCCTGACATTGGGGTATTCGCTCGTTTACCTGAGCCTGATCGTGCTGGTCCCGTTTTCGGCGTTGTTTGTGAAAACAGCATCCGGCGGGTGGGGGCATTTTTGGGAGACTATCACGGCCCCGCGTGTCGTGGTTTCCTATGGGGTGAGTTTCGGCCTTTCGTTTTTTGCGGCGCTGGTGAACGGGGTCTTCGGTTTCATCGGGGCCTGGGTGCTCGTCCGATACCGGTTTCCCGGCAGGCGGATTCTCGACGCGATGGTGGACCTCCCGTTTGCCCTGCCAACTGCGGTTGCGGGGATCGCCCTCACCGCCATCTACGCGCCCAACGACTGGATCGGGGGGCTTTTGAAACCGGTGGGCATCAAAGTGGCATTCACCCAGTTGGGCATCTTTGTCGCCCTGACCTTCATCGGGCTGCCGTTTGTTGTGCGCACGCTCCAGCCGGTGATTCAAAATCTTTCCGACGATGTCGAGGAGGCCGCCGCCTGCCTGGGGGCCGGGCGATGGCAGACGTTCCGGAGGGTGATCTTTCCCGCCCTGCTGCCATCCACCCTGACGGGCGTCACCCTCGCTTACGGACGGGCTGTGGGCGAGTATGGCTCCGTGGTTTTCATCGCCGGGAACCTCCCCTTCAAGACCGAGATCACGCCGCTGCTGATCATCAGCAAACTCGAGCAATACGATTACAGCGGAGCCGCCGCTCTCGGCTTCGTGATGCTTGTCGTTTCGTTTTTTGTGCTGCTGGCCAGCAACGCCCTGCAGGCGTGGGACAACAAAAGGAAAGGGATGCTCTGACCATGGCCGGCGCGTCGCAGTTTCCGATTCCCCAACGGCCGGACACCGGACGCCGCGCCACGGCGGAGTCGCCGGTCGCGAAGGTCCTGCTGGTTGGGATCACGCTGGTTTTCTTCAGCCTCTTTCTTCTCCTCCCCCTGTTCGTCGTCTTTCAGGAGGCCTTCTCGAAGGGGCTCGGCGTTTTCTTGAAAACTTTTCGGGATCCCTACGCGCAGGATGCGATCCGGCTCACTCTCCTTGTCGCGGCGATCACCGTGCCGCTGAACACGGTTTTCGGCCTTGCGGCGGCATGGAGCCTGACCCGTTTCCGGTTTTCCGGGAGATCGTTCCTCATCACGCTGATCGATCTTCCGCTCTGGGTTTCACCGGTCATCGGGGGGCTGATCTACATCCTCGTCTTCGGATCGAAGGGGTGGCTGGGAGCCTGGCTGTCGGATCACGGCATCCGCATCATTTTTGCGGTTCCGGGAATCGTTCTGGCCACGGTTTTCGTCACATTTCCCTTCGTGGCGCGGGGCCTCATCCCCCTCATGCAGGCGCAGGGGATCAGCGAGGAGGAAGCCGCCCTCACTCTGGGCGCGAATGGCTGGCAGATTTTTTGGCGGGTGACAGTCCCGAAAATCAAGTGGGGGCTCCTCTACGGGGTGATTCTTTGCAACGCGCGGGCGATGGGGGAATTCGGGGCCGTCTCGGTCGTCTCGGGGCACATCCGGGGAAAGACAAACACCATGCCCCTCCACATCGAAATCCTTTACAACGAATACCACTTCGCCGCCGCGTTCGCCGTGGCTTCGTTGCTGGCCCTGCTCGCGCTGGTCACGCTTTTCCTCAAGACCTACTCGGAATGGCGGGCCGCAGAGCAGTTGAAACAACTCTGACACCAGCCAATTTCCCATGAGCATACGAATCCATCACGTCACCAAGCGATATTCGCGCTATCCCGCGCTCAACGACGTGAGCGTGGAAATCGAGACCGGGGAGCTGATCGCCCTGCTGGGCCCCAGCGGTTCGGGAAAAACCACCCTGCTGCGCGTGATCGCGGGGCTGGAATTTCCGGAGTCGCAGGGGACGGTGTTGTTCCAGGAGCGCGATGTCACGCGGCTCTCCGCCTACAAGCGCAAGGCGGGATTCGTTTTTCAGGCCTACGCCCTCTTCGCGCACATGAATGTCTTCGAGAACATCGCCTTCGCGCTGCGGGTGCTGCCGCGGAAGAAGCGGCCTCCGGAATCCACGATCCGCGCGCGGGTCCGGGAGCTCCTCGCGGCCGTCCAGCTCGACGGGCTCGAAAAGCGCCTGCCCACGCAGCTCTCCGGCGGCCAGCGCCAGCGGGTTGCCTTCGCGAGGGCGCTGGCCATCGAACCGGAAGTCCTCCTGCTCGACGAGCCGTTCGGCGCGCTGGATGCAAAGGTGCGCAAAGACCTCCGCCGCTGGCTCAGGGAATTTCACGAACGGATCCGCCTGACCACCATCTTCGTGACCCACGATCAGGACGAGGCCTTCGAGGTCGCGGATCGCGCCGTCATCATCGACAAGGGCGTCATCCAACAATCCGGCACCCCGGAAGAAGTCAGAAACAACCCGGCTAACGAATTCGTGCGGGATTTTCTGGACCTCTGAACCCGGGGCCCGGCGACATTTGACATCCTCCCGCCAATGCTGTCCCTTGCCTCCATGAAAACACGAATCCTGGCACTTTCCCTCCTCACCGGCACCTCCCTCCTGGCGGAATCATTGGACGCGATCCCCTTCAAGACCATGGACGGGGCCGACACGTCGTTGAAGGCGTTCGCCGGGAAAGTCGTCCTCGTCGTCAACGTGGCCTCGCGATGCGGCCACACCCCGCAGTATGCCGGGCTCGAAGCCCTCCACAAAAAGTTCGGGCCCGAGGGGTTTGCCGTCCTCGGGTTTCCCTCGAACGATTTCGGCGGGCAGGAACCCGGCACCAACAGCGAGATCAGGGAGTTCTGCGCCACAAAATATGCGGTCACATTTCCCCTGATGGACAAGGTGCATGTCAAAGGTCCCGGGCAGTGCCCGCTCTACGCGGCGCTCACCGGGCCGTCGGCCAAGTTCCCCGGCGACGTGAAATGGAACTTCGGAAAATTTCTCATCGGTGCCGACGGGTCGGTTCTCGCCCGTTTCGAGCCCGGCACCAAGCCGGAGGACCCCGCAGTCGTCGCGGCGATCACGTCCGCGATGAAGAAACCGTAGCCCCCCCCCTGCGGCGAAAGGTTCGCGGTTGCATCCGGTTCCGTTTGCGTTCAATGTTCGTGCGCTTCATCGAAACATATGGCTGATTACGATTTGATTGTTGTGGGCGGCGGACCTGCCGGATACGTGGGGGCGATCCGCGCGGCACAGCTCGGGAAAAAAGTGGCGTGCATCGAGATGGATCGCGCCGGGGGAACCTGCCTCAACTGGGGGTGCATCCCGACGAAATCGCTCCTGAAAAACGCCGAGGTCTACCAGCTTCTGAGCCATCACGCCGCAGACTTCGGGATCAAAATCGAGGGCCTCAGCTACGAGTGGGACAAGGTCATCGGACGCAGCCGCAAGGTGGCCGACCGGCTCGCCGGGGGCATCGAAATGCTCTTCAAAAAGAACAAGGTCGACTACATCCGGGGCGAGGCCGCGATCCCGGAGGCCGGGGTTGTCGAAGTGACCGACAAGGACGGCAAAAAGTCGGGATACAAGGGCGCGAAAATCCTCGTTTCGACCGGCGTTGTCGCCCGCGAGATGCCCGGGTTTCCGTTCAACGGCAAGAGCGTCATCGGGAGCAAGCAGGCGATGGTCCTCGCCGGGCAGCCGAAGGACATCATCATCATCGGTGCCGGGGCCATCGGAGTCGAGTTCGCGTATTTTTTCAACAGCTTCGGCACCGGGGTCACGCTGGTCGAGATGCTTCCGAACGTCCTCCCCATCGAGGACACGGAAGTCAGCGTGGCACTCGAAAAATCGCTGGCCAGGCAGGGGATCAAAATCCTCGCCGGCACAAAAGTGGAGAAGGCCGAGACCACGAACAAGGGGGTGCGTCTCACCGTGAGCGGCAAAGCCAACGAGACGATCGAGGCAGCCATCGCCCTCGTCGCGATCGGCGTGAGCCCGCTCATGCCGCACGGGATCAAGCTCGAAACCGACGCCAGGGGCTGGCTCAAAACGGACGACAAATACGAGACCAGCGTCAAAGGCATCTACGGGGCCGGCGACATCATCGGGCCGCCGTGGCTCGCCCATGTGGCCAGCTTTGAGGCGGTCCAGGCGGTCGAGGGGATGTTTGCCGGGAAAAAACCCCGCAAGGCCGGCATCTTCCCCGGCTGCACCTATTGCCAGCCCCAGGTCGCGAGCGTCGGGCTCACCGAGCGCGCGGCCAAGGAAAAGGGCCTGGCTTTCAAAATCGGGAAATTCCCGTTCATGGCGAGCGGCAAAGCCCTGGCCGTCGGCGAGAGTGAAGGCTTCGTCAAGCTCATCATCGGCGAAAAACACGGCGAAATCCTCGGTGCCCACATCCTCGGCGCCGACGCCACCGAGATGATCGCCGAACTCGGGCTCGCGATCACGATGGAGGCCACCTACGAGGAACTCGTCGCCACCATCCACGCCCACCCGACCTTGAGCGAAGCGGTCCACGAGGCCGCCCACGCCTCGCAGGGACACGCAATCCATTTTTGATTGCTTTTTTTCGCAACAGCTACACCGCGTAAGCCAGCCCCAGCAACTCGCACCTCGCGATTGTGCCGTGAGGCATCTCTGTCCGACGGGACGCAATCCAAATCCGCATCGAATCTTCTGCATCAGACGCAGATTTTTTGACTCCTTCTTTTGGAGCGGTTGCGAGTTGTGTGGCGAGACGATCCGGATCCAGTGAGGTTTCGTCCACCAGCGCTGATCCATTCAGGATGACGCGCACGACGGTTGAGGATGTGGGCTGTTCGGGCCGGTGCCAAGTGACACGGTAACGGGCCTCGACCACGTTTGGCTTGCCTCCGGCGCTTGGCAGGACTGCGGTATCGGCATCGAAGGGAGCGTTTTGTAGGTAGATGAGGAGTGCATCCACCAACGGATGGCCGATGCCGAAAAGCTCGCATTTTTTGGTTCTAGTGGCGAGCGACCGGTCAAATGTCACCATATCGTATTGTGCGTTGATCTGCGAGAAGCCCTTGAGGCAGTCCGGCGTGACGATCTGCCAGAAGTCACCGGTTGGGAGGACGCTGCCGCCGAGGCGGATAACGGCCTCACGACACCAGAGGCCCAACTGCGCGAGGTGGAACTGTCCGGTGATTTTCCGGTAGTGATCGAGATTGAAATGGGTCAGGTCTTGTGAGAGCTGGGAAAGCGCGTCTCTCGCCTCCTGAGCCTGGTGCATCATCGCATCGATTTCGCGCTCAGTGCGCTTATAGTCTTTGTCCAGCAGGGCTTGCCGGAAGAGCTGTTGGTAGTTCGGGCTGGAGCCGAGGTAGCCGAGGATTTCGGTGCGAAAGTCTTCCAGCGGTTCTCCGGTTTCCGGATCCGTTTTCCCGATGGCTTGGGCGATAGCAAGCAGCTTGTTTGCAAGCAGGCTGTAGATGCGATCCTCCACAGTGTCCTTGGCCACCAAATTGTAAATCTGAGAGACATCTTTTTGGCCGAAGCGGTGGATCCGCCCGATCCTCTGCTCTACAGCCATGGGATTCCATGGAAGGTCATAATTGAAGAGGATGCGGGCGCACTGGAGGTTGATTCCCTCGCCGCCTGCGGATGTACAGATGAGAAACTTGGCTCCATTTTCGTCCCAAAAACTTTCCGCAGCGGCAATCTTGTCGTCCAGTGGGCCTCCCTTAATTGTGGCGATTCGTTCCTCGCCAAAGATGCGGGCGAGTTCGAGGCGGAGAAATTCCAACGTTTCCCGGTATTGCGTGAAGATGATGAAGCGTTCTTTTTCGTTTGTATCACGAAGCTGGGAAATCACAGCCAGCAGCCGGTCAAATTTTCTATCGGTTCCCTCCGGCACCAGACGCACCAGATCCCGCACCCGGGCTGTCTCGTCGGGAATTTCCGCATCGGCATAGACCCCTTCGTCGCCTTCTTCGTCCGCATCGAGCGACCATTCTGTGCTCTCTTCGGCCTCCGTAAGCTTGCGCACGATCCGTTGGCGCACCTGGGCGATATAGGCGTCCGCATCCGCGTCGTTGATCATCGTTTGTGTGGTGGTCAGGATTTCCCGGGACAGAATGCGCATCTCGTCTTGAATGCGGACGATCTGGGCCGGAATCGCAGGGTCGAAATCGGTTTTCCGCCTCTTCTCCAGCGCGATCTGCTCCCGCACAAGCAGCACGAGCAGTCTTCGCCTCAGCGCTTGCCGGATTGCTCGCGGGCTGGAGGACATCATCTTTTGAAAGGCCGTCATGACGAAGCCCACCGCGCGTTGTGCGCTGGTGGTTCTGCCCGACTTTCCCATGCCCGAAATTTCGTAACCGGTCTTGAGGTAGTCAGTGAGTTGCTCGTAGAAGCGCTGTTCCCGCAGAGCCGGTTCAAAGGATTCCGTGTGAACCTGACGCCGGACGAAAAGTGCGTTGCCCTGGGCATCGGTCACCTCGCGTTTGGTTCGCCGGATCATCACGCGATTGAGCAGGCTGCGATGTTCGAGCAATGCCTGCGGCGAGTCGAAGAGGTGGTCATCCAGAAGGTTGATCAGCGACCAGAACTGGTAGTTGTCGCCCTGGTGCGGCGTGGCGGACAAAAACATGAGGTCGCGCGTGTGCCCGCGAAGGGCTTCCAGCAGCCGGTAGTTTTGGGTCGGCTGAGTCTTCTTGCCGTAGCGGATGCGGCTGACGTGGTGAGCCTCATCCACGATGATGAGGTCGAACCTCGGGCCCGCGAGCACGCGTTCCATGCGGAGCGGGCGCTTGAGGGTGTCGATGGAGGCGATGACCCGGTGTTTGTTCTCCCAAGTGGCGGGCGCATGGTCTTGGAAATCGATGCCCAAGACTTCAAACTCCAGTCGGAAGCAACCGCGCAGTTCCGATTGCCAGTTTTTGACAAGGCCTGCCGGGGCGATGACGAGAACGCGTCGGGCCTCGCCGCGGGCCACCAACTCCCGGATGATCATGCCGGTTTCGATGGTCTTCCCGAGCCCGACTTCATCGGCGACAAGCAAACGCCGACGGGTCATCTTCACCACATCATGGGTGAGCAGAATCTGATGGGGCAGGAGTTGTGTGCGGGAATTCGTGAGCTCCCCGCCTGTATTGCCAAGGGCAAATTGCCAGGCGAGCTGGCGGAGAAGGAAGTCCTTCGGGTTGTCGAAGTTTCCCTGCGCCAGCTTATCCCAGGGAGACAAGACCGGTTCGAGGCGGCTGGCAGGAAGCGTCTCGACCCTCCGGCCCTGGCGGTCCTCGAAAATGACCTCGGCCACGTGGAAACCCTCGTCCTCGCGAATTCGGCAGACCTCCCCGACGCCGAGCTCCCAGCGCCCGGTCACCCGGACCCTGTCATTCACCTTCAGGCTTTGGCGATACAAGGGCGTCGCGTTCACGACAGGCTTTCTCCAAATTCGTAGAGAGGAAAACCTCCGGCTTCCCGGACGACCGGGTTCGAGCCCATGAGCTGCCAGAGCGGAATCCGTCTGTTGAGTCGGTTGTAGGAAGCGAAGAGCTGTCCGTCGGCCCCAAGGTCCAGCTTCATGCGCAGCGGCACATGGATAAGACCCAACCGACTGACTTCTTCGGCACAGGAACTGAGACGGCGGCGGATCTGCCGGAGGAAGTCCAGCGGCTTCGCTTCGTGGATGCCCTCGTTTTGGTCGAGTTGGGTGAGCAGGTCGTCCAGACCGGTAAGCGTGAGCGCCTGTGCGCGGGTGAAGGGAAACGGAGCCTGCTCAAACTCGCGGAGGAGATCGAACAGTCCGAGGTGGATCGGGTTTACTTTCACGGGCGCATCGGTATGAAAAACGAGGTATCCGGCCATAGGAATTAAGAGTATTGGACAGGATTCACAGGATATGGAGAGGGGAGGGCCTGCATGGGAGTATCGGTTTTCTATATTTTGAAATCCTGTTGAATCCTGTAAATCCTGTCTGAATTTCTGTCAGCCTTGGCGGTCGTGCAGGCGGAATTTTTTTTTGAATTCGAGGGACTCGGCTCCGAAGTTGATGAGAAGACCGACGTCAGTTCGGGTGGCCGTCAGATAATTCACGGTTTGCACCTCATGCGCTTTGATGAGGCGTTCCACAGCCTTGAGTTCGATAATGATTTCGTCACCGATCACGAGATCAGCCACAAACTCTCCAACGACTACCCCATCGTAGTAAACCTTGATGGGCTTCTGGGCTTCAGTGGGAATGCCCGCCTTGCGGAGTTCATGAAGTAACGCGTTCTGATACACCGATTCCAGATACCCCGGCCCGAGTTCGCGGTGAACCTTCATCGCGCATCCGATGATCCTACCCGTGAGGTTTTGGACAGGATTGGGAAGATCCAGAGAAGAGTTTTGGACAGGATTCACAGGATTTTCAGGATTGGCAGAGGAGAAGGCATTCATGGAAGTATGGGGTTTCTGAAATCCTGGCCGAAGAACTTGCCCATCCATTCTTCGGTGTAAAAGGGCAACAGTTTGCCGCAGGCCATGCCCCAGCGGTTGGGATCGCGGGTGTTCAGGTATTCCAACGCGGCCCGGATGGCTTCGCGCTGCGCGCCGAAACGGTTCACCAGCACGTCGAGCCGCTCGCCGGTATCCGCATGGGCAAGCAGGAGATGCAGCACATCCACCAGGTTCGGGCCAACTACGACTTTCACAGCCGCCTCGAGGCCGGGCAGAGGCTCCTGGACGAATTCGGGAACATCGGCCTTGAGGAGAGGTTTCAAGCCTTCGAGACGTTCTGCTGGAGTCAGCACGCGATAGGTGCGTCCGCCTTGCACCCGTCCTTTCTTCATCAGCGGGGGTTTGTAGCCTGTGAGATCATCCAGCTCAAAAACGCCGTGAGTGAGTTTACGGATGGAGTCCACGGGAATCTCGGTTTGGGCGCAAAGAGCACGAAGCCAGACACGCGAAAGCATGTCCACGCCCTCCAGTTCGGCTGGCAATGGATTCTCTTTGGAAATCATCTGTTCAACCATCTCTCCAATGTCCTTCATCGCATCACCGAGAGGATAGTTTTTGCCCTCCCAATCGACGACGAGGCCATAATGAAGGGAATAGACCTCCAGGCATTTCCCAATCAGAACCATGCGCACATCGGCAGGAGCGAGCGGTCGCCCCCCATACCGGCCAGCCTCGATCCGTTTGATTTCATCCCTTGCGCGAGTTCGAACCAGTTGACGAAGCCCTGCCCAGCTTCTCTTAGCATTTCCGTCTGCTTCTCGCCTTTTCCGGCAGACATGGATGAGGTCATAGGAGATGCCTTTGTTGTTTTGAAGATTGAGAGACGACTCCTTCTCTGCATGAACTGGATACACTGCTTCAATCACGAAACCGGCCAGGCAAACCGCGTCACAGAGATCAACCCACTGCTGGGTGCCTGAGTGGTGATAAGTGAAAACAAGCACCCCATCGTCTTTCAGCTTCTCACGACCTCGCGCAAAGACAGTTTGCAACCCCACGCGGAAGTCCTCGTTGGAAAGGCCACGCGATTTATTCTCGATAATCTCCGGAATCTTGGGAGTATATTCCGGTTGGAAGCTTGGATAAGTATCCTTCAAGGCCAAGCGCAGCCAGACGTAAAAAAAGTCGTAAAGCTCGCTATAGTTGACGTTCCCTGCATAGGGCGGGTCTGTGATGATGGCATCAAACAATCCATCAAGGGCAGGGATAATCTCACGCGAGTCCCCATTTAAAAGCGTGGCTCCCAAAGGTGTAACCACTTCTTTGGAGGCAAACTTGGAGTCGTCTTCGCCAAGATGATCGATGTCACGATCCCATACGGCCGTCCGGAAAGCTACCCCTTCCCGAACCCTGCCAAACATATTAGAAAATGATCCACGAATCTCCGATGGACCCCACACGCAGTTCTCTGATGGGTCGAGTTTGGGAGCGAAATCGTGCCGGTCGAAGCTCCCTTGAATAGTATTGCGCCCATTGAAGAAGCGACAAAAGAGGTTATTTCGCTCGACCGCACCAGAGAACACTAGGAGCAAAAGCTCTCGGCAGCCATCATGTTGTTCTTCGCGAATAGCGGCCAAGAGCGTACCCAACGCTAACAATTGACGTTGATTGAACATGTCTTTCCAATCGCGATAGTGATGGGAGTGAAGCCCAGACTTTGTTTTCTCTCCGTTTGGAATTGAGCTTCTAGGCCAGGGTAACGATTCCTTGTATTGGTTCCACGCAGCTTCTGCCCTCTGAAATACAGTGCCTATTTCGGGGGTGATTGATGAAAAATATTTCCCTTTGTTTTTCCAAATCAGATTGGAACCTCGGGGAAGAAATTCAGATGATTGTTGGTTGCCTCGATCAAACAAATCGTCGCGCGCATCATCGTCCTCATCTTCCTCTCGAGGATCCGATGGTGCCCAGTATGCTTGACATGCGTAAGCGTGCATAGGGAGTCTCTCGTTCTCGCCGAGGGAATTTATGGAGTTGATTACCGAGTTTCCATCTCGTTGCCCACAGTGCGGGCAAATAAACTCACTGCCCTCATCCGGCACATTTCCCACGAAAGGCTGGAACTCATGACCGGCCAAACTGGTCAACTTCGATGATGCCGCATCCAGAGGACCCCGCCATTGAAATACCTGCTCGGTTTGCGGACACACCAGAACGGTGATGGGTATCTTTTTCCGCTTGAGTTTCTTTGTGGAAGCAAGTCGGGGGCGTACGATCTCATGGCAATGCGGACAGCAGACTTCACCCGTTTGTAATGTGCCATACCGCACCTGTGACTGGCCACCACCGGCTTTTTCCTGGCAGACATAAAGGCCCCCGGAAGGATGGGCATAGGTCCAACGGATAGTCGAGCGCCCCTCTCCACCTGAATAAGTTGTGGCATGAACCATCAAGCGCGGGTCAGCTACCATGGATGCGGGCTCCACCTCCCAGTCAAAGGTCCCGTTGCATTTGGGGCACTTGCAGTCGGTGTGGTAGCGGATGCTCGGACTCTTGCTCGCTACGACGTAGTTCTTGAACAAGGGAACAAGCTTGCGGCAAGTCGGTGCCGTGCAGACTCCCGATTTCATCCAGTAGGTGTGGAAGACATAAGCAGAAACATCTGCACTCCTGTGCTCGCTGGCCGAATGAAACGGGATGGGGACTTGATATAGAGAACTCAGAGTCTCATTCACCGTTTTCCCTGACCATTCAACCGTGCGTTGTCCAAGACGCTGCAACGCTGCATCGAGATCAGCAACGCTAGCCTCAGCGAAGGCCATCTTCACGACGAACCACGGCACCGGATTCAACTCGATACCTGTGACGTCAAATCCCATGCGGCTCGCTTCCACAGCCGTTGTCCCCCCACCATTGAAGGGATCGAAGATTCGCTTTCTCTTCGTGTCTGGATCGCATGAATGATCCTTGTAAAATTCCTCCATTATGTTCGCACCCACAGGCTTGAATGCGCTCAGAAGTATTGCCCGAAATACACATGAAGCCCGTGGCGCAAAGGACTTGTGCATCTGGTAAATCTCTTTGAAGCCATTGCGCTCGGGAACAACCAGCCGGTTGATCTCTACAATGGGAAAGTCCTCTTCGATGGCGCGTTTCATGGGGTGATCTTGTGCCCGAAGGGGGTGGATTGGTGAACAATCTGAGACTTACCAGCTTCTTTTCCCTGACGGTCTGAGAAGCGGAGAAAATCACAGAAGTGGACGATCATCTGGCCGCGTGTTTTAGCAGGAGCCGTGCTGTCCACGATCACTCGTCCGAGGCAGTGGCGGTCTCCGCGATCAGGATGGTTGAGGAGACGGGGCGAGCTGACCTCGGTGATCCAAATGTAGCGGGGAAAATCGAATTGGAGGATTTTTTCACCCACCGCACGGTTGAAGCGTCCCGCTTTGATATCACATTTCAACTGCGCCTGGAAATCGACAGCCGGGGAAAGGAACGTGCGATATTCGAGTTGATCGATGCAGTCGGCGAGATCGGGGCGCAGGGCCTTGAAAAGATCCCTCCAAGTTGGCTGAGCTGGGACAGTTGTATTCTGGTTCAGAAGTTCTTCGATGCTCTGGGAGGCCATTGTTTCGGCTTCCTCGCCTCGCAGGGTGACTTCTCTCGGAGCAATGGCGATGATGCTGCAAACATGGCTGAATGGCAGCAGGCCCGGAGGACTCGTGAAGAGGGGCATCCGGATGTAAGGCCCTGTGTTATCGTTGTGTACGATCCAATCTGGAATTCTTTGGATGGCCACCGTGGCATTTGTTGCAGGATCGTAGGTGTGCCCGATGGCCACCAACGCATGATTGGAAGTGGTCAGAATCACCGGGAGTCCGCTCTCAATGTAGCGATAGGTAATATCTGCCAATTTCGCGCTGCACTGTTGGCGCAGTTGCGCATTGCGGTCAGCTTCTGAAGCACCGGAGTCTACCGGGAATGCTCTTTCGATATGGTGGGCACAATCCGCAAGCTGGTTCAAAGATTGACCCCACGCGAAAAACCCCATGCCGTCCAGAGCATCAAGCATTTGCGTTCCGGTGAGACCAAACTCGGCGGGGAAAGCCCGGCCGTGCGCGCTTTTGGACTTGGCCAGATGGTTGATTTCCGAAGGCAGGAACTCTCTGTGACCGAAACGACGGGCCATGTAGCGGGCCACCATCCAAAGCGATGCCTGGGCACAAGCACCGACCTGCGTATCCTGCTGCACAAACGGCATCCCTTCCACGCAAAACTCATCACCAACGAGATGGGAGGTAAAGGATGCCGTGCAATGTATGAATTCGCGGTTGGCATCAGCAATGGAAGGGACAAGGACCGTGCGGCCCATGCGCTGAAGATCCGTCGGGCGCAGGACCAGAAAGCCGAGGTAATTTTTCCGGAACCTGCCAAAGTTCTGCCGGATCCGGGGTGAGATCGGGCAGGAAAAAAAGTGGAGACGGGTGCACCGGGCGGGGTAGGCCTTGAAGGCCTTGCTGTAAAACGCCGAGAACTCGTCCTGATAGTCCCGATCCACGTAATCGTATTCAAAAACGGCGGAGACGGCCCCCCAAGGATGGCTTTGCAAAGCGGAAAGTGTATCGCGCAACGGTCCGAGATTGCCCTCAAACGGGAGAGCGATCTTTCGCACTTCATCCCAGAAGGCAGGGACCGCGATGGGGAGACATTTGAGGCGCTTGATCATGGGAACAAAAAAGGGCAGTGCCGCACAAAGGTGGCACTGCCCAAAAGATATTGAACATTCAGGAGGTTTTTTACCTCAAGACGCAATGCTGGAATTCTTCCCGTGATCTGGCACGGGCATCCGCGTAGGCGTCCACTTCGCGGGCGACCCCCTCGTCCACGCGCTTCCAGTATTCGTCCCAATTGGTGGACTTGATCGCGACTTGCACTTGCTTCCAGATGTCGTTTTCCGTTCCCTGCTCGCGGCGGGAGCGGCTTCGGATGACTGTAGGTGGCATGATCTTTTTGAAAGGATGTAGGCTGAAAGTGATTAAAGACCTGAGACAAGGAACGTAGCAAGGCAAAAAATGCAAGGGGAAACGACGGGGGGAGGGCCTTTCCCCTGGGGTGAAGTAGCCCGTCAAGTCTGGCACTGCCGCAAGCAGGGGTGAATCGTTGAGGGAATGCCAGTCGTTTCATCATGGGTCAGGCGATGTCGGCAGGTTTATAAATCACAAGGCCCTGGACCTGATCGAAGTTGGGATCTGCGGTGGCAAACTCCTTGATGCCGAGGCGACGGGCGACGGCGAGGTTCAGGGAATCATTCGTGAGGAGCCCGAATTGGGATTGGATTTCGAGGGCGGCAAGGAAATCTCCGGGCAGAACGGGTTCGCAGTGAAGTCCCCCGTTGAGAATTTGCCGGACGTCATCCGCATAGCTTGAGAGGGACCGGACCAATGCGGGGCGTTCACTCATGGTTCGGGCGGGATTCGTGTCGGCGATCCCCATCTCCTTGCATTCGATCATCATCATTCGGTGGGCATACTCGGCCACAACGATGGTGGTAATCACTCCCTGCACCAGAGAGGCCGCGCATGAGCGCAGCAGCCTGATGGCCTCCTGCGACTTGGCCCTCCGGCTGTAGATCAGGAGGTTTGTGTCGATGAAGACGGTGCTGCCCGGAAGAATGCGGACGAGATTCATTGGTCGTAGTAATCGAGTTCCATGATCTGTTTGAAATCCTCGTCGTTGATTTTGACCGGCGGCTTGTCGAGAAATCGCTGGAGGCCACATTTGACCGCCGACGCTTGGTTTTTCTGGTGCAGGTAAGTCACCACAGCGACTTGAATCAACTCGCTGATGGGTTTTTTTTCGCGGGCAGCAGCGACCTTGAGATCCTGAAAAACCTCTTCTTCGAGCTGCGTTCCAATTTTGACTTTCATGATGTGTGTTATCTGGGTTCGAGTTCGATCCAAGGGACAAGGACTTCCAACAGCGAGAAGCCTTCATGCTGGTAAAGACGGCGGGAGCCCGCACCTTGGGCCCGGGCGCGGATGCGTCCCCGGAGCAGGGCAAGCCGCTTGGCGGGAAAAAGCTGAAGATCGGGATGTGCGGCGGGCATCTCTTCCTCTGCGCCGAATCGACGTTGCCGGGATTGTCCCATGAGCGCGGCTGCGTTGGAGGCGCGGCTGGATTCCAAGCTGTTCCCGAAAAAGATGTAGCCATGATCGCTCGTGATCACGGTCGGCAATCCCGGCGGGAGGGATTGGACCGTGTTTTTCCAAAGCGTGGGGATGTGGTGTTCGTGGAACGTGGCAAAGAGATCCTCGAACCGGGCTTCATCGTTTTTGAAGAGCCGGTCCGGATACGTGGACCACAGGAGCAGGCTGCGGCCAGAGGGATACCGGTCCCGCATATTCGGTTGGTCCAGATAAAAGGCATCCGTGTTATGAGATGCAAGCAGGGCATTTCCGGGAAGCCGTGAGGGAGCGGTTTCTTTTCCCACGACGCGCTGCTCAACGAAGGCCACCGTCTCCGTCGGGACACATGTTGCAATGACCTGGCACTTCTTGACCCGGAGGCCGCTCGCATGTGCCTGGGCCAGCAGAAGCGGTAACTCGCGCAACGAAAGGCCGTCGAAAACCACAACGGCGCGGTTTTGTGCCGATGGCAGCTCTTCATCCAGACCCAACCATGCACGGGGGGAGGGAGCCGATTGAACAGATGCAACGAGTTCATCCCAAACCTTCGGAGCGCCGGTGGTGATGATTTCCTCCAAACGACAGACTGCGGCTTCACCCTCGCGGAGATACTCCGCCAGGGGAAGGGAGGCGTAGCGTTCCGGTGAAAAAACCTGGTCTGTCAACCAATCCCGGATGCCGGGAAGACGCTCGTTTTCTGTGAGCAAGGATTCAATGGGAAAATCGGGAGCAGGCATGGAAAATCAGGTTGTTACGGAGTCCAGGGTGACAGTCACGCGGCAGGATCCGGGTGAAAAGTCCGGGAGGCGCTCGACCATGTCTTCGACCTGGGGTTTGGAAAAGCTGCCTTCGAACTCCAGCGATGCTTCCCCCGAAAAATGCCCCGGCCCTGCCAATGATCCGCGGACGAATGACGGAAGGGTGGACATTTCTGTATCGCGAGCATCAAACGTGATGGCGAAGCGAACGCGCAATACCTTCGCTGCTCCACTGTCCTCCAACAACCGCGCTACTTCCTGTCGCACAGCCAGGCGCGAAGTCAGAAAGGTTGTCTGCAATGTGGCTCCGCCCTCCGGTGAGGGACTGTCCGGATTGGGCCACGCCGGAGGAAAAAGCGATCCCGGCTGTGAACCCCCATCCGGAGAAGGCGCGGGATGCGGTCTTGGGCGCTCGACGCTGGGTTGATCAAACGGTGCAATCAATGTCGCCTCGCCCAAGCGGTCATCTGAAGGCGGTCGGACTCCACAATACCGGCCGGGATTCGGCCAAGCCGGGTGGCTCAGCCCCGCAACGCTCCCCTGCTCCACGACACTGAGCACGGCGTCCCGAAAGCCGGTGCTGCTCAAAATCATGGGAAAGCCCAAGGTCTGTCGGTATTCTGTCTCCACCGCCGAAGTCTTTTTTCCCAGTAATTCCTGAATCCTGCCGGTGATGTGCTCGGCAAGGAGCGTGCTTGGGAAGAGCGTGCGGCGCAGGTGATCAAAGATCTGCTCAGCAGATGCTGCGGAGGGAAGCGGCTCGCGCTGGACCTCACAGTCGGCCGGCGTAGATCCATATTGGATGAGTTGAACGAACGCGAAGTTGGTTTTCTTCAAGTTGTCCAAGGCAAAGCGCCGATTCTCGGTGGCGATGCGTTGGAACTCGTCCCGCTTTTCAGCGGAGTCCGCACTCCGAACCAAAAGCTCCGCAGCGCGGGCATCCTTCGCATACTTCAGGAGGTTGGCATTCGAACGAAGATTGACCTTTTCATCGCGAGGCTCGACAAGAACCACCGTATTTCTCGGCACCTCGAGGCCCCAAAAGAGACCATGGACATCGCTGATTGAAAGGCGCGATGGAGCAATCACAAGGCACATGTCTTTTTTCGGACGCGATTTGATTTGGGCCTGGCAGCCCTCCACGGAGCCAAAAAATACAGCCTCCCGATCCCGAAGGATCTCCGTGCGCCACCAATCCGTCACTTGCTCCCACGCCTCATCATCCGAAACACTGATCGCCCTGTAGCGGACTTTCGAGTGGGCATTTTCTTTGGTATCGAAGAAAAGACTGCCGTGGCGTTCGTGGAAATAGGAACCGAGGCTCCTGAACGTATTCAACGCCAGTGTGAACTGGTTGTAATCACCATCCGGCGCGATGACCTGTCGAGCCAATTCGCTTTCCAGCAAGCCGGGTTCCTTCGGCGAAGGGGCCAGACTGGCCAGCAAGACCGCTGCGGTGATGCGGTCGGCGAAGGGGAGATGTCGGAGCTCATGGAGATTCGATTCGGCGCTATTGACGAGGTTTTGTGCGGGATCGAGATCGGCCAGCCAACTCCGCATCTCAGGGTCCAGCAAACTGGCATCTGCCATCGTGATCAAATGAGTGGCCGACGAGCGCGCGCGAACCAGTGCCGCAAGGAATCCCAGGACGCCGCGAGTGCCTTGGAATCCCCCCTTTGATTGGCGAATCCGCACGAGCGCCACATCCAGCAACTCCGGTGAGAACGGATAGCATTCCCGCATCTGCTCCGCGTATCCCTCTGGAAGCTCAATCCCAAAACGTTTCCAAGTATTCAGATAGCTTTGAATAATAGCTTCGATTTCGGGCGACGGCTCCAGCGGCGATTTTGCGAAGAGGCGATGGAACAGAATTTTCCGGCG
Source organism: Terrimicrobiaceae bacterium (assembly GCA_041675465.1). Classification (GTDB taxonomy): domain Bacteria; phylum Verrucomicrobiota; class Verrucomicrobiia; order Chthoniobacterales; family Terrimicrobiaceae; genus QYQL01. The sequence goes on along the minus strand of JBAYTU010000008.1, from coordinate 14,294 downwards.
ATCCGAGGAATCTTGAAAACGAAGCTCCACGCGGGACACACGTTTGAGCGTCTGGCCAGGCTCCTGACTCCCGTCATAAACCGATGCGATCAAGGCGACGTTGGATTCAGTTCGGTTTGCTTCCTCGGAGATCATCTGGAGAAAATTCAGATTCCGCTGACGAAGGGCCGGGTCGGAAATGGAGCGGATCCCGCTTTCCAATTCGTCCAAGATGAGAATGAGTTTATTGTTGCCCACTGCCGCTCTGAACTCATCAATGCTCGGCGGTTGATCCACCCGGAATTTGGCACCAATTTCACCACCAATGACACCCCAAAGGGACTCGAGGGGAAAATCCGTGAACTTCTTCCAAATGACACGCGCCTCGTCCGGCACTGAGAATTCCAAACGATTCGAGTCGAGCCAGGATTTTAGATCCGCTCCACTGCGAATAAGATGCAATGGAACAAGTAGGGCATGGGACTTGCCAACGCCTTTGGGACCTTCAGCAAGAAACAAGCCCGCAACCGCCTCATCAGACTGCAATCGTTCCTGCAAACCCAAGATCAATCGCCGCAACTCTCCGGACACAAATGTGGAATCGAAAAAATCCTTTGCCCGCGATTCCAGCGCCTTTTTCTTTGAGTCCGAGATGCGTTCTAGATCGATCACTCCGTGCAGGCGGCCAGATAGAACTTCGGGGCGTGGTTGGAGAAGATCCTTGATCATGCGACAGGATTTGGATAGAAAATCTAGACATGTCAAGAAAAATAGATCCAACTATCACGCGATCTATTTCTGAGACAGAAGTCGGGACTCAAACCGCATTCCGTTGGTGAGAGTTCCGTGCGTGATCGCGGCAAGGCTATTTTTTCCGCAGCGAGTCGAACCAGTCTTTCTGATGGCTGACGGCAAAGAGAAACGTGCTGCGATGGTCGGCTTTATCCCCGGCGCATATCGCTTGCGCCTGGGCTCCGCCCAAAGTCTTTTGATACTCGACCGGCAGATTCACCATGTAGGGCGTAACGACCTCGTCCATCATCCCGTAATAGTAATGGGTGGGTGTCTGAAACCGCCAATTGTAGGAACAGTTTGACTGGAGTTGTTTGGAAAAACGGTCGGTGGCCAGTGAGCACCGGTTGAGAAAATCTTCCTGGAACAGGTCCTTCGTTTTGGCAGGAAATATTTTTGCCGCCTGTTCCCACGTGATCGTATTGTTGTAGAAATCGCGGGCCGTCTGCCAATACTGCGGTTTGATCGCCGTCGTGCCCAGTCCCGGCATGTCATAGTAATTTTCGTAGGCGTTGACCAGCATCGCCGCGGTTCCCACCAGCCAATGGACATCCAATTCCGAAGGAACATGAATCCACCTGTTGATGCAAAGCCAGATGTCGTTTGGAGCGCTGGCCATGGCGGCCGCCTTGACCGGGATTCCAATGGTTTCCAGCCGGTTCAAAAAGGCAGAGGTGCTGAAAGATCCCTGCGACCAACCGCTGAGAAACAGATCGCCGGGCGTGATGTTCAAATCCGCGCAGACCGCCCGGGCAGCCAGCCACATGTCCAGGCAGGCCTGGGCGGTGACGCCTTTGACCAGCCAACCGTCGGGCTCGTTGGAAATCCCTTTCCCGATGTAGTCGGCCGCCACGACGATATATCCCTGTCCCGCAAAACGGGCCACGATCAGCCGGGTTTCCATGGATTCCTCCGGGGCCGAGGGCGCTTCGGTTCGCGAGAATACGGTCCCGTGCTGATAGGATACCACCGGCAACACGGCGGCTTTTACCACGGGAATGGCGATCAAGCCCGAAACTTCGACAGGCCGGTTGTTGTCTTCGGGAACCACTGTCATGTAAACGACCTTGTACAGCTTGACCGGATTTTCAGCGGGCGGATAGGTTATTGGGAAACTGCTGAATTTCTCCACTTCGCCGGTGAGAATCTTGTTCAGACGCTCGACACTGTATTCGCCGATGCATTGGTATTTCACGCCGCTGTTGACGGCTTTGTAAGCGGCGGGGTCCGCTTCTGCGCGGACTCCGCACAATCCCAACATGGTTGAAAGAAGGACGAGGAGGAGCTTGATCGAGGTTTCGGGACCGGGAGAAGAACAGCGGATTTTCAGCATGGCGGCACGCTACGAAAAAACGTGGGCGTTTGGGACATAAATCTCAAAAACGGGCCCGGCAGGGGTGGAGATGGAACCGCTGGAGAAATTTCCGCGGATGGTCCATGTTGGTCGCATGGCCGAGCGTCCGGATCTGAATCACATCCTTCGCGACATGCCGCACAAGCCGGGCGTGTATGTGATGCGCGACCGGCTCAACCACGTGATCTACGTCGGCAAGGCCCGCGACCTCCGCAAGCGGGTCGGCAGCTATTTCATGCCGTCGCGCAAGATGGCGGCGGACCCCAAAACCCGCGCGCTCATCGGGAGCGTCTGGGACTTGGAATACCATGTCGTCCGCAGCGACGCGGAGGCCGTGCTCTTCGAGGGCCGCCTCATCAAGGAATTCCGCCCGAAATACAACGTGAGCTTCAAGGACGACAAGCGGTTCCTGCTCGTCCGCGTCGATCTCAACGACATGTATCCGAAGTTTGCGCTGACCCGGCTGAAGAAGGAGGACGGGGCGAGGTATTTCGGGCCGTTCGCGCATTCCGGGCCGCTGAGATCGACGCTCAACACCATGCGGAAAAAGTTCGGCCTGCGGGCCTGCCGGGCCGCCATTCCGGGAGAAAAGGACTTCAGGCACTGCCTCGACCACGTGATCAAAAATTGCAGCGCCCCGTGCGTCGCCAAAGTCACCCGCGAGGAATACATGAGCCGCGTCGAGGCCGCCTGCGAATTCCTCGACGGACGGAGCCGCGAGTGGATCGGACAGGTCGAAGCCGACATGAAAGCCGCAGCGGAGAAATTGGATTTCGAGAAGGCGGCCCAGTTGCGGAACCTTCTCGACGACCTGAAGACGACGACGAAGGCGATGACCCGGTTCACCCGGAAATCCCTGCCGACCACGATCGATCCCGTCGCCGACATCAAGGCCCTCCAGGACGCCCTCGGGCTGCCACGCCCGCCGCGCGTGATGGAATGCTTCGACATCTCGAACATCTCCTCGACCCACATCGTGGCTTCGATGGCCCGCTTCCGCGACGGCGTCCCCGACCGCGCCGGCTACCGGAAATACCGGATCCACGGCACGAAAGGCCAGGACGATTTTGCGAGCATGGCCGAAGTCGTCAGGCGGCGCTACGGGCGGCTCCTGCGCGAGGCTTCCGCGCTTGATCCAAACGCGGAGATCAACCAGGAGCCGACGGCGGAAGCCGTGGCCCGGGTCGCCGGGGACACCGGCACGACGATCATCCCGGACCTGATCATCGTGGACGGCGGCCGCGGGCAGCTTTCGAGCGCCTGCAAGGAACTCCACCGCCTCGGGCTGCACGGGTCGCCGGTCATCGGCCTCGCCAAGGAATTCGAGGAAATCTACCGCCCCGGACGCCCGGTCCCGATGAGGCTTCCCGAGGACAGCGGAGCCTTGCGGCTGCTGCAGCGGATCCGCGACGAGGCCCACCGCACCGCGAACGCCTACCATAGCCTCCTCCTCAAACGCCGGATCCGAGAGAGCTCGCTGGACGAAATCCCCGGCATCAGCACCGCCCGAAAACAGGCCCTCCTCGAACGGTTCGGCTCGGTGGAGCGGCTGAAAAAGGCCCCGGTGGAAAAAATCTCCGCCGTGCCGGGAATCGGTGCCGCCCTCGCCGACGCGATCCTCGAAAATCTTTCGGCGAAACCCGGCAAGTGAGGGGGGACGCGGCGGAGGTTTCCATCCGGGCCCGCCACGCAAACAATCCCAAATCCCGATGTGACGAAATCGTCACATTACTTGTCTGGACAGCATGTGGCGGCAGGCGTTGGCTCGTCCTCCCACCAAACCCCAATCCACATGAACTCCAACACCAGAGATGCCGAAGGCCCTCCCTCGAAGCAAACCCAAAGCCTCTCGCGTTTTCATCCCCGTTCGGTGCCACGCGCGGACGAACAGCAGGGGCTGCCCGGAGAGGATGCGAAGAACAAGGAAGGCTGGGCCCATGCGCCCTCGGGGCTCAGGCCCGTCCGCAGCCAGGCCAAAGCCTCCAATCCACCCGTGATGCCGATCCCGAACATCTTTGTGCCGAAGCCCGCATCCGACCTGCCCGAGGCGGCTGTTCCTGCGGACGAGCCCTCCCGGTCGGCGGTTCTCCCCGCAGCACCGCTCCTGCCGGAACGGTTGCTCGAGGAGACATCCATCGTCCTCAAGATCGGGCTGGTCGCGCTTTTTCTGTTCGCCGCCGTCCTGGCCTTCAAATTCGGGGAACACCGCGGTCGAAAAATCGCGCGACAGGGGATCAAACCCGACCCGGTCGCATCCGCGCTGGCCGCCCCGATCTCAACCCCGGCAGCGGTGCCCGCCCCCCCTCCCGCCGAATTCCCCGAGGATCAGCTCCCCGCCCTGAACGCCGCCCTCGGGCATTTGCGCGACGGGGAAAACCTGGAAGCCCTCGACTCTCTCAACAAGCTGGCGGCCTCCCACCCCCAAGCTCCTTCCCTCCAATATGCCGCCGCCATCGCCGCGCTCCAGGCCGGTTATCCGAGGGAGGCGGACCGGCTCGCCGACGCCTCGATCAAAAACGGGTTCCGCGTGTCGGATTCCTGGGCGCTGAAGGCCGCCATCGCCGCGGCAAAATCCAAAGGGGCCTCGCCCGAACAGGAAGCCCTGCTGAAAAAAGCCATCGCGGCCGACCCGATGAATCCCGCCCCGTTTCTCGAGCTCGCCTCGCTCCTGCGTTACCAGGGCAGGAATGAGCCCGCCGCCGCCCTGCTGGAATCCGCCTCGTTCCGCCTGAACCCGGCCGATGCCCAAACCGTGATCGAAACCACGAGGGCCATCCTCGCGGTGGATGTCGCCGGAAAGCTCGTCCCGCCGTCGGAACCGCTGGGGATCCCATCGAAGGACCTGCCGAATGCGTATTCGGAAATGAAGCGCGGGAATTTTGAAAACGCGGCCGCCATCCTGCGGTTCTGCCGCGACCAGACGGCCCCGGATCTTTTCGGTTACCTGGTCAACGATCCGTCGCTGAGAAAATTCACCGCCCGCCAGGAACTCAAGGAATTCTACTGACCCCCCTGCGGAAGGGAAAAATTTTCCCCACAAGACGCCGGTCCTGTGCAATAATCGCGGGCTTCATCCCAACTTGCCATGATCACGGAAATATCCCAACTCGCCATTTACGTCCTTTTCGGAATCGTCCTCGTCGTCGGCCTGGTGCTCGTCATCATCCTCGCCAACTTTTTCGGGGTCTGGCTGCGGGCGAAGATCGCCGATGCGCCGGTCCCGTTTTCGAAGCTCATCGGCATGCGGCTCCGGAAGGTTCCCGTCGGGCTCATCGTCGACAGCCGGATCACGGCGGTCAAGGCGGGCATCCCGCAGGAAACCGATTTCCTCGAGGCCCACTTCCTTTCGGGCGGCAATGTCGCCCATGTCGTGCTCGCCCTCATCGCCGCCGACAAGGCCGGCATCAAACTCGATTTCAACCGCGCCTGCGCGATTGACCTCGCGATCAAGGGCACCAGCAAGACCGTCCTCGAAGCCGTCCGCACCAGCATCAACCCCAAGGTCATCGACTGCCCGAACCCCGCAACGGGAAAAGTCACCATCGACGCTGTCGCCCGCGACGGCATCGGGGTCAAGGTCCGCGCGCGCGTCACCGTGCGCTCGAACCTCGACCGCTTCGTCGGCGGTGCCACCGAGGAAACCATCATCGCCCGCGTCGGCGAAGGCATCGTAACCTCGATCGGCTCCGCCCTCTCCTACAAGGACGTCCTCGAAAACCCCGACCGGATTTCCAAGACGGTTCTCGCCAAGGGCCTCGACAGCGGCACCGCGTTTGAAATTCTTTCGGTGGACATCGCCGACGTGGACATCGGCGACAACATCGGGGCCAAGCTCCAGGCCGAACAGGCCGAGGCCGACAAGGTCGTCGCTCAGGCGAAGGCGGAAATGCGCCGCGCCGCCGCGGTCGCCAGCGAGCAGGAAATGAAGGCGCGCACGCAGGAGATGCGCGCGAAAGTCGTCGAGGCCGAAGCCCAGGTTCCGCAGGCCATGGCCGAAGCGTTCCGTAGCGGCAACCTCGGGATCATGGATTACCTCAAAATGAAAAACATCCAGTCCGACACCACGATGCGCGAGAGCATCGCGGGCACTGAAAAGCAACCGGGCCACTGAGTTTTTCCGCCCCCGCCGCCGGGCCTTTCGCGTCATGGAACAAGTTGTCATCATCGCCATCATCGGGCTCATCAGCCTGGTGAACTGGCTGATGAAAACCTCCGCGCAAATTCGCGAGGAGCGGAAAAAAGAAAGTCGTCGCCTGGGGATTCCCGAAGGCGACCCCTACCATCAGGGACCGGGACAAAAGGAACCCGCTCCGGATTTGCCTCCTCCGCCCGGCCCCCCCTCCGACGACCTGCGCCGACTCATGGAGGCACTCGGAATCCCGGCGGATGACGAGGCCCTGCCTCCGGAACCGCCCGCCAGGGACCCCGGTCCGGTTGCGGCCCCTCCGCTGCCCGCCTTCCAACCACCGCCCCCGCGCCCCAATCCCCGCGCCGAAAAAATTCCTGCGGCCCGTCCGTCCGCCGTCCCGGTGCCGGTTTCCCCGCTCGCGGCCTCCTTGCGCTCGCAGGTCGGCATCCGCCAGGCGATCATCCTCCGCGAAATCCTCGGCCCGCCGAAGGCGTTCACCATCTGATGCCAACTCCTCGGGTTGGCTGGAAAGGCACACTGGAGGCAGCTGTGCCAACCGCCTGTTGAATCCTACACCATCCGATTTTCATACGTTTGCCCTTGGGGGATGGCCGCCGTGCCGCCCCATGATTTCCGATTGGATCATCAATGGGCGCTGACGGCGCAGCGCCCTCCAACCGCAAAAAAAAATTGGGAGAAGCTGGTTGGAGCTTCTCCCAATTTGATTTTGCTACCCGTTTAAAACGGGTCGCGGGTTATTTTTTCTTCTTGGCGACGGCCTTCTTGGCGGGTGCCTTTTTGGCTGCGGCTTTTTTGGCCGGGGCTTTCTTGGCGGGTGCCTTCTTCACTGCTTTTTTCTTAACGGGCATTTAATATCCCCCCTTTCTTTCCGCAACAGCGGGAAATGGTTTGTGGACATGTTGTGAATAACTCACTGCTGCTGTGAATAAGTCCCCCGCCGACCCGCGTCAACAAATTTTCACAATTTTCCTTGATTTTTTTTCGCGCGCTCCACAGCGGAGAATTTTTCGCGCCGCGGATTTTCGGGCATCGCGGCGGCGGCGCGCGCGATTTCGTCGACGTTCCACAACCGCCCGATCCCCTCGTAACCGCAGGCGAGAAGCCCCTCCTCGGGCCCGATGAATTTCGCGCCGCGCGATTTCAGGCGCGCGACATTTTCCTGCGTGGCGGGATGCATCCACATGTTTCCGTTCATCGCCGGCGCGACGAGCAACGGCGCGGTCGACGCGAGCGCGATGGAAGTGAGCGCGTCGTCGGCGATGCCGTTCGCGAGTTTCGCGATGATGTTCGCCGTGGCGGGGGCCACGAGCAGCAGGTCCGCGCGGTCGGCGAGCGCGATGTGGGCCGGGTTCCACTGGTCTTTCCCGCCGAATGTCCCGGTGGTCACCGCGTTGCGGGAAAGCGTCTGGAATGTCAGCGGCGCGATGAATTCGAGCGCGTTCGCCGTCATGACGACATGGACATCGTGGCCGGCTTTGACGAGGCGTCCGGCGAGGTCGGCGGCCTTGTATGCGGCGATCGAACCGGTGACGCCGAGGAGGATGGTTTTCATAATCCGGGGATGTCGAGCCGACGGCTGAGGTGACGCTCCGCGCGCATCACGGCGCGGAATTTTTCGATGTCCTCTTCCATCGAGCCGCTGATCAACGTGTATCGGTAGTCGCGCCAGTGCCGCATCTCGGCGGCCGCGTTCTCGATGCGCGTGGCGATCTGCTCCTCGCTCTCGGTGCCGCGGCGGCGGAGGCGGCGGGCGAGTTCATCAAGGCCGGGGGGCATGATGAAAACGTCGGCGAGCGCGGCGGCGATGACGGGGTCCCCGCAGTTGCGGATGTTTGCCGCGCCGGCGGTGTCGATGTCGATGAGCACGTCGACTCCTTTGGCAAGATTGCCGACCACTGCGGACCTCAGCGTGCCGTAGAACCGCCCATGCACCTCGGCGAATTCCAGGAAATCCCCCGCCGCGACGCGCGCCTGGAAATCCTCCCTCCCGAGGAAAAAATAGTCCTCGCCGTCAATCTCCCCCGGACGCGGCGGGCGCGTCGTGCACGAGACCGCGTAGACGAAGTCCGGCTTCTGCCGCAGGGCGGCCGTCAGCGTCGTCTTGCCCGCGCCGGACGGGGCGGACAGGACGAAGAGGATTCCGGAGCGTTGGATTTTATTCGACGTTGGCAAGTTGTTCGCGGATTCTCTCGATCTCGGACTTGGCGTTGATGGTCAGCCGCGCGAGCCCCGTATCGGAGGACTTCGAGGCGATGGTGTTGAACTCGCGCCCGAGCTCCTGCGCGAGAAATTCGAGCGTGCGCCCGACCGGGCCGCCGGCGGCGAGCTTTTCGCGGAACTGGCCGATGTGGCTCGCCGCGCGGTCGAGTTCCTCGGTGATGTCGCCGCGCTCGGCAAGAAGGACGACCTCGGTGAGGAGCCGGGGATCGTCGCCGGAAATCCCGATGCCCGAGCGCGCCACGCGGCGCAGCAGCGACTCGCGCTGCCCGAGCGCCGCGCGTTTCGCCAGCGGCGAAATTTTTTTCGCGATGGCCCCGAGGTTCCGGACCGCTTTCTCCAGGACGATCCGGAGGGTCTTCCCTTCGCGGTTGCGCGTCGCGACAAGCCCGTCGAGCGCGTGATCCAGGGCCTTCATGACGGTTTCCTTCACGCCTTCGCCGGACGGCTCCGCCGACCGGACGACGCCGGGTGCGGCGAGGATCTCGGAGATCGAGATCTCTCCGGCGACCCGCAACTTTTTCTGGAGCGCCCGCGCCTCGCGCAAAAAGACGGCCGCCCGGGCGCTGTCGAGAACTCCGCCGGATGCGCCCTCCGCGTGCGAGAGCGCGAGGTTCACCTGGACGCGCCCGCGCGCCACGCGCGCCAGCACCCGCTCGCGCACCGCCGGCTCCAGCCAGGCGGCCCCCCGCTCGGAGTGAAACACGATCTCGGCGGTCTTTCGGTTCACGGAAAAGCACTCCACGACGGCGGCCCACGTTTTGGTCCGCGCCGCGCCGCGCCCGTGTCCGGTCATGCTCGTCATGCCGGAAAGCTATGCCTCCCCCGGCTCACGTGTCGAGGAGGGACCTCCGCGCGAACCAAAATATTACGGTTCGGACGGAGCCCCTCCCGCCCTCCCGGGCCGTCAGAGCATCGTCATCTGGGCGGCGGGGTCGGGGACGAGGCGTTTGCGGCGGCCTTTGGCGAACGCGGGCTCGCCGTCGGCGTTGAGCTCGGCCCTTTCGAGGTTGGCGAGGATTTCCTTCGCGCGGGAGATGATCGAGTCAGGGAGCCCGGCGAGGCGGGCGACCTGGATCCCGTAGCTCTGGTCGGCGCGACCGGGGAGGATTTTCCGCAGGAAGACGACCTGGTCGTTCCATTCGCGGACGGCGACGTTCAGGTTGAGCACGCCGGGGCGTGTGCGCTCGAGATCGGTGAGCTCGTGGTAGTGGGTGGCGAACAGCGTGCGGCAGCCGGTCGTGTCGTGCAGGTATTCGGCGACGCTCCACGCGATCGAAAGTCCGTCGAACGTCGAGGTGCCGCGGCCGATTTCGTCGAGGATGACGAGGCTGCGCGAGGTCGCGTTGTTGAGGATGTTGGCGGTTTCGTTCATCTCGACCATGAACGTGGACTGCCCGCGCGCGAGGTCGTCGTTGGCCCCGACGCGGGTGAAGATCCTGTCGGCCAGCCCGGCCCGCATGGACTTGGCCGGAACGTAGCTCCCCATCTGCGCGAGCAGGACGAGGAGCGCGACCTGGCGGATGTAGGTGGATTTTCCGGCCATGTTCGGCCCGGTGAGGATCGCGAACATTTTTCCGTCCGCCCCCAGATCGGTGTCGTTCGGGACAAACCTCCCGCCTTCCGGCTGCTGGTCGAGGACCGGATGCCGCCCCTCCTCGATGTGGAGGGCCGGGCCTTCCTCGATTTCCGGACGGCAGTAGCCGTGGAGCCGCGCGGTCTCCGCGAGCGAGCAGAGCGCGTCGAGCGAGGCGAGCGTGTCGGCGGTTTCCTGGAGCTTCGGCAGCTCGGCGAGCACGTCGGCCCGGAGGCCGGCAAACAACTCGATTTCCCGTGCCCGCGCCCGCTCGTCGGCCCCAAGGATTTTTCCTTCGACCTCCTTGAGCTCCGGCGTGACATACCGCTCGCCGTTGACCGTGGTTTGCTTGCGGATGTAATCGCCGGGGACCGAGGCCAAATTCGCCTTCGTGAGCTCGATGAAATACCCGAAGACCGACGTGTAGCGGACTTTCAGCGACTTGACGCCGGTGCGCGCGATCTCTTTTTCCTGGAGCGTGGCGATCCAGTTTTTCCCCTCGTGGGAGGCGGACCGCAGCTCGTCCAGGGCCGGGTCGAAGCCGGGCCGGATGATGCCGCCTTCGCGGACCAGCGCGGGCGGTTCGTCCACCAGGGCCGAACGGAGCCGCGTGGTCAGTTCGGGAAGCGCGTGCAGGCGCGCGCCCATCCCGCCCAAAAGCTCTGAGGGCATGTGGTCCGCGACCCCAAGGCTTGCGGCGAGGACCGGGATGCGCCCGAGGGATTGGGACAAGGCGGCGAGGTCGCGGGCATTTCCGGATGGCCCGCCGAGCCGCGCGGCTGCGCGTTCGATGTCGCGGATTTCCGCCAGGCGCGAACGGAGGTCCCCGAGGAGAAGCGCATCTTCGAGCAGCGCGGCGACGGCGTCCTGCCGGGCTTCGATTTCCTCCACCGAACACAACGGGTGCAGGACCCAGTCCCGCAGCAGCCTGGCCCCCATCGGCGTAGCCGTCCGGTCCAGCGCGCCGAGAAGCGTCATGCCGCGTCCGGCGCGCGAGGCGACGAGTTCGAGGTGGCTTTGCGTCGACGCGTCGAGGATCAAAAACGCGCTGCGCCGGTAGGGTTTCAACTGCCGCAGGTGCCCGGCCTGCCGCCGCATCTGGCGGGTGATGTAATGCAGCAGGGCCCCTGCGGAGCCGACGCCGACCGGCAGGTCCCCGCAGCCGAAACCGTCGAGGGATTGGACTTTGAAATGGCCGAGCAGGATTTCCGAGGCGGGCTCGTGCTCGAACAGGTATCCGTCCAGCACCGCATGTTTCGCGAGCGGGGCAAACAGCCCGGCCTGGTGGTCGGGGATCAGGATTTCCGCCGGGCTCACCCGGGCCAGCTCGTCCAGGAGAGAGGCGAGCGATTCGAGTTCAGTGAGGCGGAATTCCCCGGTGCTCAAATCCGCGAACGACAGGCCGAACACCCCCTTCCGCTCGCTGGCAGCGGCCAGGTAGTTCGGCTTCCGGTCGTCGAGCCCGAAATCATCGAGCGTCCCGGGGCTGAGGATCTGCGAGACCTCGCGGCGGACGAGTTTCCCGGCGGTGACTTCGCCGACCTGGTCGCAGATCGCGACCCGCCAGCCGGCGGCGATCAGCTTTTCGATATACCCCCGCGCCGCATGGAACGGGACCCCGCACATCGGGGTCGCCCCGCGCTTGGTCAGCGCCACATTCAATACCGGCGCGGCCGCCAGGGCATCCTCCCCGAACATTTCGTAAAAATCCCCCAGCCGGAACATCAGCAGCGTGCCGGGCGGCAGGTCGCGCCGGACGGCGTGATACTGCTGCATCATCGGGGTGGGGTTCTCGCCGGACATCGGTCAGAGGGTGTCGAGAAACGCGGCGAGCGGGCTGGTGGCGGAGGCTTGATCGGCCCGCGTCGGGAGCCCGGCTTCGACCGCTTCGCGCGCGGCCTCGACGGTCTGCCGGAACGCCCTCGCCATGCGGGCGGGATCCTCTGCGGCGGCGATGGCGGTGTTCACGAGAACGGCATCGGCCCCCATTTCGATCGCCTCTGCGGCATGGCTCGGGGCACCGATCCCGGCATCCACCACCACGGGAACCGTCGCCTGCTTGATGATGATTTCGATCTGGGCGCGGGTCTCGATGCCGCGGCTGCTGCCGATCGGCGATCCGAGCGGCATCACCGTGGCCGTGCCAACATCCTGGAGACGCCGCGCGAGGACCGGGTCGGCGTTGATATAAGGCAAAACCGCGAACCCTTCCTTCACGAGCACCGCCGCCGCCGCGAGCGTCTCGACGGGGTCCGGCAAAAGGTAATGCGGGTCGGGGTGGATCTCCAGCTTCACCCACATCGGGAACCCCGCCGCCGCGGCCAGACGCGCCAGCCGCACCGCTTCCTCCGCGTTCATCGCCCCGCTCGTGTTCGGGAGGAGCAGGTATTTTTTCGGGTCGACGAAATCGAGGATGTTCGCGAACGGATCCTTCTTCCCGCTCAGGTCCGCGCGCCGCAGGGCGACGGTCACGATCTGCGTGCCGCTCGCCTCGAGCGCCTCGCGCATCGTCTCGTTGGAGGAAAATTTTCCGGTCCCCAGCAGGAGCCGCGACGAAAATCCCCGCCCGGCGATGATCAATGGTCCGTTCACAGTCCGCGCATCATGACCCCCGATCCCGCCGTGGGGCAACAAAGAAGGAGAGAAACAGCCGACAAGAAGCGCGTTGACAAAGCGGGTTCATGGCGGGATTCTACCGGCTCAGGAAGCCCTCGCTCCCGATGGCTCCAATCCGGTGGCCGTAGCTCAATGGTAGAGCTCCAGGTTGTGGTCCTGGCTGTTGCGGGTTCGAGTCCCGTCGGTCACCCGTATTATAAGTTGCTTTCAATAAACAAGATGGCAACGCTTCTATTACGGGTTTTGAGGTTTCACACCCGTCATAACCCGTTGAAAAACAGCAGGGAGAAATTGGACTTTGGGCCCTAACTGGCCCTAAAACTTTACGGGTCCATACCCGTACCCCGCTGAACGCTTTATCATTCTGATTACCCACGAACGGTGGTTTCGTGCTCATCTCATGATTTATTTTTTGAAATCCAATTTGACAGGCAGGGAACGTGTAGTATGTTCTACACACTATGAAAACATCAATATTCCTCTGCCTCCTCCTCTCAAGCGTCGCGGCATTTGCTGGCGACAGTTGGGATGCCTATGTTCGTTTAGAGACGCTTGATGCCTTGCAGAAAATTGAACGCAATCAGCGGAACGCCCTTCTTGACGCCCAGCTTCAGGCGATTTGGAACCGGCCGAAGTGCAACGACTGGAGCCGGTCCCCGTATTTGAAAGATCCGTTGCTTTCTCCCTGTTTTGATCGCAAGTCTCGCGAGAATCCCGTTTACTTCTGGAAATGAGTCAGGCATTCGGCCCGTATGTTCGCGAACGGCGGGAGGCGAAATCCGCCAAGGAGTTTTCGCTCCGCCGTGTGGCGGGGCGCGTGGGGATCGAGCCATCGTATCTCAGCAAGATCGAGCGCGGCGAGCAGCCGCCCCCCGGCGAGGAAACGATTCAGCGGATCGCCAAAGAACTCGGGGAAGATCCCGACGTTTTGCTCGCCCTAGCCGGGAAAGTCTCTGCCGACTTGCTCAAAATCATCCGCGAACGCCCCGCATTGATCGCCGAATTGCTCCGCGCCATCCGCCGCACCCCCGCAAAACGCATCGCCCAGGCCGTCCGGGAAGTCCGCGACGGCGATTGGTGACTTTCCCTCTGCAAATTATGATCACCCTTGACGACAACGGCCTTTCGTTCGCGTTCCCGGAAATCCCCAATCAACTTCGCTCCTGTCTGGAACGGCATCTTCGGGACATTCTCCCGGCTTTTGCATTGCCGCCTGATCGCCTGGATCTCGTCGATCAGCTGGCTCACCTTCTCCGATCAAGCCACGAATGACAGCTTCAGCCCAGTATAAGGTCCGAGCAGCTTCGTGCGACCGCCGAGACGTTGACCAGCGCCGATGTCGATGCGGCTCTGCATCAAGTAGCCAGGAAAGCGGGAATTTATGACTCAATGGCGACACTTACCGTCACATTCCAAAGGACGTTGCGTATTCCCGATGATGGGCGCACATATCCACTCCCTGCGGGCCTCGGAGAGTTTCCCCTTCATTCCGCTGGACGAAAGTCTCGGCCTCCTTGAAGGGTATTCCCCGGGGCTGGCTAAAATGATGGCGCGCATTGCCGCGCAGGACAGCTTCGAGGAGGGCAGCAAGGATCTCCTGGCCTACGCGG
>JBAYTU010000007.1:0-66437 GCA_041675465.1 Terrimicrobiaceae bacterium | reverse complement strand
GGGCGAACCTCCGTGTGAGCCCATTTATTACGGCTCAGACGGAGCTTCGCCCTCCCTCGCGTTATCGACATGTCGTCGAACCGCTCCCCTCTCATTTCTTCCCTTACGCGCGGATTTGGGATTTCAGTGAACGGGATTCCAGCAACGGGGAATCAGAGGGATGAGTCACTTTGTCCGGTCGCGATAACCACCGGCGGCGGACCCTGGACGAACAGCCAATCGGTCCCGAGCCTGTGGAGCTCTTCCTGCCAGCCGGCATTCTTTTGAAGTGCGTGCTGCAGGGCGTTCCATTGTCTGCGATAGTTCAATCCGTGGCTCCAGAGGTGCCCCTCATATCCGCAAAGAACCGGCCGACCGAGGAGAATCACCGGATTGTTGAAGTCGGGCTTGACTGCAATGCGAGCGTCGATCGGCACTGCTTCGAGCGCTTTCCCTGCCTCTGCCAATTCGGTGCGGCTTGCGAGTTTGTAGCCATGGCGGGTATCCAAACCGCCTGCGAGCGAAAGCGCTCCGGAGAAGAACAGGGCGAAGCAAACAACCGGGCGGACGAGCGGCGGCCATGTGGCAATCATGGTCCAGAGGAAGGGAGTGCAAGCCAGCCATGCCCAGAGCATGAGTTTTGTGTTGTCCCATTCCCACTGGGAAAAACTGAACAGGCAACAGATCACAAAAACCGAGATTCCGGTTCCGGCAAAACACATCGTCTCGGGGGCCTTTTGCCTCAGGATCTTCCACGCGAGCAGGAGAAGCAGCGGGAGCGAGATTCCGAAGTTCCAGATCCAGAACCCAAGACCGCCATCCGCCTGCATCCAGCCGGGAAGCCAGCGGATTCCGGAGGCTGCGGAGAATTTTCCCGTGACAAAATACATGGCAACCGAGGCGGGGATGATGGCGGAACCCACAAAAATCAGGAGTTTGCGACGGGTGGGCGGATGGACGACGAACGCAACCGCGAGCACAAGACTCAGGAAAAGAAACGCATGCACGCTGAAAATCGGCATGGTTGCGTAGAGCAGGAAAGTGATCCATTTCGACACTCCCGATCTGTCACGGAAGAAATCCTCCCTCCATGCACACAGCAAAAACAACCCGCAGGGGAGCGCGTAAAGCAGGCCGCGCTGGGTCACGAGCATGGACAGGAAAAAATTCTTCCAGGCGAGTTCCGCCTGGAAATCCGCAATCTGGTGGGTTTGAAAAATCACAAATCCGGCGAGCCCGCCGTTGAAGAGAAATGCCGCGATGGCGAAGGCTCCTCCCCAGCGCCAGAGCGCCCATCCGGTGAGAACGGCTCCGGCCAACCCGGCCCAGACGAGCCCCCGCTCCACGGGAACCCCGGTGCAAAACAGCAGGCTGTTCAGGAGGTCGTATCCGATCGGGTAAACGAGCGGTGTGCCGGAGAGAATCGGACTTGCCGGCCAGAAATCGACCCCGCCCGCCAGATACCTGATCAGATGGATGTGCAGCGAGATGTCTCCGAGGTTGTTCGGGGAAAGCACCCTCCATTCGTCGCCGACCGGATAGATCAACCAGAGGAACGCGCGGAGCGATGCCAGCGCGAAGAGGGTCAGCATCAAAACATCCCAGGCATTCGGACGGGGTGAAGACACCGACTTGATCGACCGCCACGCCAGAACCGATGCGGCCAGGCCGATGGCGAAGGCCGTCCACGCCAGCGTGCTGGAAATCCCGCCGCACGGGAATGCCAGTGCAACTGCCGAGCTCACGCTGACGGCGACGAAGACCAGGACAGCTCCTGGAAATCTCATGGAGAATGAAGGGTCATGTCAGGCAATCTTTTTACAATGCCGGAGGCGGTTTTGTCCGCGAAAATGATCCCGCGAGGAATATTTGGCTTGGGGTTGTCGCAAGTGCCATACCGTGTATGGCATGAAGATGACGATGCACATTGACGAGGAATTGCTTGACCGGGTGATCGCCGCGCACGGTTTTGCGAGCAAGACCGAGGCGGTCGAAATGGCGTTGAGAGAGATGGACAGGAAGCACAGGCTCAAGGAGTATTTCAAGAACGGCCTCGGGTGGACGAAGGAGGAAATGAAGAACGCATTCCCGCGCAGGACATCCTCATCGCCGCCTGTGCGTTGCGGGCGGGAGTCTCCGTGCTCACGGCAGACAAACATTTTCAGGACATCCCCGGCTTGATGGTGATCCCGTTCCCGGCAGCCTGATCAGCGGGATTTCCTGTAAAGATGCGGGCGCAAAAACAAAATTCCGACACGTCGCACTGCGGCTGACCTTGGAAATATTCGCGCGCTGACGGCGCGAAAAACGCGGTGGGAGCGGTGCGGAGGTCTGACGGCGGCCCAAAGCCGCGCTAAATCACTTGGCGGAGCTGGATGGAGTCGAAGCGCTCACTGCCCGCCTTCACATCGCTGAGGATGACGAGATGGTCGCCCTTGACCACCAGACCGCGGCGCACCAGCTCGACCTCGGCGTCGGCGATCGTGTGGTCGGGATCGATGCCGAACGACATCTGAATCGGGTGGACGTTCCAGTTCAGCGCGAGTCGGCGGACGACTTCTGCGGTGGGCGCAAACGCGAAGATCGGGGCATTTTCCGGGCGGAGGTGGCTGGCATGGTCGGCCATATACCCGCGCCGGGTGAACACCACGATTTTGGCATCGGGAAACGAGTTGGCGAGGGTGACTGCGGAACGCACGGTTTTCAGGCGCGTGGAATCCACGACGGCGTCCTTCGCGTAGCCCGCCCCGCCGCTGCGGGCGATCCGGCGCGCGACGCGGTCGAGGATTTTGACGCACTGGACGGGGTATTTTCCGACGGTGGTTTCCCCGCTGAGCATGATGGCGTCCGCCTGCTCGAAGACCGCGTTCGCGACATCGGTGATTTCCGCGCGGGTGGGCAGGGGGTTTTCGATCATGCTCTCGAGCATGTGGGTGGCGACGATGACCGGACGCCCGATCTGGATGCATTTTTTGATGATCCGGCGCTGGATGATCGGGAGCTCCTCCATCGCGCATTCGATGCCGAGGTCGCCGCGGGCGATCATCACGGCATCGGAGGCGCGGATGATGTCGTTTACGAATTTGACGGCGTGCTGGTCTTCGATTTTTGCGATGGTGTGGGCGGAGCTTCCCCGCTCGCGGAGCAGGCGCTTGAGCTCGAGGATATCCGCCGCCTCGCGGCAGAAGCTCAGGGCGACGAAGTCCACGCCGACCTGCACGCCGACCTCAATGTCGGCCAAATCTTTTTCCGTGAGGGGAGGGAGGTTGACCTTCACCCCGGGGAGGTTGATGTGGCGGCGGGAGCCGAGGGTCCCCGCCGTGAGGACCTCGCAGCGGATCCTGTTGGAATTTTTCTGGAGCACCTTCATGTGCATCACCCCGTTGTCCACCAGCACGACGTCCCCGACCGAGATGTCGTCCACGAGCCCGTCGTAATTTACGTCGGTCGAGAACTGCTCCTCGCTCCGCGATCCCCGGACCGTGAACTCGAAGATGTCCCCGGGCTTGAGGGCGAGCTTGTTTTTCAGGTCCCCCGTGCGGATGGCCGGGCCCTGGGTGTCCATGAGGATCGCGGTGACCGAGCCGAGATCCGCGGAAACCGCGCGGATTTTTTTCACGACATCCCGGACCCACTCGTGCGTGCCGTGGCTCATGTTGAGCCGGAAGATGTTCGTCCCCGCCAAAATCATTTCCCTCAAAACCTCCGGCGAATCCGTCGCCGGCCCCAGCGTGCAGATAATTTTTGTCGTGCGCATCGGGTTCAAGAACGACGCGGGGCGGAAAAAAGCAAGAGGGAAGCGCGCCATCCGCACCAGGAGGTTCCGCGAGGGGGGTTGCGATGGGAGTGGCCAGGCGGGAGCTTTCGGGATACATCTGGTCAACGGTCATGGCCAAAGCGGAAATCGGATTTGAACGCACGCTGGAAGACGGCACGAAACGCGACGTCTACGTGGCCCACAACGGCGGGCGATACCGTTTTTTTGCGCGGGAAAAGCGTTTCGACCAATGGGAGGCGGTGGAGGAGCCGCCGATCGAGGACTGGCTGGAGTTCCTGGATTGCGTGCGGCGGCGGATCGCGCGGCGGAAGCTCATGCCGCCCGAAGAAAACCGCGTGATGCAGGCGATCCTCGAGCGTTTTCCCGGACAGGAATTCTGAGCGGGCCGTAGACTCCAATGTGACGAGATTGTAACGAATCCTTGAGCATATGGGGTCAGGCAAAGATGTTTGAAACAATCATCTGGTTCGCTCATGTCCAATTTGTCAGGAATTTGACTGGCCCCATTTTTTAACACCTCTCATCCCGCCGGGGTCTCCACACTCTACCCCAGGCATTTCTCGTTTCCCGTTGGGAATACGGAATCCCGGGCGAGCCCGGCGGATTCCCGCCGCCCGTGCCTGCGGGGACCTCCTCCGGCTCAGGGCGGGCTTTGCCCGTTGTGGAAACGCGCCAGAAACCCTTTGATTTTTTCGGGGACGGCCGAGCTTTGCGGGCCGATTTCTGGGAGATGTCCGGTCTCGGGAACCAGGAGCACCTCGGCGTTGGGCATGCGTTTTTTGACGGCTTCGATTTCCGCCGGGGGAACAAAGGGGTCGTCGGCACCGTGAACCAGAAGAGCGGGCAGGGCGAGCGTGTCGAACGCGAAGTCGGGCAGGGCCTTGAGCTGGAGGAGGTCGTTTTTCAGGCCGGTTTCCCTCGGGCTGATCGGGGAGATCGTGCCGACGAGGTCTTGAAACCACGAGAGCTGCCAGCGGTTCCCGAGAACCGATTGGACCCATTTCGGGCGGAGCGTCGCATCTGCCGTCTGGGCCAGGTCGAAGCACCACCCCAGGGCTTCGGAGGGGTTGGTGTCTGCGGTGTGGACAAGAAACCAGGAGCCGACATCCCCGGTCAGGCGTTCGTTCAGGAGCTGCGGCAACGGCGGGGGAGGGGGTCCCGGCGGTTTCTTTTTCGTCACTGCGGAGACCAGGACCAGCGCCCAGGCGCGTTTGGGGTATCGGAGGCAAAATTCGATGGCGGCAGGGGCTCCCAGCGAGACCCCCATGACGGCGACATTGTCGATCCCCAGCGTGTCGAGGAGCGCCGCCATGGCGTCGGCCTGCTTCTCCGGCGTCATCCCCGAGGCAAGCGGTGTGCGCAGGTAGCCGGGGCGGGATGGGGCAAGGATCTGGAAGCCCTCGCCCGCCAAACTGCCGCCGACGAGCATCGCCTGGTCGTACCCGCCCGGAGCGCCGTGAAAAACCAGGATGGTCGGCCCGTCGCCTTCCTGCAGGTACTCCACGTTGCCGGCGGATGTTTCCGCGATCGAGGACGCGGCGTTGAGGCGGACCATCCTTTCCGCCCTCCAGGAACTGAACCACGCCAGGCCCCCCCCCACAGCGAGCAGGGCGAGGACCACGAGGAGAAACACCAGACGGAGGACAAGGCGCATGGGTGAGGGGGTCAACGTCTGGCCAGCCGGGAAAAAAGGTAGGACCCCAACGCGAAGAAGAGGACGTTGGGGATCCAGATCAGAACGGCCGGATGTGCCGACGGGTTGTTACGGAACGTGTCCGCCATGATGATGAAGAAAAAGTAGGTGAAGGCGATGACGAGGCTCAGGGCGAAGCCGACGGATGTTTCCTTTCTGTGAGCGGTGATTCCCAGCGGCACGGCGATGAGAACGAAAGCGGCGCTGGCCAGGGATGCGGAGAAGCGCTTGTTGAATTCGACGACCGCCTCGGTGTGCCGGGTCCCCGCGCCCTTGGCCAGAAAATCCGCCAGCTCGGGCAGGGTGTAGGAACTCATGCGGCGGTTGCCCTGGAATTCCTCGAAAAACTTTTCCAGGGAGATCGGGAAGACGCCCTCCTTCATCACGATGCCCTGCTGGATTTTGGAAACATCCCGGGGGTCCTTTTCGTCGCGCTGCTCGAACCGCGCGTTGAAGAGCCGGAGAAGAAGGCGCGAGCTGTTGTCCGGGTCTGTCGAAAGCACGCCTTCCTTCGCGTAGATCATCTGCTTGGGGACGTATTCGTCGTTGAGCTCGAAGACGATGATGTTGAGAAGCTTGTCCCCGTCCTTTTTCCCGACGTAGACGCGGCGGTCGGGGAACTTGTCGACCACTTCGTCCGCGCGGAAAAGCGATGCGGGATTGCTCGTGGCGATATCGACCACCGCGCGTGTCATGGCCTGCTCGGCCCGCGGCGCGACTTCGACGTTGATCCAGAAGCAGATGAGCGTGAGCGCGACCGCCAGGAGGAACGCGGGCACGCAGATCCTGGGCACGCTCACGCCGTTGGACTTGAGCGCGATGAGCTCGTTGTCTGCGGACATGCGCCCGAACACGAGGAGCAGGGCGGTCAGAAACCCCCAGGGAATGGTGAATGTGAGGGAAAACGGCAGAACCAGGGCCATGAAGGCGAGGACGGTCGAGATCGGCACGTCCGGGTTGTTGATCAGGATGTCGAGGAGTTCCTTGAAGATGTTTCCCAGGACCAGGATGAGGCTCAGGACCACGACGCCGAACAACGTGGTGAGAAAAATCCCGAGCCCGACCATGCGATCGATGATCTTCATGTTCTTCCAGACCCTGATTCCTGGAAGACGCCCATCCTGCGGAATTTCTCGTAGCGCTGCCGCACGAGCTCGTCGACGGGGATTTCGACCACCTCGCGAAGCGCGGCGAGGATGGCGGCTTTGAGGTTCTGCGCGGCGGTCGCGTGATCGTGGTGGGCGCCGCCGGGAGGCTCGGGGATGACCCCGTCGACGAGTCCCATGTCCAGCAACCCTCGGGCCTCGAGTTTGAGGGCTTCCGCGGCCTCGGGGGCGTGTTTGCGGTGCTTCCAGAGGATGGCGGCGCAACCTTCCGGGCTGATTACGGAGTAATAGGAGTTTTCCATCATGAGGACGCGGTCCGCCACGCCGATCCCCAGGGCTCCACCGGACCCGCCCTCGCCGATCACGACGGCGACAACCGGCGTCCGGAGGACCATCATCTCGCGGATGTTCACGGCGATGGCCTCGGCGATGTGGCGCTCTTCGGCACCCACCCCGGGATACGCCCCCGGCGTGTCGATGAGGGCCACGACGGGGAGCCCGAATTTTTCCGCGATGCGCATGAGGCGGAGCGCCTTCCGGTAGCCTTCGGGGTGGGGGCTCCCGAAATTCCGGAGGAGGTTTTCCTTCACGTCGCGACCTTTTTGCTGCCCGATGACGGCGCATTTGAAGCCGTCGATGCGGGCCAGGCCGCCGGGCATCGAGGGATCGTCGCCGAACAGGCGGTCGCCCTTGAGCTCGACAAAATCCGTGAAGGCGGCGGCGATGTAATCGAGAAAAAACGGGCGGGCGGTGTGCCTGGCGATCTGGACCCTCTGCCACGCGGTCAGGTTCGAATAAACCTCCATGCGGGTGGCCTGGATTTTTTCCTGCATCCGCCGCACTTCGGGGTCGAGGTCGATGTTCCGTCCGGCGAGCTGGCGCTTGAATTCCTCCAGTTTTTCCTCGAGTTCGAGAATGGGTTTTTCGAATTCCAGCGGCTGGTGTTTCATGGCGTGCTCACTTGATGGTCACCGGGGTTCCGCGGGCGGTGAAGACGTAAATTTCCGAGGCATCGGCGGGGTCGAGCACGATGCCTGGAGGCATGGGGGTTTCGGACCCGTCGTCGGCGGGCGGCGGCGTCCCGCGGAGAATGACACCCGGGCCGAGCATCACCCAGCGGTCGCTGCCCTCGTAATCCTTCGTGCCGAAGGCCACCCGCACGCCTCCCTTCATCGCGATTTTGTCGCCGACCTTCGTTTGGACGGTGCCGGCTGCTGCGGCCGGGGGGAGCTTGAGCGACTTGACCGGATACTCCCGAACGAAGGCCCCGGCGTTCTGGAGCGTGAGCGTCATGGCCTTTCGGTCGAGCACCAGGGATGTGTCGAGCTTGGGGATGACGAGCTCCTGCCCGATTTGAAGGTTGATCGTGTGGAGGCCGTTGAGGCAGTAGATCAACTCCGCCCCGGTTTTGAATTTCCCGGCGATCTTCACGAGGGAATCCCCCTTGACCACCGCGTAGACGGTTTTGTCCGGGGAGGGGGAAGGGGACAGGAGCTGGGCCACGTTGATCCGGCCGAGCGCCGCCCTGGCAGCAGGAGCCATCGGCGAATCCGGATACCTGTCCAGAAATTCCGAGATCGCCGCGTGGGCCTCGGCGGAGTTGAGGTCCAGGACGGGTTTGAGTTTTTCGAAATCCGGAAAGCTGGGATCCGGAGGCGGGGTGGGGGCGACGTCCGCCAGCTTTTTCTCCTCCACGTCGAGCTTCTTGGGTTTGAGGTAGAGCTCGTAGGCAAAGAAGACCGTGCCCCCCAAAATGGCGGCAACGAGGAACAGGACGACAAGGACTCTGGCAATCATGGCTGACAAGCCTACGCAATGCGGCGGAAAAATGGAAACGCGGAAATCAAATCAACCCCCGCCGCTTCCACTCGTCCACATTCCCGCCCGCCGAGCGCTGGATCATTTCCATGGAGAATTTGAGCAGGCAGACCTCCCAGGCATCGTCCACCCCGGCGATGAGGGCCGCGAGCGGGTCGTTTCCCGAGTCGATGTTCTTCCGCAGGCGCTCCAGGGCGGTCTCCATCGGCTCCCGGACGACCTCTTCGGAGAGATCGGTTTTCCGGAACTGGAAGCCGTATCGCAGGATTTTGAATGTGGCCCCGTGGGATTCGACCCAGTCGGCATATTCGCGCGCGTCGTCCCCGAACCCGTCGAGGAGCAGTTTGCTGAAATGGTGTGGGGAGACGATGCGCGGGCGTTCGGCCTCGATGCGCCCGTTCCGGATCCGCACGGTATCGACCTGGTCCAGCAGCTCGCTGACGAGGGAGAAATGGAACCGGGTGGTCCCGAACGTCTCGATGCCGCTCTGTGGGCTCACCACGACACGGGTGTTTTCCATCGCGTAGTGGAAATCGTGCTCTTGATACATCCGGCGACAATAGCTGCCCGCCCGCCGCCTGCAATCCCGGTTATTTTTTTCAACCACCAGTTGACAAACCGGGCATTTTAGCTTTTTCACATGGCTGCATGAAGAATAAATTTCTGGTCCCGCTGGCCCTCGCCGCCGTCGCCCTGGCGGGTTGTGAGACGATGAAAATCCGCCCGGTCTACGACCCGGTCGGCTACAAGCCGAAAAACCCCGCGAACGTGCGCGTGAAGGTCTCGCTGCAGAACCGCATGGTTTATGTGATGGAGGGCAACAAGCCGCTGCTCGTCACGGCGACGGCCATCGGGCTGCCGGCGAAGCCCACCCCGAGGGGGCACTTCTCGGTCATCGAAAAAATCGAGAACAAACGTTCCGGTTCCTACGGTTTCTGGGTGAACGGCGGGAACATCGTCGCGGGCACCAGCGGCCAGCGGCCCGGCGGCGGGTATCACTACGTCGGGTTCCCGATGCAATACTGGGTCGGGTTCTCCCCCGGCTACGGGTTCCATACGGGGTCCGTCTGGCCGGTCCCCCGCACGCACGGATGCCTGAGGCTGCACGAAAATGCCGCCCGCGAATTCTACGAAATCGTCAGGATCGGCACTCCGGTGAGCATCGCCCAGAGCCAGCCCGAGGACCAGACTCTCGGAAAAAACCCTCCTCGCCCACAGGACTACAACGACCCGGATCCGCCAAAGTCGTTCACCATCTCTCCTGCTGTCTTCAAAAAAGACCCTGGCGACATTCCGCGCGACCAGCCCTGATCCGGTGAAGCCCGGAACGCCTGCCCCCCCACGGGTGAACCTGCGCACTCCGGACGTGATGTCCCACGTGCAGGCCCAGGTCGAGAGCCACTACCGGAGCGAGCTGGTGGAAAAGATCCGCGTCGGCGGCGGAGTCCTCGGTGCCGGACGCACGACGATCCGGCTCGCGAAGCAGTTCGGGTTTTGCTACGGGGTCGAGCGCGCGATCGATCTGGCCTACGCGGCCGGAAAGGTTTTTTCCGGTCGCCGGATATTTCTGCTCGGCGAAATCATCCATAACCCGGACGTGAACGCGCAGATGGCGGCCTTGGGGATCCGGCACCTTTCCCCCCGTCCGACCGCCGGGGAACTCGACCGGCTGGGGGCCAGCGACGTGGTGATCGTCCCTGCTTTCGGTGCCGAGGTGAAAACCGTCCAGCGGATCCGGGATCTGGGCTGCCAGGTCGTGGATACGACGTGCGGCGATGTCATGAGCGTGTGGAAGCGTGTCCGGCAAAATGCCGCCGAGCAGGTGACGTCGATCATTCACGGCAAGGCCGCGCACGAGGAAACCCGCGCCACGGCGTCCCGTGCGCTCGGTCCGGACGGCACCGGCCACTACCTCGTCATCCTGGATCTGGAGCAGACCCGGCGGGTCTGCGATTTCCTCGAGAACGGTGGCGACCCGGCGGAGTTTCTCGCGGACTTCTCCGGAGCCACGAGCCCGGGGTTCGACCCGTCCCTCCACCTCCGGCGCATCGGAGTGGCCAACCAGACCACGATGCTGCGCAACGAGACCGAAACCATCCAGGCGCTGCTCCGGGAGGCCATTGCGCGCCGGGACGGCGGCAGCACGTCGAATTTCCGCTATTTCGACACCATTTGCGGGGCCACCCAGGAACGGCAGGACGCGCTCTTCCAGCTTCTGGAGGAACCCTTGGACCTTCTCATCGTGATCGGGGGATACAACAGCTCGAACACGACCCACCTCGTCGAAATCGGCGGAAAAAACCATCCGACATGGTTCGTGCGGAATGCCGGATGCCTTCTCTCGGCCCGGGAGATCCGCCATTACGACCTGCAAAAGAAAACGGAGGTCATCTCCGAGGGCTGGCTCCCCTTGGATCGTCCCCTCGAAGTCGGCGTCACCGCCGGGGCCAGTTGCCCGAACAACCTCATCGAGGAAATTATCCGGCGCGTGCTCGAACTTCGCGGCGAGAGTGTCCCGGCCTGAACGGCGTGGCGTGAAGCCAAGTCGGTGCTTGTCGGCTGATCCCGCTGGCGGGATTCGTGGCACCTGCGCCCTTTTCCTGATGATCTTCGCGGAAAAACCCGTCGGGCAGGGGGTGTTTCGGGGCCGGGACGGGTGCGATTCATTGACCCCGGTCAAGGCATGAGGGGTTTTGTCCCGAATATTGGAGAAAACCCGTGGTGCTGTCGGCGGGCAAGGGTAGGTTAGCCGCCTTATGTCATACATGCCGCAGTGGGAGTGCGAGGTCTCGGGTTTGCCCCGCGCCCTCCCCAGAATTCTTTTTTCCAGCGTCTTTGGTCCCTATGCCCGTGATGACGAGTTCGGGAGCCGGGCGATCAACCCGATGGAGCTTTACCACAACCAGGTCACCCGCTTGCAGGGGCCGTTTTCCCTCCGCATGTTCCACCGTTCCTGGGGCCTGATGCTGATCCGGGAAAACATCTCCGCGCCGAGCGCCCTCCTGGATTTTCCGACACGGGAGCGGTTTATCGAGGAACTGAAAAGCGAGTCCTACGACATCGTGGCCATCAGCGCGATCCCGCCGAATTTTCTCAAGGCCCGGGAAATGTGCCGGCTGGTGCGCGAGCTTCAGCCCAACGCCAAGATCATCGTGGGCGGCCACATTTCGGGGATGCCCCGGATCGAAGAGCGCCTGAATGCGGACTTCGTGGTTCGTGGCGAGGGAGTGCGTTGGTTCCGCGAATTTCTCGGGGAGGATGCCGGTGCCCCGATCCGGCACCCGCGGATTCTGTCCGGTATCGGCACGCGGACGATGGGGTTGGATCTCGTGGAGAAGCCGGGGTATGTGGCGGCGACGCTGATCCCGTCGGTCGGATGCCCGATGGGGTGCAATTTTTGTTCGACTTCGGCGATGTTCGGCGGGAAGGGCCGTTTCATCAATTTCTACGAGACCGGGGACGAGCTGTTCGAGGTGATGACGGGTCTGGAGCGGGACATGCGAGTGCAGTCGTTTTTCGTGATGGACGAGAATTTCCTCCTGCACAAGAAGCGGGCGCTACGCCTGCTCGAGCTGATGGAGAAGCACGGCAAGAGCTGGTCGCTTTACGTCTTCAGCTCGGCGAACGTCCTGCAGTCCTACACGATGGACCAACTGGTGCGGCTCGGGATTTCCTGGGTCTGGATTGGCCTGGAAGGCAAGAAGAGCCAGTATCAGAAGCTTGCCGGGACCGACACCCACGAGCTGGTGCGCGATCTCCAGTCGCACGGGATCAGCATCCTCGGGTCAACGATCATCGGGCTGGAAGAACACACGCCGGAGAATCTGGACGCGGCCATCGAGCACGCGGTCTCGCACAACACCGAATTCCACCAGTTCATGCTCTACACGCCGGTGGCGGGCACCCCGCTTTTCGAGCAGCACCGCGCGGATGGAACCCTGATCGATCCGGGCTGCGAGGACCCTTCCGACATCCACGGGCAGCTCCGTTTCGCGCACCGCCACGCGCATATCCCGCCGGGCGACGAAACCGGCTTTCTTTTAAAAGCGTTCGCTCGCGACTTCGAAGCCAACGGCCCGAGCATCATGCGCATGGCCCGCGCGACGCTGCGCGGATGGAAAAAGTATTCCAAGCACCCCGATGAACGGGTCAGGAAACGGTTCCGGCGCGAGGCCTGCACCCTCCCGCACCAATACTCCGCGGTGCTCTGGGCGACCCGGCAGTGGTACCCGAAAAATTCCCCCATGTATCGCGAGGCGGATTCCATCCTGCGCGACCTGCACAAGCACTTCGGGTTGTCGTCCAGGCTGGCGGCATCCCTCGGCGGGCGCTGGGTTTTGCGGGCGATGAAGAAGGAGCTGACACGGGAAAGCAGCGAGCCGCCGACGTTCTACGACCGGTCTCCGGAGCTTGCCGCCGTGCGGCCCGGGGCCGGGAATGCGGTGGCCGTGGCCGCGTAGGGCCACAAGGAGGGGAGCAGGCGGACATCCTGACGTGCGAGGGAATCCCCCGGTCCCTCAAAGCCGCTGCAGTGCCGGGAGCGCGTATTTTTTGACGAGCTTGTCCCGGTTCGCCTCGATGGCCGCCGCATCCAGGAACAGGACGCCGGGATCCTCTTCGATCTCGATCTTTTGGAACCCGTTGACCGGGTGCCTGACGGCTTCGGCGAGATCGTCGAGGCTCCGGATTTCCCGCCCGTTGACTTTGGAGACGACGAGGTTGTCGAGGCCCTCGTAGCCGATCGTGTCCTGGCTCGGGAGGATCTGCGAAATGAAGACAATTTTGCCGCGATCCTGCGGCAGCTCGTTCTGGAAGGCATCGTAAAAAACCAGCCGCTGCGGCGCTTCCTTCAGCCAGTCCCCGCCCCATTCCTGGAGGTAGGGCCGCGAAAGCTCCATGAACACCACTCCTCCCAGCACGACGTATCGCGGCACCCGGTCGACGACGTAGGACTCGCTCACGATTTTCGAACGGTCGCGGGGTTCCATCTTCACCGGGATCTCCAGGGTCTTTCCCTCGCGGAAAACACGGAACACCAGGGTGTCGCCCGGGCGCGACAGCGTGTTCGTGATGTGGCTGAACGCGATCCGCCCGAATTCCTTGTCCTCGTAATTGCCGTCCTGGTCGATGGCTTTCCCGTCCACGGCGAGGATCACGTCGCCTTTGAGCAGCCCGGCCTTTTCCCCGGGTCCGCCGGTCAGGACATCCGTCACGTAGACACCGCCCGGCTCGTTGAGGCCGATGTAGCGGCGCAGCTGCGGGTCGCGGGTCGCCGAGAACGCGAGGCCCGCCCGCGCAAACCCGCCATAATTGCCCTTCCCCGCCTCGGCGAGAAAATGGCCGATGACGGGCGAGGAAATCAGGTCGGCTGTCTGGCTGCGCGCGTCGTATCGCATGAGGAGGCCGAGCAGTTTCCCGTCTCGGACCGCCGGCAGGGTGAAACTTCCGTCGCGCTGCTGCATCGGGGCGCTGAGCCGGAAAAGGAGCAGCCCCATGTTGTCCAGCGGATAAGCGCCAACCGCAATCGAGGTGACCGTGCCCAGGGTTTGCGCGATTTCCCCGTTCGGCTCCAACTGCAGGACCGTGGCGCGGTCGCCGATGCGCACCCCATCGTCGAGCGCCATCGGCTTCATGCCTGCGATGAAGGCCGGGTCCGTGGGACGGAGCACCGCGAGGTTGCACTCGTAATCCACCCGCTCGACGGTCGCGGAGGATTTTTCCGCAGTCGCCGCCTTTTCGAGTTCGATGAAGGTGTTGTTCGCGACCAGCTCAGCCGTCACCAGAATCCGCCCGCCTTCGATCAGCGTCCCCAGTCCCCGGCGCGAGAACGGTGCCTTTTTTGTCCACGGGCGGAAGAAGTCGTAGGCCTGGTTGGTCGAGTTGACGCGGAGGACCGACGAATTGCTTGTCGCCCCCTCCTTGTCGGTTTTTGGCTGGGGGGTCACGCCGCCCATCGCCGGAAGGCAGATGGCCGCAAACAGGACGAGGGCTCTCGCGCTCACAGGTTTTGCTCCCGTGTCACGGCGTAGCGCGACAAGATCCGCTGACGGGCTTCCTCCACCGCCTTGCGTTCGAGGACGACCGGGCGCCCGGCACCGGCCATCTTGATGACGTAGTAGTCGGCGGGCTTGGCGAACTCCGCTGCGACATCGGCGAGCCGCTTGATTTTCGTGCCGTTGATCTCGTCCACGATCGCGTGGCGGAAATCGTTGGCGTAAGCATTCACCGGGTCGGCGAGGATCCCGCTGAGGACGACGATTTCCGGGTGGTCCTTGTAGATTTTATCCTCGATGAAAAAATCGAACATATACCGGAGGCGGAGGTCTTCCGGCTCGTGCGCGGTCATGAAATTTTGGTCGACCGGCTGGAAGATCAGCCCCCCGAACACCACGAACCGCGGGTCCTCGTCGTAGACATTGCTGTGAAGGTTGAACGGCCACGGATCGCTGAGGGGGATTTTGAGTTTCGCGGGTTTTCCATCCCTCACGACGTCGAGGGAGACCTCGTCGCCCTTGAATTTCCGCTCCACGACCTCGGCCAGCGGAACCGAATCGTCGTCCATCGGAATCGTCGCGTCGCCGGAAATCGGCAGCCCGTCGATGGCCGTCAGGACGTCTCCCGGCCTGACGATCCCATCCGATGAGCCGCCACCATAAACGCTGCCCACCAGCACGCCGAGATCGTCATCCTTGAGCCCGAGCGCCGCGCGGGCGGCCGGGTTGAACAGGGTTTGATAGCTCAACGCGAGGTCCACATACCGGTCGTAATGGCCGTCTTCGACATCTTTCAGAAAGCGCCGGATGACGGGCGTGGGAATCATGTAGCCGACGTTCTGGGCGACGTCCCCGCTGTATCCCTGGAATGCCACCCCGACCACTTTTCCGCCCTGCATCACCGGCCCGCCGCTGTTGCCGGGGTTGATCGCCGCGTCGATCTGGACCGTGAGGTGGGAATCCATCCCCGAGTGCGTGTAGGTCTGGAAGTCGATGCGCGAGACGATCCCCTGCGTCACCGACAGCCGGGATCCGCCGATCGGATAGCCGTAGACCGAGACCACGGACTCGATCGCGGGGATGCCGCCGAGCTCCAGCGGGGTCGTGCCTTTGAAAAACCCGGATTCATCGACGGTCAAAAGCGCGAGGTCGCAATCATGGGCGATAAAAAGCACGCGGGCGGGGCGGGGCTTCGGGTTCCCCTCCTTGGAAACGGTCAGGAATTTCGCGTTGCTGACGACATGGGCGTTCGTCATGATGCGGTTCCCGCCGATGATGAACCCGGCTCCGACTCCGCCGGAAACCTCCCCGGGATTCCACGGGGCTTTGTAGTCGGGCTCCTGGGAAGTGGCTTCGATGCGGACGAGGCTCCTGGCAACCGGCGTGGCCTGGGCGATCCCCGCCCCGAGCGCCGCAATCATCAAAAAACGAAACATCCGCGTCAACGTAGGCAAGGGAGCCGCTTTGACAACTCCCATTTTGGGGCTGCCGGAACCGAAGGGGAACAGTCGCCGCCGCCCCCAAGATGACTCGGGTCTCCCCACTCTGCCCCGCCGGGAACAAGAGAATCTTGATTTTCTTCGGGATATCCTGCATTCCATCACCATGAGCAAATTTCCGCTTCACTTTGCACTCGTCACCGTCCTGGGTCTCAGCCTGTCCGCCTGCATGAAAAAGAAGGGCGACCTTTACGCCGGGGTGGATGGCGACTACGTCACCGGCACCCCGCTCGGGGACCGGGTCGAGGGGGCGAACTTTTTTGGGACAAACGTCAACCGGGGAAAATTCTCCCCCGTGCAATTCGCCTACGACAGCTACGATGTCTCGGGTGACGAGCAGCCGAAAATCCAGGCGGTGGCCTCCGCCATGAAAGCCGTCCCGGGCAACCTGATTGTCGCCGGATTCACGGACGACCGCGGGACCGACGAGTATAACCGCGGGCTGGGCGAGCGCCGCGCGCAGTCGGTCCGGCAGGCGCTGATCGACGACGGCGTTCCCGCCGGCAACATCCAGACGGTGAGCTTCGGCAAGGAAATGCCGGCCGATCCGGGAAGCGGCGAAGCGGCCTGGGCAAAAAACCGCCGCGCCGAATTCGGCGTCGTGAAATAACGCGACGTGCGCGTCCCGCTGCTTGATCTGACACGCCAGCATGCGCTGGTGAAGGGCGCGGTCGCCGCCCGGGTGGAGAGGCTGTTCGAATCGCAGCAGTTCATCCTCGGCGCGGCCGTCGAAGAGTTCGAATTGGCCTTCCGTGACTTCGTCGGAGGCGGAGCCGCGATCGGGATGTCTTCGGGAACCGATGCCCAGCTCGCGATTCTCATGGCCCTCCGGGTCGGGCCCGGCGACGCGGTCGTCACGACGCCCTACACATTTTTTGCCACGGCGGGATGCATTCACCGGACGGGGGCCGAGCCGGTTTTTGTGGATGTCGAGACGGGCACGCTCAACCTGGACCCCTCGAAATTGGAGGAGTATCTCGGAACCCGCTGCAAAGCGGATGCCGATGGGTGCCCCGTCACGCCCCGTGGAAACAGGGTCCGGGCCGTCATCCCCATCCACCTTTTCGGGGCCTGCTGCAGGATGGACGAGATCCTTGCAATCGCCAGACACCACCACTTGTCGGTGATCGAGGACGCGGCCCAGGCGGCCGGGGCGGAATACCGTGGCGCATCCGGGACCGCCAAGGCGGGGGCGATCGCCGAAACCTCGTATTTCAGCTTTTTTCCGACGAAAAATCTGGGGGGTGCGGGCGACGGGGGGATGGCGGTCTGCCGCGACGAGGCGCTGGCCACGCGCCTCCGCCTCCTGCGCAACCACGGGATGGAGCAACGGTATTTTCACCGCGAAGTGGGCGGCAATTTCCGCCTTGATGCGCTGCAGGCCGCCGTCCTCCACGCCAAGCTTCCGCACCTCGCCGGCTGGAATGCCGCCCGCAGGCGCAATGCCTCGCTTTATCGCGAGGCCTTCGCTTCAAAAGGACTGGGCGAATTCCTGACTCCCCCGCCTCCGCCGTCCCAGGGTTTGGAGAACAGCCATATTTACCATCAATACGTCATCCGCGCCAGCAACCGCGATGCGCTCATGGCCCACCTCCAGGCGGCGGGCATCGGGTGCGCGATCTATTACCCGGTCCCGCTCCACCTTCAGGAATGCTTCGCGTATCTGGGATACCAATCCGGGGACTTCCCGGTTTCCGAAACCGCTTCCCGGGAATCCCTGGCGCTCCCGATTTTCCCCGAGCTGCGGCCAGAGGAAATCGAGGCGGTCGCAGAAGCGGTCGCCGGTTTTTACCGGAAGTAGCACAATGGGGGGACGACCGCCGTGTCGTCCCTTGAGCGAGGCGGACTCCCTTACCGCATCTCGAAGTGAACGGCCCGCGCGGCGGCGTCCGCATCCGCCGCAGTGGCGGCGTGGATCCAGAGGAGCGGCTCGTCTTTTGAGACGCGCTCGCCGATTTTCCTGATACCCGAGAAACCGACGGACGGATTGATGGCGTCGTCCGCCCTGTGGCGCCCGGCCCCCAGCCGCACGGCCGCCAGGCCGATCCGGCCCGCATCCATTTTTGCGATCTCCCCATCGCGGGGAGCGGGGCACGGATGAACGACCGGGGCCGGATGAAAATGCCCCCAATCCTCGAAGGCGCGCGGGTCGCCTCCCTGGGCTTCGACGAGCGCGAGGAATTTCCTCCATGCCGAACCATCCTTCAGACGCCTCGCGAGAACGTCTCTCGGCGAATCGGAGACGCCCGCCGCGAGGTCGAGAGTGATGGCGACCAGGTCGTCCGGGCCGTTGCCCTGGAGCGTTTCAACAGACTCGCGGACCTCGAGGGCATTGCCGACCGTGCGGCCGAGCGGTTCGTCCATTGGCGAAAGGAGGAAAGATGTCCGGACTCCGTTTCCCTCGCCCGCCGCAGCAAGCCCGGCGGCCAGCAACTCCGCATCCGCGCGGGTTTTCATGAATGCCCCGCTCCCGAATTTCACGTCGAGCACGAGGCGGTCCAGCGACTCGGCGAGTTTCTTCGACATGATGCTGGCGATGATCAGCGGTATCGAGGGGACGGTGGCGGTCACATCGCGCAGGGCGTAAAGCCGCTTGTCCGCCGGACAGAAATCCTCCGTCTGGCCGGCCATGAAAACCCCGATTTTTTCGATTTGGCGCAGGCAGGCGGCTTCGTCGAGGCGGGCGTTGAAGCCGGGGATGCTCTCAAGTTTGTCGAGCGTGCCGCCGGTGATCCCGAGCCCGCGTCCCGAGACCATCGGAACCCACAGGCTGTCGCAGGCGAGGAGCGGGGCGAGGACGAGGGAAACCTTGTCGCCGATGCCCCCGGTGGAATGTTTGTCCACTTTCGGGGGCGATCCCTCCGGCCAGCGGAACACCCGCCCGCTGTCCCGCATCGCCGCCGTCAGCGCGGACGTCTCACCGTTCGACATCCCCCGAAAAAAAACCGCCATTGCCAGCGCACTCATCTGGTAGTCCGGCACTTCGCCCGAGCAATACCCTGCGATCAACTCCGCGATCTCCGCGTCTTCCAGGCGTCCGCCATCGCGCTTTTTTTCAATGAGGGACGGGATATGCATCGCGTGGTTTTTCCGCGCAAAACTGAATCTCAAAGAGCGGGGAGGAGGAAGGGATTGACAACCTTCACTCCATCGTAGTCCTGGCCGTGGTTGAGGCCTTCGGAGTAGAGGGTTTGGCAGCCCAGCTCCAGGGCGGCAGCGAGGATGGTGGCATCCCATTGGGAAACGGCGTGACGCCGATGAAGCCTCCAGGCCTGGAGCACCAGGCCATATGTCACCGGGAGAACGGTGATGGATCGCAGGCTTTCCAGCGTGGCTTCGATGCCCGCCCCGGTGAAACCCAGTGATTTTTTTCCAAGTGCGTTCGCGATGAATTCCTGAACCACCTGCGTGGAAATGGCGAATTCAACCGAAGCGATGATCGCCGAGGCGATCTGCTTTTTCCTGGCGTCCTCCGGCGCGTTCCATCCGGCATAGAGAAGAATATTTGTGTCCAGGAAGTTCATGGGGTCCATCGGCCCGCGTGGCGATCATGGATTTCATTGCGGGACAAGGGGTTCATCGGTTCTGTGTTTGATGCCTGGATATGGCCATAAGTCAACCCCAAGGAACGATGATTTCGAAAAGCGCGATTCGGCTTTCGGGATTGCCGGTGCGGCGCGTGTCTGATTGTTTCTCCGAACACCCATGAACACGAAGCGGCTCACGTTTTACCTCCGGCTCTCGAGCACGGCGGGTTTGTGGGCGCTGATGCTGGCCACGATTTTCTCGGGATACGATTTCGGGTTTTTCTGCCTGCTGGCTGTCATGGCGCTCGTGGCTTTGTGGGAATACTACCGCATGCTCGAGGGGGACGGCATCGGGGTTTTCACGCTGACCGGGCTGATCTGCGCGGTTGTCCTCCTTGGCGGCGGCTTTTTGCTGATGAAGGGGCAGGGGCCGGAAAACGCATACGATTTCGAGCTGGTCGTGCTGGTTCTTTTCCTGATCGTCACCTTTGCGCGACAGATGTTCCGCGGCACCGGCGGGGAGCCGTTGCGGGCGATGAGCTACACGCTCTTCGGGTTGCTGTATATCCCCTGGCTGTTCAGCTTCATCACGAAGATCATCTACCTGACACCGCGCGAGGCCGACGGGGCGACCACCGGGCAATATTACGTCCTGTTTCTGGTGATGGTGACGAAGTTCAGCGACATGGGAGCCTACGTATTCGGAAGCCTCTTCGGGAAACACCCGTTCGCCCCGCACATCAGCCCGCACAAGACATGGGAGGGCTTCGCGGGTGCCCTGGTGACATCGCTGATCGCCGCGAGCTGGCTCTACGCCCTGATGCCGGAAAAGCTTTCCGCGTTCCGTTTTGACGATGTCATCGTGCTCGGGCTGCTCCTGGGCTTCGCGGCGGTCATCGGCGACCTTGCCGAATCCATCGTCAAGCGGGGAGCCAACACGAAGGATTCGAGCGGCCTGCTGCCGGGGATCGGAGGCACGCTCGATCTCATCGACAGCCTGCTCTTCACTTCGCCTCTCCTGTTTTTCTACATGAGGCTCGTCCTCGGGGTGTCATGAGAAAACGGCGTGTCGTCATCCTCGGGGCCACCGGCTCCATCGGGCAAAGCGCCCTCAAAGTGGCCCGAGACGTTCCGGATCGCATGGAGGTGGTCGGCATGTCCGCCCACCGGAACGCGGAGGCGCTCGCCGCCGCGGCGAAGGATTTTCCCGGCGCCCGCTGCGCCCGCACCGAGGGGCCGGACGGAATGGAGCGCCTCATCGAACTGGCCACCATGCCCGAGGCGGATCTCGTGCTGGTGGCGATCGTGGGGACGGCCGGCTTGAGGCCAGCGCTGGCGGCCATCGAAGCCGGCAAGGATCTTGCGGTGGCAAGCAAGGAAATCCTTGTCATGGCCGGAGAGACGGTCATGCGGGCGGCCGCGAAGAGCGGGGTCCGCATCCTGCCGGTGGACAGCGAGCACAACGCGATATTCCAGTGTCTCGAAGGCCGCGAGATTTCTTCGGTGAAGCGGCTGATCCTCACCTGCTCGGGGGGGCCGTTCCGCCACACGCCACGGGAGGAATTCGAGGCGATCACTCCGGAGCGGGCACTCCGGCACCCGACCTGGCGGATGGGCAGGAAAATCACGATCGACTCCGCCACCTTGTTCAACAAGGCGCTCGAGATGATCGAGGCCCGGTGGCTGTTCGGTCTCACGATCGACCGGGTGGAGGTGATCATCCACCCGCAGAGCATCATCCACTCGATGGTCGAGTTCGTCGACGGGTCGACGCTTGCTCAGTTGAGTCACTCGGATATGTGCTTCCCGATCCATTACGCGGTGACCTGGCCGGACCGCGTGCCGAACTCGCTCGAGCCGCTGGATTTCGCAAAACTGGCCCGGCTGGATTTCGAGGCCCCCCGGCGGGAGGACTTTCCCGCGCTCGACCTCGCCGTGGAAGCCGGGACCCGCGGCGGGACCCTCCCTGCGGTTCTCAACGCCGCCAACGAAATCGCCGTCGATGCCTTTCTGGCGGGAAAAATCCGCTTCCCAAAAATCTGGGATATCGTCGCCAGGGTGATGTCCGAATGCGACCACCTCGACCATCCGCGGTTGGAGCAGGTGCTCGAGGCCGACGCCTCCGCACGGGCGCTTGCTTTTCGACTGGCCATGGAATAGCCTGCCCCCATGCCGCAAGTCGAGCTGCCGCGCCTCCCGCACCGCATGTCTCTCGAACAATTCCGCGAATTGCCCGAGGGCCCACCGCATTTCGAACTCATCGACGGAGAACTTATCATGGCTCCCGCTCCGAACCTCTATCACCAGGAAATCACCGGAAACATCTACCTCTTGCTGAGAAATTGGAAAAAATCGTCCCCCCTTTGAAAGGCATTCATCGCGCCGCTGGATGTTTTTCTCGGTGAGGACTGCTTCCGCAGGTAGGATTTTCTGCCTCTTCCGGGGGGCCCATGAAACTTGCCTCTGGCGGGATCGTGGAATAGGGTTCCGCCACTCTTTATGGTTTTCGACATTCTGAAATTCGTTTTCATCTGCCTCGAGGTCGTTCTGATCTTCAACCTGCTCATCGTCGTGCACGAGCTCGGGCACTTTTTGGCGGCGAAATGGCGCGGGCTTGTCGTGGAAAAATTCGCCATCTGGTTCGGCAAGCCGATCTGGAAAAGGACGATTGGCGGCGTGGAATACCGGCTCGGCTCGATTCCGGCGGGCGGCTTTGTCGCCATCCCCCAGCTCGCGCCGATGGAGGCGCTCGAGGGCAAGGTCGAGCAGTCGCGCGACAATCTTCCGCCGGTCAGGCCGCTCGACAAAATCATCGTCGCCGCAGCAGGCCCGATCTTCAGCTTCGGGCTGGCATTCGTGATGGCCTGCATCGTCTGGTTCGTCGGCAAGCCGCAAAGCGAGTTCGACTCCCCGACCATCGGGTATGTCAGAGAGGGCGGCCCGGCCGACAAGGCGGGGATCCGGGTGGGGGATCTCATTGTCGCCGTCGACGGGCAGCCGGTGAAGCACTTCGTGAGCGGGACGGACAGCGTGAAGTGGCGGATTGTGCGCAGCGAGGGAGAAAAGATCGCGTTCACCGTGAAGCGCGAAGGGCAGGAAATCACCATCCCCACCGGCTGGACCAAGCCGACGACATCGAGTTGGCGGCGGCCCGCCCTGCGGGAAGTCCAGATCGGCCCCCGGCTGGTTCCGGGCGTCGGTTTCGTGGTCCGCGGAAGCATCGCTGACAAGGCGGGATTCCAGTCCGGCGACCTGATCACCGCAGCCAACGGCCAGCCGATTTTCAACCTCGATGAGATCGGCCCCCTGGTGGATGCCAACCGCGGAAAATCTCTCGCCGTCACGGTGGAACGAAACGGTGCCGAGATCGGGCTCCCGCTCCCGCTTCCGCCGGAAACCCCGGAGGCGAAGCCGGTGAATTTCGGCATCGAGTGGGGCCGGACGACATTGGTTTATCCCGATCCCGTCAGCCAGGTGAAGGATGCCGCCACGAGCATTTTCCGCATGGTCGGCGCTCTCCTCTCGCCGAAATCCGATGTCAAGGCCGCGCACTTCAGCGGGCCGGTGGGCATCATGCGCCTCTATTACCAGATTTTCGAAAGCGAGAACGGCTGGCGGCTCGCGTTGGCGTTCAGCGTGCTGATCAACGTGAACCTCGCCCTGATCAACCTCCTGCCCTTCCCGGTTCTGGACGGCGGGCACATCACCCTCGCGATCATCGAGGGAATCCGCCGCAAGCCGATCAATGTCCGCGTGCTGGAATTCGTCCAGACCGCCTGCGCGCTCATGCTCATCGGTTTCATGCTCTACCTGACGTTCTACGACGTGGGCGACATTTTTTCGCCCAGGCCGCCGGCTGCGGAAAAATCGAAATAGGCCGATGGACCCGGTGTATCGCCCGTTTCCCGGACGCCGACCCGCGCGGGAAGTCCGCATCGGCACCTTGGCGGTTGGCGGGAGCAATCCGGTCCGTGTCCAGTCGATGCTGACTGGCGACACCATGGACACTGCGGCCTGCGTGAAGGAAACGCTCGGGCTCGTGGAGGTCGGGTGCGAGATCGTCCGCATCACCGCCCCCACGGTCAAAGACGCGAGGAACTTGGGAAACATCCGCTCGGAACTCCGGCTCGTCGGCTGCATGGTCCCGCTCGTCGCCGACATCCACTTCAAACCCGACGCGGCGATCGAGGCGGCGAAGTGGGTGGACAAGGTCCGGATCAATCCCGGCAACTTCGCGGATTCCAAAAAGTTCAACGTGAGGGAATACACGGACGACCAGTATGAGGCGGAGATCGGGCGCATCCGGGAACGGTTTCACCCGCTGGTCAAACTCTGCAAGGAACGCGGGGTCGCCATGCGGATCGGGACAAACCACGGCAGCCTGAGCGACCGGATCATGAACCGCCACGGCGACACCCCGCTGGGCATGGTCGAAAGCGCGCTCGAATTTGCGGCCCTCGCCCGCGAGCTGGATTACCACGAACTCGTCTTCTCGATGAAGGCTTCGAACCCCAAGGTCATGATCGAGGCCTACCGCCTGCTGGTTTCAAGGCTCGAAGCCTTGAATGAATGTGGAATGTGGAATGTGGAACGTGGAATGAAAGAGCCGCGCGATGCACGGGATTTTTTCATTCCAAACTCAAAATTCCCAATTCCGCATTCTTCCTGGAGCTACCCCATCCATCTCGGCGTGACGGAGGCCGGTGACGGCGACGACGGGCGGATCAAAAGCGCCATCGGCATCGGGAGCCTGCTGGCGGACGGCATCGGCGACACGATCCGGGTTTCCCTCACGGAGGACTCCGTGCACGAGATCCCGGTGGCAAAGGCCCTCGTGGCCCTCGCGGAAGCAAAGTGGCGCAGGCGTCCCGCCTGCGAACTTGAATCCTCCGCAGGCGGGACGCCTGCGCCACTTCCCTTCGACCCCTTCTCGTTCGCGAAACGCGCGTCCCAGCAAATTTCCGCCGCCGGCATCCCGACGGGCGGAGAGCAGGTCGTCCGCGTGGCCGTCCGGAGGGAAATCTACGACAAGCTGGCCGCGCCCGGCGATTTCCAGCCGGAGATCGTTTACGAGGAGGCCGGTGTTCTCGAAGTGGATCCCCGCGATGAGGCGGACGTCGCCGTCGCGAAT
This sequence comes from Terrimicrobiaceae bacterium, assembly GCA_041675465.1. GTDB lineage: Bacteria > Verrucomicrobiota > Verrucomicrobiia > Chthoniobacterales > Terrimicrobiaceae > QYQL01. The sequence goes on along the minus strand of JBAYTU010000007.1, from coordinate 41,913 downwards.
GCCTCGGCGATCCCACGCCTGGTCACCGTCCCGGACGGGTGCGACCTCGATGTCATCCCGGCCTTCCGCCTGCTGGCCGCGCGCGTCGATCCGCGACATCCGGTTTTGCTCAAGGACGGCTTTTCATTCACGGATGCGGAATGCGGGGTGCGGAATGCGGAATGTCCGGAGAACGCATCCTTAATCCATCTCCTTGCCGCTTCCACGAACATCGGGTCGCTCCTCTGCGACGGGATTGGCGACGCGATCCTCGTGCGGGGGGAGGAAGCCCAATCGCTTCGAATCTCCTATAACATCCTCCAGGCAGCGGGGGTCCGGATTTTCAAAACCGACTACGTCGCGTGCCCGAGCTGCGGCCGCACGCTGTTCAACCTGCAGGAAACAACGGCCCGCATCAAGGAGGCGACCATCCACCTCAAAGGGGTGAGAATCGCCGTCATGGGCTGTATCGTCAACGGGCCCGGAGAAATGGCCGACGCCGATTTCGGATACGTCGGCGGCGCCCCCGGCAAGGTGAACCTCTACGTCGGCAAGACCCCGGTCAAATTCAACATTCCGGAAGCCGAAGCCGTTGGCCGACTCGTGGACCTCATCCGCGAACACGGGCGCTGGTTCGATCCTCCGGCTGCGTGAGGGCGGGGCACCGCGCGGCCAGGCCGGGCGTCCGTTTGCAGGCTTTGGGTGGCCGTGGGATTTTTCGCCGGTCTTTCGATCCGGGCTACTGCAGTTCTTTTTCCATCCGCTCGCTGAGCCACTGTTTGATCATGCTCTGGTAGTTGAGGTAGCGGGAGCGGGCGAGGCGTTTGATGCGCGCGAGCATGCGCGGGTCGAAGCGGAGGGTGATCGTGGTGGAGTCGCGGTTGTCGGTCTTGAGGATCGAGCCGTTCATCAGCCGCGGGTCGAGGGCGGTCTGTTTCCAAAATTCCATCTCCTCCTGTTCGTTGGAGAACGCCGGAAGATCCTTCCATTTTGTGAGAACGCGCATGATCAGTTGGCCTCGGAATTTTTCCTGTCGTAAAACGTCTCCTCCTCGGGGGTCATCAGCCGGGAGAAGATCACGCGGTAGCGCTTCCCGTCCGTCCAGAAGACCGAGAAAACAGCGCGGTTCGAGATCGCGCGTCCGAGGATGAAATACCTGGCTTCGCGGCCCTCGATCTCATCGATCTCCGGCATGAGGCGGATGCTGAAGGGATCCTCGAAAGCCTCCTCGATTTCCTTCGTCGAAATCTCCTTCGGGGCAAACGGGTTTTCTGTCCAGTCGAATTCCATCAGGTGCCTTTCGCGTGTTGGATGAGTTCGATTTCGTAACCCTCCGGGGCGTCGACGAAGGCGATGGCCGACCCGCTGGCGGCGCGGTGGGGGCCGTCGCTGAGCGGATACCCGAGCGAGGCCGCATGCGCGGCAAATCCGTCCAGATCTTCGACCTCGAAGGCCAGGTGCGTGAGGTCCGGGCCGACCAGGACGGGACCGCTTTCGTCGAATTTGCAGATTTCAATCAACTCCTCGCTGCCGGGGGTTTTGAGGAAGACCAGCTGAGACCCGCGCCCGCTGGTGCTTCTCCGCACTTCCTCGAGGCCCAGGACGTCCTTGTAGAAAGAAACGGTTTTTTCCAGGTCGGCGACCCGGTATCGGGTGTGGAGGAGCTTTCTGACCATCTGGGTGCGGAGTCTAACCGGCGGGAGCCCGCAGTGAAAGAGGAAAATATGTTCCCGGCGGGCGGGGGGCTGATATACCGGGGCATCCATGTTGAAGAATCATTTCAGTCTGTTCCTGGCCCTGCGGTATTTGAAACCGAAACGCACGTTCCTCTCGATCATCACGCTGATCTCGATCCTGGGGGTGACGCTGGGGATCATGGTCCTGATCCTGGTGATTTCGGTGATGACCGGGTTCGAGCAGGAGCTCCGGAGGAAGGTGATCGGTTTCGATGCGCACCTGGTGGTGGGCAACGAGGCGGTGATGGAGGACTGGGCCAAGACCATGGACATCTGCAAAAAGGAGCCGCACGTCACCGCCGTGGCCCCGTTTGTGCAGGGTCCGGTGATCGTCGAGTTCCAGAACCGGCGGCTCGCGCCGAAAATCCGGGGCATCGAACCCGACCTCGAGAAGAACGTGGTGAATGTGGCCGAGTTCATCAAGGAAGGCACCTACGACCTCGAGGGGGAAAAGGCGGTGCTCGGCTCCGAGCTGGCTCGGACGCTCGGGGCAGGGGTGGGGGACAAGGTCACAATTTATTCGCCCGGCAACCTCGGCCAGATCCTGGACGAATTGGGCCGCCTGGAAAAGGAGGGATCGGACGCGGGCGGAGCCAGCGCCTTGAAGCAAATGATCCTGCCCCGTGAACTCGAAGTGAGCGGGATCTTCGAGAGCGGGCGGTATCAATACGACAGCGAATTTCTTTTGGTCCCCCTGCACGTCGGCCAGGAACTCTACAGCCTCGGCGACGCCGTGCACGGGCTGGCCCTGAAAACCTCCGATCCCTACCTCGCCCCGATGGTGCGGGAGGCACTCAACCCAAAACTTCCTCCGCCCGAGTTCGCGCTGACGTGGATCGACCTCAACAAGCAGATCTTTGATGCGATCCGCATGGAGCGGAACGTCATGTTCTTCCTCCTCCTGTTCATCGTGCTCGTCGCGGCATTCGGGATCATGAACACGCTGATCACCGTGACCGTGCAGAAAACCCGCGAGATCGGCGTGATGATGGCCCTGGGGGCGAGGACGCACCAGATCATCGGCATCTTTTTGGCCCAGGGCATGGTCGTCGGCGTTTTTGGGACGGCCGCCGGCCTCGCGCTGGGGATCGGCATGGTCCAATACCGGAACCAGGTCAGCAACCTCCTGACCAATTCCTTCGGGATCGAGATTTTTCCCCGCGGGATCTACCAGTTCAGCGAAATTCCCGCGCAGGTCATCCCGTCCGACGTGGCGATCATCTGCGCGAGCGCGTTTTTGATCTGCTCGGTCGCCGCCCTCATCCCGGCCTGGTTCGCCGCGCGCCTCGACCCGGTGAAGGCCCTGCGCTACGAGTGATCCGACATATTCCCCCCGGCAAACCCCATTGCCTCCAAGGTTTTTCAACGGGCATCCTGCCCATGCGTCAAAAAAATCGGGCTGGACATGGGCAGGATGCCCATGCCACGGTGGTGTTTTCAGTGCGGAAACAAATCCTTGTTAGCTGCAATATCTCCTCTCATGCTTGACGCCGACGATCCGGAAGACCGCCAAATCAAGGTGATTCTCCTTTCCGCCGCCAGCGCGACCGTGCTTGGTCTCCTGGCCTTCGCCGCAGTGGTGGCGGTCATGGTCTCGCTGAATTTCAATATCCTCAACTGGACGGAATAGCGTTTTCGTCCCCGTGGATCCTGGCGGATGCCGAGCAAAGGCAGGCCCCCAGAAAGATCACCACGCCGGAAAGGTAAACCCAGAGCATGAGGAGCATCATGACGCCGACCGTCCCGTAAATCGCGTTGTAGTTCACGAAGCGCGGCAGGTAGTTGACGAAAGCGTTCTGGCAGAATTGCAGGGAGAGCGTCACCAGGAGTGCCGGAACCCAGACCTGCCTGAAAAAGACCCTGCGGCGCGGTGCCAGCATGTAAAGGAGGGTGAAGGAGTAGAACAACACCGCGCCGGACAGCGCGTAGCGCCCGAGATCGAATATCCCCACCACCATGTCCAGGTTGATCGCCGGGATCTGGGATTCCAAAAACCCCTGGAACTCCACCGCGATTTTTTTCGCGCCCTGGAGCAGGGCGGGTGCCAGCAGGCCGATCAGCATGGCGCTGGCCAGGACCGCGATCATGAGCAGGTTCTTGAGCGGGAGCTGCCACCAGGGGATCTCCACCGTGTGCCATGCCCGGTTGACCCCCCGGACCAGCGCCTGGAAGAACCGCAGCGAGCACCAGATCAGGATGACGAACGACACGATCGTCACGCTCCCACGGGACTTTTCCAGCGAGGCCACCATCTGCCACATGAACGCTTGCTGGGGTTCGCCGATGGGGAAAAACCGTTCCACCGTAAGGATGACTTCCTGGGAGTCGAAAAACGAGGACCCCGCCGTGAGCATCAGCGCAAAGAGCGGCACGAGGGAAAAAAGCGCGTAGTAGGCGAAGGACGCCGCGCGCTGCTCCCCGTCGATCTCGACAAAGGTGTGCACCGCCTCCCACGCGATTTGAACGCACTCCCGAAGCTCTTTCAAGAACCGACCCATCCGGTGGATCATGCCGCCAGCCACGCCAAAAACAATTCTTTCCCGCGCGCGGGAAAAATACCGCTTCACTTTTGGAACGGAATGTGCTTGAAAGCCATATCATGGATACTCCTCCGCCCACCCCGAACCCCGATCCGTCGCCCGCTCCCTTGCCTCCACAGCAACCCGCTCCGGGTGGTGTTGGCGAGCAACAGTGGATTGTCTTCCTCCACCTGAGCGCCTTCGCAGGGCTCTTGCTCCCCTCGTTCGGCCACATCCTCGGGCCGCTGATCATCTGGCTGGTGAAGAAGCCGGAGAGCCAGGCGATCGATGCCGCAGGCCGGAATGTTTTGAACTTCCAGATTTCATGGACGATCTGGATATTCGTTTCGTGCATCGTCGGTTTTGCGGGTTCGTGCCTGGTCATCCCGATCGTCATCCCGGTCGGCTTCGTGGTCGCCTGGGTCGTTTTTGTCATACTGGGGGCGATGAAAGCCAGCAATGGCGAGACCTGCAAATTCCCCCTGACGATCAAGATGCTCTGATTCGCGGACGCGAACCGGTGTCCGGTTTTCATGCCAGTGGCATTGGGAGGGATGCCACACGGGCGTTCCTCCAGCACGGGCAGGGTTCCCGCGCTTGCCTCGAAGAGAACAGGCATTGAGCCTCGCCGCCTCCCTGCGGCTCCGCGTGAGAATTCCCTGCCGGAGTGTTGGCACGCCCGATGCTTCGTGCCAGATCCCGATGATCACTGCAAACTCTCGGGTCAGGCTGACAGCGGATGATTTTGATTTTATCGTCCGGGCACTTTCGATCAAGGAATCCGATCGGATCTCGTTGGAGAGCCTGCTGACGGACGAGGAGGCGAGGGACGAGATCCTCGACCACGAGGCGTTGGCGCACGCGGTTTTGGAATCGAGCGGACGGTTGAGCATTTCGCCGCACCTGATGTTTTATGTCCTTTGCCGGAGGGTCCTGCGCGAGACGGGGGCGAGGAGCCGCGAGGCCTCGGACTTTGTGGCCTCGATGCTCGAGGGGTTTTCCCGGACGGCGCGGGTTTACGGTTCCGACGCGGGGGTGAACACGGCCTATCTTTCCGACATGATGATCGCGCTCGGCAGGGCGAATGACAGCGAGGCATTCCTGCTGCGGTCCCACATGGCGAACTACTCGCTCTTTGTCAGCGGCATCTTTGTCGAGAACCTCGCGAAGCGCAAGGAACGCGGGGCGCCGGATGTCACGTATTACGAGAAGCTGGGCGGGATGAACTACCGGGTTGCCGCGGAATATCGCGATGCCCGGAAATACCACCTCAGCGAGATTTACGAGGAACTGTCGCGCAGCTTCCGCGAGGTGCGCATCGCGCTGAACGACCTGGCCGCACGGTTCCTTCACTTGGACAGCCCGGATCTTCCGATCATCGCGGCGTGAAAACCCTTTTCTCCGAGATCCAGGGACTGTTCGAGCGCACCTACGCGAGCGTTGGGATCAATCTCGAGGAATGCCTGATCGACAGCCGGAGAAGCCGTCAGTTGGAGGCGTTGGCCGGAGCGCAGGCCCGCGAGCTCAGCTCTCTGGCCCGCACGTTTCTCCGCACGGCCGGGGACCGCCTGCATGTCGGGATCTACTACTCCCAGTGGCTGGTCGAACAACTGGAAAAGAACGATCCCCGCGCGGGGCTCAGCGAGGAGAACATCCGCGCGTTGATCCCCTTCGTGGAGGAAATCAACCACGCGATCCATGCGGCGCTTCACTTCCTGCGCGGCGAGAGACCGAGCGGGGACGAATCGTATGCGCGGGACCTGGAGCTTCAGGCGCAGGTGGACACGTATCTCGTGCTCCTGTTGTTCGCCGCATTTTTCCGGCGGCCGGGCGGCATCACCGAGGCGGATCGAAAATGGCTCCGCTTCCACATGTTCGAATCCCGGTCGGACCCCCCGTATCAAAGCACGAGCCTGCGGGCCCGGTATCTCGAGACCACCGAACTCGCCGCCTCCTACACCCGCTTCCTCGAGGGGATCCATGCGGCCAGGAGAGCGCATGAAATCCAAACTTTCCATGCCTTGGGATATGACGAAAAGCGGACCAGGATCCTGAGGCTGTGCGACCGGACGGAAAGTCACCCGGAGAGGTCCCGCGATTCCTGAGATGTGCGGGACCCAGCCCCCCCGGTCACGCGGGAACGGGAGGGCAGGAACAGAAGACGTGGCGGTCGCCGTGGACGTTGTCGATGCGGGCGACGGACGGCCAGAACTTGTGCTCGCGCAGCCAGGGGGCCGGCCACGCGGCAAGCGAGCGGGAATAGGGGTGCCCCCAGTTGTCCGAGGTCACCTCGGCGGCGGTGTGCGGGGCATTTTTCAGGGGATTGTCCGCGCGGTCGATCTCCCCGCGCTCGATCGCGGAAAGTTCGCCGTGGATCGCGATCATCGCCTCGCAGAAGCGGTCGATCTCGGCGAGGGATTCGCTCTCCGTGGGTTCGACCATGAGCGTCCCCACCACCGGCCAGCTCATCGTCGGCGCGTGGAACCCGAAATCCATGAGGCGCTTCGCGACATCTTCGACCTCGACGCCCGCGCGGTGTTTCCATTCGCGCAGATCGAGGATGCATTCGTGGGCCACCCGGCCTTTGCTTCCCTTGAACAGGACCGGGAAATACCCGTCCAGGCGGGCCGCGATGTAGTTGGCGTTGAGGATCGCGACGGCGGTGGCGTCGCGGAGACCGCGCGGGCCCATCATGGCGATATACATCCAGGAAATCACGAGGATGCTCGCGCTGCCGAGCGCGGCCTGGGAGACCGGACCGGACGCCCCGCGAGGAGCCAGCGGGTCTCCCGGCAAAAATGGTGACAGGTGCGCCGCGACGCAGATCGGGCCGACGCCCGGACCACCGCCGCCGTGGGGGATGCAGAACGTCTTGTGGAGGTTCAGATGGCAGACATCCGCCCCGATATCCCCCGGGCGGCAGAGCCCGACCTGCGCGTTCATGTTCGCGCCGTCCATGTAAACCTGGCCGCCCGCCGCGTGGACGGTGTCGCAGAGTTCCCGGATCCCCTCCTCGAACACCCCGTGCGTGGACGGATACGTCACCATCACGGCGGCCAGCGCGTCGCGATGCAGTTCCGCTTTCGCCCGCAAATCGGCGAGGTCGATATTGCCCAGTGCATCGCACGCGACCGGGACCACCCGCATCCCGGCCATCACGGCGCTGGCCGGGTTCGTCCCGTGCGCGGAGGCGGGAATCAGGCAAACTTCGCGGTGGGATTCGCCCCGCGAACGGTGCCAGCCCCGGATGGCGAGAAGCCCCGCGTATTCGCCCTGCGAGCCGGCGTTCGGCTGCAGCGAAACTGCGGCGAAGCCGGTGATTTCCGCCAGCCAAGTTTCGAGCTCGGCGGCCATTTCAAAATACCCGGCGGCCTGGTCCCTGGGCGCGAGAGGGTGCGGCGACGCGACCGTCTCCCATGTCACGGGGAGCATCTCGGACGTGGCGTTGAGCTTCATCGTGCAGGAACCGAGCGGGATCATCGAGGTCGTGAGCGAGAGGTCTTTCGCCTCAAGCCGACGGATGTAGCGGAGCATCTCGGTCTCCGTGTGGTGCGAATGAAAAACCGGGTGGGCGAGAAACCCCGTCTTGCGCCGGAGCGCCGACCCGATCACCTCGGGAAGATCCTCGGAAAAATCCCCCGGCGTCCCCCCGAAAACTTCCAGCAGAGGCCCCAGGTCGCCGGTCGTTTCGTCAAGGGCGATGGCCACCGCGTGCTCGTCGAGTTTGCGCAGGTTGAGCCCCCGCGCGGCGGCGCGGACAAGGATCTCGTCGGCATGCCGACTCCCGAGCCACACGCGCACGGTGTCGAAAAACGGCCCCGGGTGCACGGCGTGGCCGAGGTGCACGAGCGAGCCCGCGAGACGGAGGGCGAGGCGGTGGACCCGCTCCGCGATCTCGCGCAGGCCGTCCGGGCCGTGGTAAACCGCATACATCGAGGCCATGACCGCGAGAAGAACCTGGGCGGTGCAGATGTTGCTGGTGGCTTTTTCGCGCCGGATGTGTTGCTCGCGGGTCTGGAGAGTCAGGCGCAGGGCGGGGTTTCCGGCGGCGTCCTTCGAGACGCCGACCAGGCGGCCGGGCATCCGGCGCTTGTGCTCATCGCGCGTGGCCAGGAACGCGGCGTGAGGCCCGCCGAACCCCGGCGGGACCCCGAAGCGCTGGGCCGACCCGACGACGATATCCGCGCCCAACTCTCCCGGCGGCGTGATGATCGTGAGCGCCAGCAGGTCGGCGGCGACGACCGCGAGGGCCCCGGCCTCGTGGGTGCGCGAAACGAAACTCCCCAAATCGCAGATCGTCCCGTCGGTGGCCGGATATTGGAACAGCGCGCCAAACACCGGTTCCTGCGGGCCGGCCTCGGCGGGGCCGCTGAGAATCCGGATGCCGAGCGGTTCCGCGCGGGTGCGCAGCAGGGCGAGCGTTTGGGGATGGCAGTGGTCGGCGACAAAAAAGGCATCTCCGCCCCTGATGTCGCGGCAGAGCGTCATGGCCTCGGCGGCGGCGGTGGACTCGTCGAGCAGCGAGGCGTTGGAAATTTGCATGCCCGTGAGGTCGCAGACCATCGTCTGGAAATTGAGCAGCGCCTCCAAACGCCCCTGGGCGATCTCCGCCTGGTATGGCGTATACGCCGTATACCAGCCAGGGTTTTCCAGGATGTTCCTGCGGATGACCGCAGGCGTGAACGTCCCGTGATAGCCGGCCCCGATATGCGGGCGGGCCACCACGTTGCGGTCCATCAATACACGCAGGTCGGAGAGAGCCTGCTCCTCCGACCGGGCGGCGGGCAGGAACAGATCCCGTCCGAGCCGGATGTTTGCGGGAACAGTTTCGCCGATGAGCGCATCCAGCGAACCCGCGCCCACGACGCGGAGCATGGCGTCGATCTCAGTCCCTGAGGACCCGATATGGCGGCGGGAAAACGCGCTCATGCCCCGATCTGCGCGCGGTAGGCGGCGGGGTCCTTGAGGGCGTCAAGCTCGCCCGGGTCCGAGAGGCGGATTTTAAAAATCCACCCGGTGCCGAACGGGTCGGTGTTGAGCAGGGCGGGGTCCGCTTCCACGGCCTCGTTGCGCGCGATCACTTCGCCCGAGACCGGGCTGTAAATGTCGCTGGCGGCCTTCACGGATTCCACCACCGCCGCGACCCCGCCCGCCGCGAGTTTCTTGCCGATCGGGGGCGGCTCGGAAAAGACGATATCCGTGAGTTCGGCCTGGGCGTGGTCGGTGATGCCGACCGTGCCGGTGTCGCCCTCGACGAGGATCCATTCGTGGCTTTCGGCGTAGCGGAGGTTGTCTGGAACATTCATGGCTCTTTTTGGTAAAGGGGTTTTTTGCGAACGCAAGCGCGGAATCTCCTCCCCCGCACTTCAATTTCGATTTCCTGCCCCGGTTTCGAGAACCGGGCGGGGAGGTAAGCCAGGGCGATCCCATCCCCGAGTGAGGGCGACAGGGCCCCGCTGGTTGTCTCGGCCACCTTTTCGCCCTCGATCCAAACAGGGTAGTGCGGGCGGATCGGCGGGGCCTTTTCCGTGACACGGAGAGCGCAGAGCCGACTCGGGACCCCCGCGGCCTTCTGGGCGACCAGGGCTGCTTTCCCCACGAAATCCGGCTTTTCGAAATCCACAAAAACCCCGAGCCCGGCCTCCAGCGGAGTGTGTTCGGGGGAGAGGTCGGACCCGTTCAGCGGGTAGCACATTTCGAGGCGGAGGGTGTCGCGCGCGCCGAGCCCGCAGGGTTTTGCGCCGGCGTCCAAAGCCCGCCGCCATGCGGAGGCCGCTTCGTCCGCAGGCATGATCCACTCGAATCCCGCCTCGCCGGTGTATCCGGTCGTGACCACGAAATCCCCGCCGACCTGGAGGATCCGGTTCCGCTCCTCGGGCATTTCGCGACCGAACAGGCTGACGAAGACCCCTCGTGCCAACGGGCCCTGGACCGCGAGGGCGGCGAAGTCCGCGCTGGCGTTCTCGAATTCGATCCCTTCGACGAGTCGGGAGTTCATCCAGGCCGTGTCTTCATCGATCTTCGAGGCGTTGACCACGAGCAGGAAGTTGTCCGAGCCCAGCCGGTAAACGATCAGGTCATCGATGACACCCCCCCTCTCGTCGAGCATGAGGGAATATTGCGCCGCGCCGCTCGGGAGAGCCGCAACGCGGTTGGTGAGCAAGGAATCCAGCCAGGCCGTGCTCCCCGGGCCACCGACAAAAAACTCCCCCATGTGCGAAATGTCGAAGACCCCGACCGCTTTGCGGACGGTTTTGTGCTCGTCGAGAATTCCGGAATACTGGACCGGCATCTCCCATCCGGAAAAGTCCACCATTCTGCCGCCGACGGCGAGATGGGATTCGTAAAGTGGTGTGCGCATCGGCGGAAGATGACGGATGAGGGGCGCGGGATGAAGAAATTTTTTCCCGGAATGCACCCAAATTCGCGCGTAAGGGAAGAAATGAGAGGGGAGCGGTTCGATGACATGTCGATAACGCGAGGGAGGGCGAAGCTCCGTCCTGGGAGGGCGAAGCTCCGTCTGAGCCGTAATATTTGGGATGCATTTCCCTCGCGCCAACACAGGCTTGGAGGTTTCAGGTCCATCGAGGCTGGCATGGGGGAGGCGGGTCTGGAAACGCGATTCCCTTTCTCAGGGTGCGGGCGCAAAAAGTCAAAACCCCAACCATCGCGTGTTGGGTTCAAACTTATTCTTGCTCGCAGAGTCTGCGAAGTATAGGGTTTCCGGCATGGGTGAGACATTCGGCCAGCATATTCGCTCTTTACGCGAGGGGAAGGGATTGACGCAGCGTGCTCTTTCGCAGGCGGTTGGGTTTAAGAGTCTGGCGCATTTGAGCGACATCGAGAGCGGGAAGAGAAATCCGGCGAAGGAGACGTTGTCGAAATTTGCAAAAGCGCTTGGGGTGACATTGGCCGACCTCGAGTCGCGCGACACCCGAGGTCCGGTTGAGGCCGCCAAAGTATTGTTTGCCAGGAAGCCGGAAATGGTCGGGGCATTTTTGAAAATCATCGAGGCCGCGAAAAAAATGGACGCGGAGGAGCTGGTGGCACGGGTGACGCAAAAAGCACCCCAGGCCGAGGTTCCGGTCCAGGTGCCTGTTCCGCCGGTCGAGATTCCTGTGGCACCCCGGCCAGCGCCTGTGAGATCCGAGGTTCCGAGGCCCGAGCCAAAACCGGCCCCGGAGAAAAAGCCCTCCGCCCAGGCGACTTTGTTCTGAGAGGCGGTTTTCGCCACACGCTCTCCATGATTCCCGACCCTCTCCATCCGGCGGTTGTTCATTTTCCGATTGTTCTCCTGCTGTTGGGAGCTCCGCTCGCGGTGGTTGCGGTCTTTCTGAGAAAGTGGAATCTCCCCGTGCTCGCGGCGGTCGTTCTTGCCTTGGGAGGTGCGGGGGCCTTGGTGGCGACATGGACGGGGGAGCAGGCCGCCGAGCTGGCCGGGGAATTGAACGGTCGTGGGGAAAAAATTCTTGATGAACACGAGGAATGGGGCGAACGCGCCCGGAATGCCGGGCTCGTCGCGGCGGCCCTGGCGGTTGTGTCCGCCGCGCTTGGCCGCAAGCCTGTTGCCGGGAGGGCGGTCGGTGCGGCTGCGGCACTCGCCGCCGTTGCGTCCGCTTTTTCCGTGGCCCAGGCCGGACACTATGGCGGCCAGGTCGTTTACAAACACGGCGTCGGTGTCAATACCGCTGCGGGCACGGCAAACGGGAACCCGCAGGGCGGGACAGAAGCCAAGCAAGGAAAGCTTCAGATGAGGGACGATGCGGACTGATGCGGAAGAGCCCTCTTGAATTTTTGTTCGCGGGCGAAAAGCGCGTCGCCCTCCCGCCGCCCGCGTTGCTGCTGGATACCCGCCCGTGAAGCAGGTAGCATCCCGTCCCATGCGGATATTGGTGGCCGAAGATGATTCCAAGTTGCGCTCTCACCTGAAGCAGGCATTGACGCAGGCAGGGTATGCCGTGGATGAAACCGGCGACGGGCTCGAGGCTCTTTGGCTGGGAAAGGAAAACTCCTACGATTCCGCCGTCCTCGACATCTCCATGCCGGGGATGGACGGGGTCAGTGTCACCCGGGCCCATGAGTTGCGGACTCCCCTCACACTTCTTCGGATGCGGATCGAACAGTCCGCCGCAGAGATCCCTCCGGAGCTTTCCGAACAGCTCCAGGAGGAGCTTTCCCGCCTGTCGAAATTTGTGGAGCGCTCCCTGCTTGCCGCCAGGGCGGAATCGGGAGGCCTGGAGTTCCAGCGGGCTTCCGTCGAGGCCAATGGCATGGACGGCCACCGCATCGCATTTCGCGACAACGGACGGGTTTTTGCCGTGCGACTCTCCTGGAAACCCACTACTCAATGAAAGCGATGAAGCCGGACGAAGATCTCAAGCAGGCGACCGAATCCCTCGCGGGTCATGCCGGAGTCGTTGGCGTGCAGCCGCTGCCGGGGCGGACGGCGTTCGAGATCGAATACGATCCCGGACAGCTCAGCGAGGGGGACGTCCGGCAGATCGCGGAACGGAACGTCCCCAAACCCTCCCTGCAAAAACGCACGCTCCGGCTGGATGGCGCGGCCTGCGAAGCCTGCGCGATCCGCCTCGAGCGCAGGGTCCAAAAAATCCCCGGCGTCCGCAAGGCGACCGCCACGTATCTCGGCAAAATCCTGTGCCTGACGTTCGACGACTCGGTATCCGACGAGTCGGCGGTCCTGCGGGGCGTGCGTGCGACGGGAGCGGATGTCCGTCCCTACGAAGCGCCGAAGCCGGATGGAGAAACCACGTTCTGGCAGAAAGTTCGCGACGGCGAACTGAACGAGGAAATCTCCTGCGCGCTCGGCTTTTTGTTTTTGACCGCCTCGCTGGTCGCGGATCACTCCCGGGGGAAGGCGGACACCGTCACCTGGTTTCTCTATGCCGGTGCCTACCTCTTCTGCGGGCAGCAGGGGGTGCGCTCGGCATTTGCGTCCCTGCGGGAAAAAGTCCTCGATGTCGATGTGCTGATGGTGCTCGCGGCGATCGGGGCCGGGATCGTCGGGCAGCCGTTCGAGGGGGCGCTTCTGCTGTTTTTGTTTTCCTTCTCGAACGTGCTGCAGAGCTACGCGCTCCAGCGCACGCAGAAGGCGATTCACTCACTGCTGAAACTGCGGCCAGACAAGGCGCTGCTCAAGCGCGACGGAGCCACTACGCTGGTCCGAGTGGAGACCCTCCAGGTCGGCGACATCGTTGTCGTGCGGCCGGGCGAACACATCCCGGTGGACGGAAAAATCACCGAGGGCACAAGCGCGATCGACGAGTCGAGCCTCACGGGGGAATCCATGCCGGTTTCGAAAACCGTGGGAGCCACGCTTTTCGCGGGCACCCTCAACCAGAGTGGCGGACTCGAACTCGCGGTGACCAAGCGGGCCGAGGACTCGACGCTTGCCCGGATGGTCAAGCTCGTCGAGGAGGCGCAGGCCGAGAAGTCCGGCACGCAGCGCTTCCTGGAGCAGGCGGAGCAATACTACGCGACCGGGGTGATCGCGTTCACCGCAGCCGTCTGGTTCGTGCCGTGGCTGCTCTGGCACCAGCCGTTCGCGGAGGCCTTTTACCGGGCGATGACGGTCATGGTCGTGGCCTCGCCGTGCGCCCTCGTGATCAGCACTCCCGCCACCGTGCTTTCCGCCATCGGCGGTGCCGCCCGGCGGGGCATCCTGATCAAAGGCGGCTCCCACCTCGAACACACCGCCCAGATCAGCATCGTCGCTTTCGACAAGACAGGCACGCTCACGGTCGGACGACCGAGTGTCACAGAAATGGTGGATGGGGAGGGGACTCACAAGCTCGATGCCCCGCTGTCGCCGGATCTCGCCGCCCTTCTCGCTTCGGCTGCGGCACTGGAATCAAAGTCCGAACACCCCCTGGCGACGGCGATCGTCAAAAGCGCCGCCGCCTTGAAGCTCGAAGTTCCGGAGGCGACGGATTTTCAATCGACCGCCGGCAAGGGGGCCGAGGCCACGGTTCATGGCGTCCGACTGGTTGTCGGGAGCGAACGCCTGTTCCACGAGCTTTGTGCCGCCGGGATGGATCGGATCGCGACCCATTCCTCCCCGCTCTCCGAACATGGAAAGACCTGCGTGTGGATCGGTTCCCGGGCGGGGGATGCGGTGACCGCCCTGGCGGTTCTTGCGCTGGCGGACACGATCCGGCACGAGGCCAGGGAGATCGCCGCCTGCCTCCACAAACTTGGGGTGAAAAAAGTGGTCATGCTCACCGGCGACCAGCGCGCCGTGGCCCATGCGATCGGGGAGGAGGCGGGAGTCGACGAGGTCCGCGCCGAATTGCTTCCCGAGGGAAAAGTCGAGGCGATCCGCGAATTGAAAAGGCAGGGCCGGGTGATGATGGTCGGCGACGGGGTGAACGACGCGCCCGCCCTGGCGGTGGCCGACATCGGCGTCGCGATGGGCGCGGCGGGGACGGACATCGCAATGGAAACTGCGGACGTCGTTCTCATGGGCGACAAATTGGAGAACATCCCGCTCCTCATCGGCATCGCGCGGCACGCGAAGCGCGTGCTCTGGCAAAACCTGATCTTCGCCTCCTCCGTCATCCTCCTCCTCCTGATCGCGGCATTCGGGATCGACCTGGCCCTGCCCATGGGCGTCGTCGGACACGAAGGCAGCACCGTTCTGGTCTGCCTCAACGGCCTCCGCCTGCTCATCTACAAACCCCGCAGCGGTGACCGTGACACATGAATTTTGACCCAGAGAGCCGGGATCTGGTCCTTGGCGGGCGTTTGGATGCGGCGGAGGTGTCGCGATCGTGGAAAGTTCTCGGGCAAGTTCCGGGGGGGTGCAAGGTCGATGCCTTGAAGTTGGAAAGCTGCGACGGGGCGGGGCTCGCATTTTTGTGGGCTTTGAGCCGGACGAAAAAGGCGGTGATCACGGGGCTCCGCCCCGAGATCGCGGCGCTGCTCAAGCCGTTCGACGAGCTGCCGCCGGATCCTGCCGATGTGCCGGGGCGGGACCAATCGCTCTTTGCCCAGATCGGGCGTGCCAGTTGCGCGATCTTCCAAGACGTGCGGGAGCAAATCGCCTTCATCGGGGAATTCACGTCGACCGCCTTGCTCTGCTTTGCAAACCCGCGGTTGGTCCGGTGGGGGGACGTGTGGATCACCGCCCAGAAAGCCGGGGTGGATGCCCTGGTCGTCGCCGGCATGGTCTCGTTTCTCACGGGAATGATCATGGCCTTCCAGGCAGCCGTTCCGCTCAAGCAGTTCGGGGTCGATCTCTTCGTGGTGAACCTCGTCGCGCTGGCCCTGCTGCGCGAAATGGGGCCGATCATGACGGCGGTCGTGCTGGCCGGACGCTCGGGATCCGCGTTTGCCGCCGAGATCGGAACCATGAAGGTCAACGAGGAAATCAACGCGCTGGAGACGATGGGGCTCGATCCGATGCGGTTTTTGGTCGTGCCCCGCGTGATGGCCGGGTTCCTTGTCACCCCGGTCCTGACGGTCTACGCGAATGCGCTTGGCGTGACGGGAGGATTTCTCGTGATGATGTCGCAGGGATTCCCCTTCGCAGCGCTTTGGAACCAGCTCGTCGGCGCGGTCGGAGTGAGCGATGTGATGACCGGCATGATCAAATCCTTCGTGTTCGGGATCCTTGTTGCCGGGGTCGGTTGCCTGCGCGGGCTCCAGACCGGGAACGGGGCCACGGCCGTCGGCGAGTCCACCACCCGCGCCGTCGTGAGCGGGATCTTTCTGATCGTCCTCGTCGATGCGGTATTCGCCGTGATTTTCTACGTGCTCAAATGGTGACGGCATCGAATATCTCGGCGGGTTCGGCGACCCCGCCCTGCCAGCCCGGCGGTAGGGACGCCTCGCCGCAGGCCTCCCTCGAATGGACGTTTGTGAAAAAATGATGAGATCCACGAATATCATCGAGGTCCGCAGACTGACCGCCGCCTACGGGGATTTTGTCATTCTTGAGAAGATTTCTTTTGATGTCCGTCGCGGCGAGGTGTTCGTCATCATCGGTGGCTCCGGGTGCGGCAAAAGCACATTGATGAAACATCTCATCGGGCTTCTTCCGCCCGCTGCAGGAGACATTCTGATCGACGGCGGGAATATCACGACAGCTTCCGGGGCGGAGCGGGCCGACCTGATCAAGAAGTTCGGGGTGATGTATCAGAGCGGCGCGCTTTTCGGATCCCTCACGCTCGAGGAGAACGTGATGCTCGCGATGGAGGAGTTCACCGGGCTGTCCGCTGAGGCGCGTCAGCTTGTGGCCCGCATGAAGTTGTCCCTCGTCGGGCTCGAGCGCTTCGCGGCGCATTACCCCGCCGAGATCAGCGGCGGCATGCAGAAGCGCGCGGCCATCGCGCGGGCGATGGCGCTCGACCCGGCGGTCCTGTTCCTCGACGAACCATCCGCCGGGCTGGACCCCGTGACCTCCGCCGGGCTTGACGATCTGATCCGGAACCTCAACCGGAACCTGGGGGTGACCTTTGTGATTGTCAGCCACGAACTGGCCAGTATCTATGCGGTGGCAGACCGCGTGATTATGCTCGATTCATCCAGGAAGGGAATTCTTGCCGGAGGCTCCCCCGCAGACCTCCGGGACAAAAACAACGATCCTTTCGTCCACGCCTTTTTCCACCGGCAAGCCTGCGAGGTGCCCGCATGAGCGCCAAGCCGCAATATTTTCGAATCGGGCTCTTCGTATCCGGCGGGGTGGCGCTGCTGGTGTTTGCCCTGCTCGTTTTTGGCGGGGGCCAGATGTTCCGCCAGAAAATCCAGATGGAGACATACGTCAGGGGATCGGTGCAGGGGATCGATCTGGGAACCCCGGTAAAATTCCGGGGCGTCCTCATCGGCAAGGTGACGAAGATCAGCTTCGCCTTTACGGAATATCATCTGAAGGAAACCGACGGGCTTTACAACTACGTGGTCATTTTCATGGAAATCAACCGCGAGGTGTTTCCGAACATGTTCACCGAAGATCTCACCCCGCTGCTGACGAAGAGCATCGAGCAAGGGCTTCGCGTGAGGATTGAGCCCCAGGGGATCACCGGCTTGAACTACCTCGACATCGATTACTTCGACCCCACGCGTTTCCCGGCGCTTTGGCCTCCCTGGAAGCCGCAGGTGTATTACATCCCCTCCGCTCCAGGCGAACTCACCAGCTTTCTGGACTCGATCAACGCCATCCTTCGGGAGGTCGAAAAACTCAACATCAACGGGATCAGCCAGACAGGGACGGAGCTTCTGGACAACCTGAACAAAGCGGTTGTGGGTGCCCAGGTCGACAAGGTCAGCAGCGACCTCCAGACCTTCATCAAGGACTCCCATTCCATCCTGCAAAAAGCGCGGATCCCCGAGTTGTCCGCAGACGCCACAAAATTCCTCGGGGAGCTGGAGGCCTCGAACCGCGAACTCCGGCAGGTCCTCAAAAATATCGAGCCCGCCTCCAGGCTGGATCCCGGCCAGATCCGCGAAATCGTCCGCAACCTCGCGGCAACGTCCGCGAATCTCGAGCAGCTCAGCGCCGAGGTGAACCGCCGTCCCTCCCTGCTTCTCTGGGGCTCCCCCCGGAAGTCTCCGACGCCGAAGCCGCCACCTCCGAAAAAGCGCTGAGGCAGATCGGGATTGACTCCCGCAGGTTGGAACGGCAAATGCTTGTGTCAGCAGCCCCGCGACAACCGCCGCAACCTATAACAATATGCCCATTCCATCACCCCTCGGTCTTTCCGCCCTCGCCGCCAGCGTCCTCCTCCCCCTGCTTCCGCTGGCGGCGGCAGACGAGATCCCTGTCGGGGAATTCGCCTCGCTGACCGGAGCCAGCGCAAGTTTCGGCCAGTCGTCCCACAAGGGCACCGAACTGGCGTTCGAGCAGATCAACGCCGTCGGCGGGGTTCTCGGGAAAAAGCTCCGGCTGATCACCGAAGACGACCAGTCCCAGGCCGGACAGCCCGCGACAATCGTCCGGAAGCTGATCTCCCAGGACAAGGTCGTCGCCGTCCTCGGGGAAGTCGCCTCTTCCAAATCGCTCGAAGCCGCCCCGATCTGCCAGCAGAACAAGATCCCGATGATCAGCCCCGCCTCGACGAACCCGAAGGTCACCGAGGTGGGCGACTACATTTTCCGCGTCTGCTTCATCGACCCCTTCCAGGGCACCGTCATGTCGAAGTTCGCGCGGGGGAGAGGCTGGAAAAAAATCGCCGTTCTCACCGACGTCAAACAGGACTACAGCGTCGGCCTGGCCGAGTTTTTCATCAAGGGCGTCCTGGCCAACGGGGGGGAGATCGTCCGCGAGCAGAAGTATTCGACCGGGGACAAGGATTTCAAACCCCAGCTCACCTCGATCAAGGCCGCGCAGCCCGACGCGATCTTCGTTCCCGGCTACTACGGCGAGGTTTCCCTGATCGCCAAGCAGGCCAAGCTGCTCGGGATCAAGGTCCCCCTTCTCGGCGGGGACGGATGGGTGGGCGACTCCCTGCTCAAGGTCGCGGGAAAATCGCTCGACGGGTCGTTTTTTTCCTCGCACTTCTCCGCAGCCGACAAGGCGGAAAAAGTGCAGGGTTTCGTGACGAAGTTCAAATCGAAATATGGGGAGATCCCCGACGACATGGCGGCGCTCGGCTACGACAGCGCGATGATTCTCGCGGATGCGATCCGGCGGGCCGGGACCACGGAATCGGCCGCGCTCCGCGACGCGGTCGCGGCCACCAAGGGGTTCGATGCCGTCACCGGGACGATCACGCTCGACGCCAGGCGGAACGCGTCGAAGTCCGCTGTGATCCTCGCCATCGAGAACGGTGGGTTCCAGTTCGTCGAGACAGTCCAGCCGTAGAATTTCCAACCCCGAGCGGACTTGATAGAATTCCTTCAGCAACTCATCAACGGTCTGGCCCAGGGCTCGATTTACGCTCTCATCGCCATCGGCTACACGATGGTCTTCGGGGTGCTCCGCTTCATCAACTTCGCGCATGGCGACGTTTACATGCTGGGTGCGTTTGCGGGGTTTTACACGGCGCCGAAGCTCATGGCCTTGTCCGGGGGAGGGCCCTCGTATTTCGGGGCGGGCCTCGTGC
This sequence comes from Terrimicrobiaceae bacterium, assembly GCA_041675465.1. Lineage (GTDB taxonomy): Bacteria > Verrucomicrobiota > Verrucomicrobiia > Chthoniobacterales > Terrimicrobiaceae > QYQL01. The sequence goes on along the minus strand of JBAYTU010000007.1, from coordinate 22,620 downwards.
TGGTTTCTGCCATGTTGATCTGCGCCGCCATCGGGGTGCTGATCGAACGGCTTTGCTACCGCCCGCTTAGGCAGCACCCCCGCCTCACGGTGCTGATCACCGCCATCGGTGTCTCGCTCCTCCTCGAGAGCGGCGGCCAGTATCTCTTCGGCGCAGACCCCGAGGCATTCCCTGAAATCATCGCGGATTCCGCCATCGAACTGCCCGCTTCCTGGGGGATTTTGTCCAGCCTCACCATCACCGTCGGGCAGGTGATCGTCGTGGGCTCCACGCTCGCCCTGCTTTTCATCCTGCGCACGGTCGTTCTGCACACGAAAACCGGCATGGCCATGCGGGCGCTTTCCCTGAACCCCATCGCGGCATCGCTCGCGGGGGTGAACATCGATGCAATCATCTCCTTCACGTTCGCCATCGGCTCGGCCATGGCCGGTGCCGCCGGGGTGCTGACCTCGATCCAGCAACCCAGCATCGATCCGCTCATGGGGATCAACGCGGGTCTCAAGGCCTTCGTCGCCGCAGTGCTCGGCGGGATCGGAAATATTCCCGGCGCGGCGCTGGGCGGACTCCTGATCGGGTTGCTCGAGGCGCTGGTTGTCGGCTACGTGAACCCGACCTACAGGGATCCGCTGGTCTTTGCCGTGCTGATCCTCGTGCTGCTCTTCAAACCTTCCGGGCTGCTCGGAAAACCGGAACGCGAGAAGGTATGAAGAGCCTGAACCCCAAACTGCTTCTGGTTCTGGCCCTGGTGCTGGCTGCCGTGGCGAATTGCTTTTCCCCGTCGCTCAACCCGTATTACTACGACATCCTGATTACGATCGGGATCAACATCGTCCTGGCGGTGAGCCTGAACCTCGTCATCGGTTATACCGGGCAGTTTTCCCTCGGCCACGCGGGCTTCATGGCGGTCGGTGCCTATTTTTCCGCATGGGTCACGCTGAATTTCGGATTCGTGCTGGGGGCGACAACTCCGGCGACGGTCGCGGTGTATGTTCTCGCGCTCGCTTCCGGCGGGCTCGTGGCCGCTGCGGCCGGACTGCTGGTCGGCGTGCCCTCGCTCCGGTTGAGGGGCGATTACCTCGCGATCGTCACCCTGGGTTTCAGCGAGATCATCAAGGGGGTCATCCAAAATGCCGAGCCCCTCGGTGCCCAGCGTGGGCTGGGGGGAGTCGTCCAGCACACCGACATTTTCTGGACGTTTTCCGGCGTCGCGCTTGCGGTTTACGGGATTCTGGCCCTGGTGCATTCGACCTACGGGAGCGGGTTCCTCGCCGTGCGCGACGACGAGATTGCCGCCGAGGCCATGGGCATCAACACCACGAAATACAAGGTGCTCGCGTTTGTGATCGGGGCGTTTTTCGCGGGGCTCGCCGGCGGCCTCTACGCGCATTTCAAGCAGTTCATCCATCCCGAGGGATTCAACTTTCTGAAATCCGTGGACATCGTGGTCATGGTCATCCTCGGCGGGATGGGCAGCACGGCCGGCGTGTGCCTGGCGGCGGTCATCCTCACGATCCTGCCCGAGCTTCTGCGGGCGGTTTCCGACTATCCGTGGCTGCCGGAGCCGGTCCGCAACCTGGCCGACAACCGGATGATCCTCTACTCGATCCTGCTCATCGTGCTCATGCTGAACCGTCCGCAGGGGCTGTTCGGGAAACTCAATTTCGGATCTGGAAAATCATGAGCCTTCTCGAAATCCAGAATGCCTCGATGCAGTTCGGCGGGCTCAAGTGCGTCTCGGATCTTTCATTTGACCTTGCGGAAAACGAGCTCGTCGGCCTCATCGGGCCGAACGGTGCGGGCAAGACGACGGTCTTCAACATGGTGACCGGGGTCTATCCTCCGGCTTCCGGGCGGGTGGCGTTCGACGGGGTGAATGTTTCCGGCCAGCGCCCCTACCGGATCACCGGGCGCGGGATCGCGCGGACGTTTCAGAACATCCGGCTCTTCGGGTCGCTGAGCGTTTTTGACAATGTCCGGACCGCCTGCAACATGCATCTCAGGCACGGGATTTCCCACGCCATCTTCCGGGGGAGGGGATACCATGATGAGGAAAGGCAGATTCGTGCGCATGTGCTCGAATTGCTCGGGATCTTCGGCCTGCTCGAGCATCGGAACCGTCCGGGCAAATCGCTTCCCTACGGCGACCAGCGCCGTCTGGAGATTGTCCGCGCGCTCGCGACGAAGCCGAAGCTTCTCCTGCTCGACGAGCCCGCCGCAGGGATGAACCCCTCCGAAAAAGTCAACCTGATGAACCTGATCCGCTTCACGAAGGACAAGTTCGGATTGAGCATCCTGCTGGTCGAGCACGACATGAAGGTCGTCATGGGGATTTGCGAGCGGATCATCGTCCTTGAGTATGGCCGCAAGATCGCAGAGGGGCCGCCTGCGGAGATCCGCTCCAACCCCGCCGTCATCGCCGCCTATCTGGGCAAGGAGGGCGAGTGAGCACGCCAATCCTCGAAGTTCGGAACCTTTCTGTTTCCTACGGGGCGATCAGCGCCCTCCACGAAATCTCGCTCAGCATCACCAAAGGCCAGATCGTGACGCTCGTCGGCGCAAACGGCGCGGGGAAAACCACCACCCTCCGCACGATCTCCGGACTCCTCAAGCCGACCGCCGGGCAGATCGTCTTCCGGGATAGGAACATCGTCGGCCTCCCACCCCACAGGATCGTCGCCTGCGGGATCGCGCAGTCCCCGGAGGGACGGATGATCTTTTCCAACCTGACCGTCCACGAAAACCTGCGGATGGGGGCCTACCTGCGGAAGTGCAAAAAAGAAATTGCGGCGGGCATGGACCAGGCGTTCGCGATTTTTCCACGCCTCGCAGAGCGGGTGAAGCAGGAGGCCGGGACGCTCAGCGGCGGCGAACAGCAAATGCTCGCCATCGCCAGGGCGCTCATGAGCAAGCCGACCTGCCTCATGCTCGATGAACCCTCGCTCGGCATCGCCCCGATCCTGGTCCGGACGATCTTCGAAAAAATCGTCGAGATCAACCGGGACTTCGGGCTCAGCATCCTGCTGGTCGAGCAGAATGCAAACCTCGCCCTCGAAATCTCCCACTACGCCTACGTGCTCGAGACCGGACGCATCACCCTCGAAGGCGAACCCGCCGTGCTCAGGCAGGACCCCGCCGTCCGGGCTGCTTACCTCGGCGGGTGATGGTAAAAATGCCTTTTTTGCTCTCTGTCGGCAGGGAATGATTGCCGACTAGACTCTGGCGTATCGGAAGGAGCCCTTGATTACTTGGTTTAAATACTGTCCCGCCGATCCGGCATTGAGGATACCCTCGAAGATGTGCCGAGGAACATCGAAATATTGGTAAGCATTACCATTCTTGAATTCGACATGGAGCGTCTGCGCGTCGTTGTCGTATCCGACTCGGGCTACGTTGGAAGATTCCACGGAAATAAGTGCGTCAATCATGGCTTTGAATGTTTGGATTTCTCTTTGATCTCAACGATATTTTCCGACCGTGGCATTTGCTTACGCCACACGGCTACAAGCTCACCATAGTCACTTTTCGCGCGCTGTCTATCCCAGCCTCCTGCTCCAAATTCATCATAAATCAGTGGATCAGTGCTGTCAGGACGACGGTTGGCGGCGGGCGGGTCAATCAAGGTTCGGATAGGAAGATGAACTGCCTCACCAACGATGATAGCTTCCCCCGTTCGCAAGATGGGGAGCATATCAAACAAACCTTCCAAATTATCGCTCACGGCTCCCTTCACATGTGAGCGGTCGGTGGAATTGGCCAATCGCATGGCGAAGATCGTTCCGCACTGAGACAGGATGGTAGTATCTATCTCGGCAGGACGCTGACTTACAATCATCGCGCCTATTCCATATTTGCGTCCTTCCTTGACGATTCGCCGAACCGCGCTCGCAGCAGGTCCTTTGTCGCCATGTGAAAGGTAGGCGTGAGCTTCTTCAAGCACGAGCAATAACGGTCGTTCACGACCTCCTTCAGGAAGGTTTCGCCCCCAGAAAAGAGCATCGTAAATCACCCTGAGAAGCACGCCGACAAGGTCAGTCAAAATACTGGAGGGAATGCCAGAGAGGTCAAGAATTGTGATTGGGTTCTCTCCTCCCAACCAACCTTCGAGCAACTCATCCAAATCCAACTCCGTATGCCCCTCTGCGCTGGGAGTCCACTTGCCGGGTCGAAAAAGAAAATCGAAGCGTGGATCACGTAGGCGAGATGCCAAGCTTTCCAATGGACGGCGAATGTTTAGTGAGCTTCCACTCAAGAATATTTTCTCTACTCCAGCGGACTGCGTTGCAGGTTTGAATGTTGGAGGCCGAACATCCAGGGGATCTCCACGTTCCACATCAATGCCGCTCTCATCTTTAAGATATTGGATCGAACCCGCATGCTGTCCACTTCCCGCAACATTGTGGGTTGCATTGACAAGCTTATGCATGTCAAACCACAAGCGGTGAATGCTAAAAGGAACGGGGCTATCCACGGTAAGGTTGTCGCCGGTGACCCCTTTCCTTGTTTGGTTCAAAAGGGCGAAGCTTTTTAGGGCGCTGATTTTTTCCAACACAGCTCCGCGTTCGGCATCAGGAAGAAGGCCCAATGTAAGTGGGAGCAATTCCTCAAACGTCATTGCCCAGTAGGGGATATAAAGCGGACGTTCCCCACGTTCTGCGCTTGGGTTTACTCGGAAGACGGTGGCGCGATCATCAAGCGCTTTGGCATATTCGCCGTGAATGTCCAAAATGAGAATTCGCGCGGACGGAAATCGTTCCTTTTCAGAGAGCGACGCCAGCAGTCCGGCGACAGTGGTTGATTTGCCTGCCCCCGTATTTCCGACCACAGCGCTGTGGCGTGTTACAAGGCGATCCACGTCTATAAGTGAAGGAATGGATTCGGCGCTCGCCAGATGCCCGACTTTGACAAAATTGGGGCGATCCTGGCGACCGTAAATCTTTGCAAGATCACCTTCAGTGAGTAGATGAACGGTGTCCGACACGGTTGGGTATTGGGAAAGCCCCCGGCGGAAGTCGCCTTGATGCAACCCTTCTCCTACAAGTTGTATCGTCATCCAGCGATTGCCGTGAGGTTGAGTGGCAGCAAGTTTCTCCGGCACTGCACTTGCGCCGACTTGCGAAACAATTCCGAATAGATCAGTAAATCCGAGGGGGATACGGACAAAACTTCCCACCTGTCCTATGCGGTAACCTCTGCCGTGGATGAAAGTGAGACCGGAAACCGTCCGCTCATCCAAGACGACGCGAATCGTGGCCCCTTGCACATCCTCTACGGTGCCGAGATATGTGGGGTCACTTGGCATCGGGTTCGGTTGCAAGATGGGCTTGGCCCATCAGTTCTGCGAGAAACTTTCCGAACTCTTCAAAGTCGCCGAGTGTAAATTTCGCAATCTTTCGCCCTTGGATGCTTCCCTCATTCCAGACTACTGAAATCGAGCCTCCAGAAGGGATTGCACTGCCTTCACGTTCCGCCCAATTTCCGTTCTGGGTGCCGACGATCCCTTTATCCTCGGCGAAGAGACTAAAATTGCCGAGTCGTTCTGCAATGGCAATGGCTTTGGGATACGCGCCCAATTCTCCAAAATTTAGGGCAAAAAGGGCACCGAGAGCATTGCCTCGCAAGCCTTCTTCAAGACAAGTGTTCAGGTGCTTGTCGCCAAAAGAGTATCCACAACAGACCAGGACGGCTGAAGGTTTGCGAAGAAACGACCTTAACCGATCAATCATTGCCAGATAAGGCATCCGCCGACTTTCATCATACTTCAAATGTGACGGATGAATCATGTATCGCTCTTCCTCTCCAATATGACTGCCGCGATACGCAGATCCCTGAGCCGATTGTCGCCAGTTGATGGAGCCGTGAAGTTTCCACAATCTTGCCCAGCGTGGCGGTAGGATGTCTTGCTCCATAGCATGAGTATCGAAAAATGCCTGTCGGGAACCGACGAAACCGTCAAAATATGGGACACCGTTCTCCTCCAGGGCCTGCTCAAAAAGTAGATCGTAATTTGGAGTGAATATCTCAACGGGTTCCTTGCGGTCCCGCGCCTTGATCCAAGATGCCAGTCTATGATAGGCAGTGAGCTTCTTGGGCAATTCGCGATTCACGGCGCTCACGATTTCGCCACACACTGCCTGATCCAGCCTTTTCAGAGTTGCTGAACCGAGACCGCGCACCTCACTGTTGCCAGCCACCTCAAGCAGCGCTCGGATGTGCGTGAGTATGTTTTCGAGATTCGGTATGGCAATCCCATCCGCCACGAGGTTGGCGACAACCTTTTCATAATCTTTTGCAGACTTCGTTTTTGCCATCTTTGTCGCGATCTGCGAAGTAAGAGCATCAATCGCCGGGATGAGTGGCTTTCCATTTTCATCTTTGATGGACTGGGGGCAACCCGCAGCAAGGAGGAAACCGATTGGTCGTTTATCTTCCGAGAGGCATTGCTTGAGATAAGATGCTTCGCGTAGCGGATCGTGCTGGATGCTCATTCTCTTTATATGTGGTTAAAAGATTAGTGCACAGCGGCTGTTCAAGTGATTTTTCCTCAGACGGCTTCGGTTTCTTCCTCATCATCGTCGCTGACGACCGGGGCGATGCCTTGGAGGACTTCGCCTTCGCGGAGGTCGATGAGTTTCACGCCTTGGGCGTTGCGTCCGGTTTCTCGGATTTCCTTGATCCGGGTGCGGACCATTTTGCCCTTGTTCGTGATGAGCATGAGCTCGGCGTCGTCTCGGACGGTGAGGGCACCGGCGACGCCGCCGGTCTTCTCGTTCGTCTTCATCGTGATGATGCCCTTTCCGCCGCGGGACTGGACGCGGTATTCCTCGAAGCTCGTGCGCTTGCCGAGACCGTTCTCGCCGGCGACGAGGAGTTGGGCGTCCTTGTTGACCACGGCTGCGGCGACGATGAAGTCGCCCTTCTCCGGGCGGATGCCCCAGACGCCGACCGTGTCGCGGCCCTGGTCGCGCATTTCCTCCTCGTGGAAGCGGATGCTCTGTCCGTCGTGGGTGATGAGGACGATTTCGTCCTGCCCTGCGGTCATCTTGCAGTCGATCAGGCGGTCGCCCTCCTCGATCTTGATTGCGATGATCCCGCCCTTGCGGATGTTTTTGAAGTCGTTGAGATTCGATTTTTTGACGATGCCGCTGCGGGTGGCGAAGACGACGTGGAGGTTTTCGTTCCAGGTGTCCTCGTCGGTTTTCTGTCCTTGGACGCGGATGGTGGAAGCGATTTTTTCGTCGTTGCGGAGTTCGAGGAGGTTGGCGATCGAGCGGCCCTTGCTGGCGCGCGAGCCCTCGGGAATTTCGAAGACGCGCTCCACGTAGCAACGGCCGGTTTCGGTGAAAAACATGAGGTAGTCGTGCGTGGTCGCGGTGAAGAGAGACTCGACGAAGTCGCTGTCCTCCTCGTTTTCAGATTCCCGGGCGGTCATTCCGATGACCCCCTTTCCGCCGCGTTTTTGGGCGCGGAACGCGCTGACGAGAGTGCGCTTGATGAAGCCGTTGTGGGTGAGGGTGACGATGACGCCGTCGTTGGCGATGAGGTCTTCGATGGCGATCTCGCCCTCCGCCGGGACGATCTGCGTGCGGCGGGGGCTGCCGAATTTTTCCTGGAGCGCGCGGAGCTCCTCCTTGATGATCGCGAGGACGCGCTTTTCCTTTGCGAGGATGTCGAGGAGGTCCTTGATCGTGGAGATGAGCGCGTCGTATTCGCCCTTGATGCTGTCACGCTCGAGCCCGGTGAGCTGGTAGAGCCGGAGGTCGAGGATGTGACCGACCTGCTTGTCGGAGAACTGATACTTCCCGTCCACGATGCGGGCCTCGCTGCGGATGAGGATGCCGAGTTTTTCGACGGCTTTTTGCGTCCACGAGAGGGCGAGGAGTTTTGCCTTCGCGTCGTCGCGGTCGCGGGAGTCGCGGATGATCCGGATGAAATCGTCGATGTTCGCGAGAGCGATGAGGTAGCCTTCGAGTTTTTCCGCCTCGACTTCGGCGGCACCCAGCAGGAACCGCGTGCGGCGGAGGATGACCTCGCGCCGGTGTTCGATGTAGCAATTGATCGCCTCCTTGAGCGAGAGGAGTTTCGGCTTGCCGCGGTCGATCGCCAGCATGTTGACGCTGAATGAGGACTCGAGGGCGGTGTGCTTGAACAGGTTGTTGATGAGAACCTTCGGGTTCCCGTCACGCTTGAGCTCGATGACGACCCGCGTGTCCTCCGCGCTTTCGTCCCGCACATCGCTGATGCCCGTGAGGACCTTCTCATTGACAAGATCGGCGATCCGCTTGACCAGATCCGAGCGGTTGACGTTGTAGGGGATCTCGGTGACGATGATGCTCTCGCGTCCGCCCTTGCCCTCCTCGACGGCCACGCGCCCGCGCACCCGCACCTGCCCGCGGCCGGTCTCGAAATACTGGCGGATCCCCGTGGCTCCCTGGATCAGGCACCCTGTCGGGAAATCCGGTCCGGTGATGTGGGCCATGAGCCCGTCGATGGTGATGTCCGGATCATCGATCTGCGCACAGATCCCGTTGATGCACTCCCCGAGGTTGTGGGGCGCGATATTGGTCGCCATGCCGACGGCGATGCCCGTGCCTCCATTGACGAGCAGGTTCGGAAAAGCGGCCGGGAAAACCGTGGGTTCGGATTCGGTTTCATCGTAGTTCGGGACGAAATCCACGGTCCCCTTGTCCATGTCCGTCATCAGCACGGCACCGAGATGATCGAGGCGGGCTTCGGTATAGCGCATGGATGCGGGAGGATCGCCTTCGACCGAGCCGAAGTTTCCCTGCCCGTTGATGAGCATTTCGCGCATCGCCCACGGCTGGGCCATGTGGACGAGGGTTGGGTAGATCGCCTGGTCGCCGTGAGGATGGTATTTGCCCATCGTCTCACCGACGATCCTCGCGCACTTGAGGTGCTTGCGGTTCGGCTGAACGCCAAGTTCGTTCATGGCGAAAAGAATCCGGCGCTGCGACGGCTTGAGCCCGTCGCGCGCGTCCGGGAGGGCGCGGGAAATGATGACCGACATCGAGTAGTCGAGAAACGACTTCGACATCTCGTCGGCCACGTTCACCAGTTCCACTTTTTCGTTTTGCGTATACATAGGAAATCAGGCTGGGGGGAGGGATTCGGGGAAGAGGGGGATGCTCAAAAGCCCGGCGGCTTCACGCATCCGGCGGTCGGTGGTGCAGAGCGGAAAATCCTGGCTCAGGTCGCAGGCGGCGAGGTGAATGGCGTCGAGCGTGCGAAGGGCGACCTGCGGGTGGGTGGCAAGGAGAATCCTGTGGGCATTCCGCAACGTGCGTGATTCCAGAGGCTCCAATTCGAGAATTTCCTTGTCCGCCCAATTCTGGAAGATCTGCCAGGCTTGCCGACGCTGGGCCGGGGAGATTTTCCCGGCCCGTTCCTTGGAGAGAAGCGCGGCGGCAACCTCCGGGAAGGCCAGCTCGGAAGAAGTGATCGGCCTGCCCGTCGCCGCGCTCTCGAAGACGTGGCTGTCCGGTTCTGGCACCAGGAGTTTGATAAGAATGCAGGAGTCCAGATACATGGTTTACCAGCCCCGCCCGTCGCGGTCTGCGCGGATGATTTCCTCTGCGGTGGGGCCGCCATCCCATGCGGGCATTGTCGCGAGGTGTTCGCGGGATCCCGGGAAAACTTTGCGGGCTTTGTGAACCTTCACGGAGGTGAGTTTGGCTTTTGGTTTGCCGCTGCTCGTAATGACAATTTCGCGCCCTTTTTCAACGAGCCCCAAGAGCGCCGAAAGGTGGGCCTTGGCCGCGCGGACGCTGATCGTTTCGCCCAAGCCAGGCATGACCGCCACTTCGCGAAGAACCGGAGAAGGGATGAGGGGCTCACCGTCCGTGGTCCGGGATGTGGGTATTTCTTTCATGCCCAAAAGTAGTCACATGTAGTCGCGTTTGTCAATGGGATTAAACATCCAATCGTGCATTGAGGGCGTTGTCCTCGATGAACTGGCGGCGGGGTTCGACGACGTCGCCCATGAGGATCGTGAACATGCGGTCGGCCTCGACGGAATTGTCCTCGTTGAGTTCGACTTTGAGCATCTTGCGTTTTTCGGGGTTCATCGTGGTCTCGAAAAGCTGTTTCGGGTTCATTTCGCCGAGGCCCTTGAAGCGTTGGATCGAGAGCCCGCGTTTGCCAATATCGAGGACTTTGGTGAGGATCTCGGGGATGGCGAAGAGCGGGTGGGTGACCGCCTTTTCGCCGTCGCCCTCGACCAGCTCGAAGATCGGCTGGTCGCTGTCGGCGTAATGCTCGATTTTCAGGCCCTTGCGGGCGAGTTCGTCGATGAGCTTTTGCGCGGAGATCGACTCGTGCAGTTCGATGAGTTTGGCGCGGCGGCGGGTTGACGGGTCGGGTTTTTCCTTTTTGGCTTTGGCGGTCTGCTCGGAGGCGGGCGGTTCGCCGTCCGCCGACTCCGAAGCCTGGTCGTCAAAAAGCCCGAGGTCGCGGTTGCCCTCGTGGAATTCGCGGACCTCGGTTTCGCCGGGGAAATACGTCGCCCACTCGGTGTTTCCCTCGCGGACTTTGACCATGAACGTCGGGAGCTGGCCCGTCTTCGGGTCGCGCTCGGCCAGGTAGGATTCGATGTCGCCGCCATGCCTCTGGATCGCGTTGCTGAATTTCGCAAACCGCTCGAGGAGCTCGAGGATTTCCTTGAGCTGGGTCGAGGAGAAAATTTTTCCATCTGCGAGATTCTTCACCTTGACTTCGTCGGCACCGATGCCGATGAGGATCTTGTTGAGCTGGGCGTCGTCGTCCACGTATTCCTCGCGCTTTTTCCGTTTGATGAGATAGAGCGGCGGCTGGGCGATGAAGATTTTTCCCTGCTTGACGAGCTCGGGCATCTGCCGACAGAAGAACGTGAGCAGGAGGGTGCGGATGTGGGAGCCGTCCACGTCGGCGTCGGTCATGATGATGATGCGTCCGTAGCGGAGCTTGGCGATGTTGAACGTGCCTTCCTGGTCCTTTTCGCCGAGGGCCGAGCCGATGCCGGTCCCGATGGCGGTGATGAGTGTCTGGACCTCGATGTTCTGCAGAACCTTGTCCAAGCGCGCTTTCTCGACGTTGATGATCTTGCCTTTGATCGGAAGAATCGCCTGGAAGCGCCGGTCGCGGCCCTGTTTGGCCGAGCCGCCCGCAGAGTCGCCCTCGACGACGTAGAGTTCGGTGAGCGCGGGGTCGCGCTCGGAGCAATCCGCCAGCTTGCCTGGGAGGCCGCCGCCGGTGAGAGCGCCTTTGCGCACGGTTTCGCGGGCCTTGCGGGCCGCCTCGCGGGCGCGGGCCGCCATGAGGCACTTCTCGATGATGCGTTTCCCGACGTTCGGGTTCTGGTCGAAATGGAGCATCAGGCCCTCGTAGCTGATCGAGCCGACGATACCGTCCACCTCCGGAGAGATGAGTTTCACTTTCGTCTGGGACTCGAACCGCGGGTCGGGGTGTTTGACGCTGACGACGGCGGCGAGGCCCTCGAGCACGTCGTTGCCGGTGATTGGGACGTCCTTTTCCTTCAGCAGCGAATTGTTCTTCGCATACTGGTTGATCGCGCGGGTGAGCGAGCCGCGGAAGCCGCTGCTGTGGGTGCCGCCGTCCGGGTTCGGCACCGCATTCGTGTAGCAGAGGAGCTGCTCGTTGTAGGTGTCCGTGTAGTGCAGCCCGATTTCGACGATCACCTTGTCGCGGGTGCCCTTGATCATGATCGGCTTCGGGTGCACGACCGTCTTGTTTTCCACCAGCCGCCCGACAAATTCCTCGACGCCCCTCGGGTGCACGATTTGGACCGGCTTCGCGCCGTCCTGCCGCTCGTCGAGGAAGGTGAACGAAAGCGGGGCGTTGATATACGCGAGGTCGTTCAGGCGGGTGATGATGCGCTCGGCCTTGAATTCGATCGTCTCGAGAAAAATCTCCGTGTCCGGCAGGAACGTGATGAGCGTGCCGGTGTGCTTTTTGGACTTCACCTCGGCAATCACGTGGAGGGACTGCTTTGTCACCCCGCGCTCGAAAGACATCGCGTGGATCTTCCCGTCGCGGGTGACCTCGACCTTGAACCACTCGGAGACCGCGTTCACGCACTTTGCGCCGACGCCGTGGGTGCCGCCGGAATACTCGTAGTTGCCCTGGCCGTATTTTCCGCCCGAGTGCAGGCGCGTGAGCACGAGCTCGACACCGGGGATGCCTTCCTCCTTGTTGATGTCGACCGGGATGCCGCGCCCGTTGTCCCGGATGGAGATCGAGCCGTCCGAGTGGATCGTCACGTCGATGTGGTCGCAATGTCCGGCGAGAAATTCATCCACCGAATTGTCCAGAACCTCGCTGACGCAATGGTGCAGCGCCCGCTCGTCGGTGCCGCCGATATACATGCCCGGCTTTTTGCGCACCGCCTCGAGTCCTTTAAGGGAACTCAGGTCATCGGCGGTGTATTCGCTCGCCTTGAAATCCGGCGTGGATTTGCCTGTTTTCGGGGAGTCGGTTTTGTCTGCGGGCTTTTCAGGAATTGGTTCGTCTGGCATCTGATTCAGAGGTGAGTTTTCGGGGCTGGTTCCCGTGTCCCACAAGGCTATCGAAACACAATGGTCTGGCAACAGTTTTCCCAATTATTTCTGGCTTTTCCCACAGGATATTGGGATGGAGGAAGGTCGCATCCACAATATGTTGGGTTTAATCGAATTTTCCCGCTGCTACCTCAAGGTTTTCGGGGTATGGGTATTCCGCCTGCTTCTTATTGGCATTGCGCTGGGGGCATTCTCCTGGAACGCGGATTCTGTTTTTTTTGGAGGGAACGTGTATTTCACCGACGGGGATTGCTACGCGCGGATGACGAGGGTGCGCCTCCTGCAGGAACATCCGGTCACACCGATCCGGGAGCATGGTTTTGAAAATTATCCGATCGGCACGCGGCCGCATACGACGGCTCCTTTGGACTATTTGATCGCCGGGTTTGCGGTGGTGCTGAAGATGTTTTCCCGCGAAGCGCTTCCGCTGGCCGGGGCCTGGATTTCTCCGCTCCTCGGTGTGTTGACCCTGGGGACCCTCGCGGTCTGGCTGCGGAAGGTTCCTTTCGGCGGAGCGACAATTCTTCTTCTGGCGGTGTCGCCGATTATATCTCACGGGTTTTTGCTCGGGCGCCCGGATCACCAGTCCCTGCTCATGATGTTGATTGCGGTCGCGCTGGCAGCGGAGGTGGACATGTGGAGCGGCAAGCCGCGCGGACGGATCTCAGCCGTGGCATGGGCGCTTGCGCTGTGGGTGTCGCTGTTCGAGCCGCTGATTCTGTTGTCGGCGGTCCTGCTTCTTCGGGTCTGCGTCCGGCGACTGGTCTTTGCGCGAGTGCCCCTGATGATATTCGGTGTGATCCTGCTGACCGGCTTTCTGATCGATGGCTTCCATGTGGCGGCATTCGACGCGCACTTTTCGAGTTGGGCGCTGAACATCGGGGAACTGCGGCACGCCTCTCTCCCTGTGCTCTTCAGTTGGGCGGGATGGCTGGCGGTTCTCGCTCCCATCGGGTTGCCCGCCGGTTTTTTCAAAAAGAGGGAGCCTGTCCATCTATTGCTCTGCGGGCTAACCGTGCTGTTGGGCGGGCTGACGTTCTGGCATTTGAGGTGGGGGTATTTTTTTGTCATCACCTTTGCACTCAGCCTGCCATGGATACTTCCCCTGGCGCGTTGGAAGGTTCTGGGTTGGGGGATCTTCCTCATTTCGCTGTGGCCCGTTGCCGACTACTGGGACAGCATGCTTTATCCTGATGATGAGACGTTCCGCGCGCGCGGCGAGTCGGTTGTGGATGCGGTGGCGTTGCGCGATGCCGCGATCCAGCTGAAAGGCCTTCCGGAACGCGGGGTCATTGCACCTTGGTGGTTCAGTCCGGCGATTGTGTGGTGGTCCGGCCAGCCGTGCGTCGCCGGGACATCCCACCAGAGCCTCCCGGGGATTGTCGATGCCTCGGAATTTTTTCTTTCGGAAGGCAGCGGGCAGGAGATTTTGGCGAGGCGGAAAGCCGGCTACATCGTCGCATACGAACCCGACCGCGTGATCTCGAATGCGGCCCAGATTCTCAAACGGGCCGCGCCTTCAAACCCGCTCGCCAGGCGGCTCTACGACCATCCCCGCCTGACCGACTTCCGGTTGGTCTACGCGAACCGGTTCTTCCGGATTTTCGAATGCCCCGCGTCCCAAAATGGTTATTGAACGGGCGGAGGAAGCAAAACGAGCAGGCTTGCTCGCGGCCATCAAGCGCGAGCACCATCATCGCAGTGTGGCCGACCTGGAGAAAAAAGATGTTCCGCCCGCACCGGGAGAAGAAGCCAGCTTCAGCGAGAAAATGGCCCATCGGGTGGCCACCAAAGAGGGCCGGGCAAGATACAAGCAGAGGCAGCAGACCATTGAGCCTGTGTTTGGAATCATCAAAGAGGCCATCGGGTTCCGCCGGTTTGGCATGAGGGGGCAGGGAAAAGTCGCCTTGGAGTGGACCTTGGTCTGCGTGGCCTACAATCTGCGCCGCCTCCAGCGACTGGTGACCATCAAAACACAAAATATCACCCCGGCATGGGCGTGATGGGAGGGAATCGCCTTCGACCAATGCCGTCGCCTGGCAAAAACCGAGCAGTCTGGCGCTTCAGTTCGCTTTCCCGGTTCCGAAAACTCAAGAAGTGATCGCCAAACCAAAAAAATCACAAACCGGCGGGCATGCGAATACCTTTATCCCCCACCGGGTCCAACACACCTCGAAGTTTGCTTCGTTCGCCTCTCATCATTTCTGATCTTACTGTTAAGCAGTCATGAGATTAAAAGTCGGTTGATGCTGGACATATGATGCTGGACGTAACGTCGCATTTCGCAAACAATCCCCCCCCTGCCGCCATTATCCCAACTGGCGCGCGAGGTGAAAAGCGTGCGAGAACCCGAATATCCCATGGATCAACAAGAACTAGAAAAACTCGGCGAGGAAGTGGTGCAGGCCGCGCCCTGGATCCCCGCAATCACCAACGAGATGGCCAAGGTGGTCGTCGGCCAGCACCACCTCGTCAAGCGCCTGGTCATCGGCCTGCTCTCCGACGGCCACGTCCTTCTCGAGGGCGTGCCCGGCCTGGCCAAGACGACGACGATCAAGGCGCTGGCCAACAGCATGCACGGCGAGTTCCGGCGCATCCAGTTTACGCCGGACCTGCTGCCTTCCGACATCGTGGGCACGCTCATCTACAACTCGGAAACCCGCGAATACATCGCGAAAAAGGGCCCGATTTTCGCCAACGTCGTGCTGGCCGACGAGATCAACCGCGCCCCGGCGAAGGTGCAGAGCGCACTGCTCGAAGCCATGCAGGAGCACCAGGTCACCCTCGGCGACCAGACCTACCCGCTGCCAGAGCCCTTCCTCGTGCTGGCCACGCAGAACCCCATCGAGCAGGAAGGGACCTACCCGCTGCCAGAAGCCCAGGTCGACCGCTTCATGCTCAAGGTGGTGGTCGATTACGGGACGCTCGAAGAGGAAATCCGCATCATGGAGATCATGGGCACCTCCGGGGCGAAGCCCAAAGCGGAGCCCGTCGTCGACCTCGACACCATCCTCTACCTGCGCACGCTCTGCGACCGCATCTACGTGGACGAGGATCTGAAAAACTACATCGCCCGCCTCGTCTTCGCCACGCGCAACCCGGCCACCGTGGACCCGAAACTCGACGGCCTCATCCGCTACGGCGCCTCGCCCCGCGCCACCATCAACCTCGCGCTCGCCGCCAAGGCGCACGCCTTTCTCGAAGGCCGGGCCTATGCCACGCCGTTCGATGTCCGCAGCATCGCCATGGACGTCCTGCGCCACCGCATCCTGCGCACCTACGAGGCCGAGGCCGAGGAAGTCGGCAGCGAAAAACTGGTCAACTGGATACTCGAGAAGGTGCCGGTTCCTTAGGAACCAGGGATTCTCAGAATCACGAATTGACACTGCACTGATGCGAAAGGGGACAGTTGTTTTAAGAATCCCCAAGTTCTCATGATCCCCCGGGAATATCTTAAAAAAATCCGCCAGATCGAGGTGCGCACAAACCGGCTCGCGCAGGAGCTGCTCGTGGGCGCGTATCACTCCGCGTTCAAGGGGCGGGGGATGGACTTTGAGGAGGTGCGCGAATACCAGATCGGCGACGACGTGCGCACGATCGACTGGAATGTCTCGGCGCGCACCGGGGTGACCCACATCAAGAAATACCGCGAGGAGCGCGAGCTGACGATGGTGGTGATGGTGGACATCAGCGCCTCGGGCATCATCGGCACCGGGGCGCAGTCCAAGCGCGACCTCGCCGCCGAGATCGCCTCCGTGCTGGCCTTCAGCGCCACCCGCAACAGCGACCGTGTGGGGCTCATCCTCTTCACGGCCGAAGTCGAGCAATACGTCCCCGCGCGCAAGGGCCGCTCCCACGTCTTCCGCCTCATCCGCGACATCCTTTACTTCGAGCCGGAAAAACGCGGCACCTCCTGCGCGCGGGCGCTCCATTTTTTGAACCATGTGTTTCCCCGCCGGGCCATCGTGTTCTTCATCTCCGACTTCATCGACGCCGGGTTCGAGCGCGCCCTCAAGGTGACCAACCAGAAGCACGACCTCGTCGCCATCCACATTTCCGACCCGAGCGAATCCCGGCTGCCCAGGGCCGGCTGGGTGGTGATGGAGGACGCGGAAACCGGAGAACCCGTCGAGATCAACACCGGCGATCCCGCCGTGCGCAAGGGATACGAGGAAGCCGCGCGCGAGCAGCGCGATTCGCGCCGGCGGCTCCTGCGGCGCGCCGGGCTCGATCTCATCGAGGCCGAGACCGGACGCCCCTACCTCACCGTGCTCAGGAAGTTTTTCGAACAACGCATCCGGGCCCGCTGATGAAGGAAGACATCATCGAAAACCTGCGCATGGCCGCGCCCGGCGACCCCTGGTGGTGGATCAAGCTGCTCCTCCCGCTGGTGGTCCTCGCCGGGCTGGGATTCCTATATTTCCTGCGCCTCCGGCGCGCCGGACGGCTGCCGTTCCAGCGCCCGCCGGTTCCGCCCGGGCGCAGCGCGCTGGAACGCCTCGCCGCCATCCGGCACCTCATTGACGAGGGCCTCGTCCGCGAATTCGTTCGTGAGGCCTCGGGCATCCTGCGCGACTACATCGAGGCGCGATTCGGCTTGTGCGCCCCCCGGCTCTCCACCGAGGAATTTCTCTTCGAGGCCGGGCAGAGCGCCCTCCTCGACGAAGCCGCCCGCGCCCGTCTCGCGGAATTCCTCTTCTGCTGCGACCGGGTCAAGTTCGCCCTCGGTTCGCTCGACCACTCGCAAATGGAGGCGCTTTACGCTTCCGCGGAGCATTTCGTCAAGGAAACCGCTCCGGCACCAGCCGGTTCTGCCGCAGCGGAACCCGCAACGGAGGCCGCCCGGCCATGAATGGTTTGATGTCCTTCGGTTTCGGCCAGCCCTGGTGGCTCCTGCTTCTGCCCGCCCTCGTCTGGTGGTTCCGTCGGCTCGGGGAGAACGGCCCGGCGGCGGCCATCACGCATTCCTCCTCCGGCCTGCTGGCGCGCGTGGGCCGCAAGCCGTCCGGTGGCAGCCCGGGCCGCCTCCTGCGCGCCCTGCTGGTGGCGGCCCTGGCCCTCTTCATCATCGCGCTGGCCCGCCCCCGCGTCCCCCAGGGAGAGCAGGACGACCCGGACACCGGCATCGAAATCGTCCTCGCCGTGGATGTTTCCGGCTCGATGGATGCCCAGGACTTCCCCCTTGGAACGAAGAAAATCACCCGGCGCGAGGCCCTGCTCAAGGCCATCTCCGAGTTCGTGGACGGGCGCGGCCACGACCGCATCGGCATGATCGGCTTCGCCGGGAACACCTACCTGCTCAGCCCCATGACCACGGACGGCAATTGGATCAAGGAAGTCTATAAGCTCGTGGTGTTGAAAGCCTCGACCGCGGTCGGCGACGGTCTCCTCGCCTCGGTCCGCATGTTGGAGGAAAGCCAGGCCCCGTCCAAAGTCGTCATCCTCGTCACCGACGGGTTCAACAACGCGGGTTCCAACCCCCTGGATGCCGCGGAATACGCCCGGAAAAAAGGCGTCCGCGTTTACGTTCTGGTCATCATGAACACGATCCACATCCAGACCACCAACCTGGAAAAAAACCCCTTGGCGCAGGTGGCGACCAAGACCGGGGGCCAATACTTTCAAGCAGGCAACACCGAAGCCCTGATCCAAATTTACCAGCAGATCGACCGCATGGAAAAACGCCCGTTCGAGCAAAACAAGAACATGCTCTATGACGAGCTCTTCCTCTGGGCGTTGGTTCCCGGTGCCTTCCTGCTGCTGCTGCGGCAGATCGCCGCCCACACCTTCTGGATGCGCCTGCCATGAAATTTGTTTATCCCCACGCGCTCTGGCTCCTCCCCTGCCTCCTCCTGGGCGGCTATGCGCTCCTTCATTGGTCGCGCCGCCTCGCCAGGCGCAAGCTCGCCCTGTTCGGACCTCCGGAACGCCTCCCCCGCATCCTGCATTCCGTCGACCACCGGGCCAGAACGCGAAAATATTGGCTCGTCACCGCCGCCCTCTGCCTTGCGGCCCTGGCGATCGCCCGCCCTGTTTTTGGCCCCCGCTCGAACGACGGGAAACAGACGGGAGCCGAGTTTTTTCTCATCCTCGACATCTCCAAGAGCATGCTCGTGCGGGATGTCGCACCCAACCGCCTGGAAGCGGTCAGGGCCACGCTCTCCAAGTGGCTGAAAACCCGCGGAGGCGACCGCATCGGCCTCATCCTCATGGCCGGAGACGCCTTCGTGCAGGCCCCGCTCACGCACGATCTCACCGCGCTGCGCACCGTGCTCGAGCAAGCCGGGCCCCACTCGGTTTCCCGCGGGGGCAGCCATCTCGCGGGGGCCATCGAGACCGCCGCCAACGCCCTCGAAAAAAGTGGCGTCAAAAACAAGACCGCCGTGCTCATCAGCGACGGTGGAGCCACGGAGGGACAGGCGCTGGAGGCGCTCCAAAAAGCCCGCGCGAACGGCAGGATGACGCTCCACACCGTGGGCGTGGGCACCTCCGAAGGAGGTCCGGTGCCCGCTCCCGTCCCCAGAGGGCAGAAGGAGGATTTCACCAAGCCGCCCGCCGGATTTGTCGCGGACGAGTATGGCGTGCGGGCCACCAGCCGCCTCGATGAACGCTCCCTGCGCCTCCTGGCTGGCGCGGGCGGCGGACGCTACTTCGCCTTCGACCCCGAGGGCGAGATCTGGAACCGCCTTTACACCCAGGTCCTCCAGCCGCAGGCCCGCCGCATGGATGCCGGCAACCTCAAGGACTACACCGATCTTTTTCAAATCCCTCTGCTCCTCGCCTTCGCCCTTCTGATCTATCAATCCGCCATCCCCGACCGCCTGAAAAACCCGCCCCTCCCAAAACTGGCCGTCACCCTTCCCCCGGAAGGCCCGGCCCCAACCGCCACAAACATGAAAGCCAACCTCCGAAAAAACGGACGCCGGCCCGTCCCCGCCGCCCTGCTCCTTGTCCTGTGTCTGCTCGCACCCGCGACCGGCAGGGCGGAGACGAAGCTTCTCACCGCCGAAGAAGCCGAAAAATGGGTCAGGGAAGGCAAGGCCGCCGACGCGGCAAAATCCCTCCTGGAAGCCGCCCAGAAGCATCCCGACGATTATTACCTGATCTACAACTTCGGCATCGCCTCCTACGCAGCCGGCAATTTCAACGAGGCCGTCGGCGCTTTTTCCGAAGCCGCCCTGAGCAAGGACGAAAAACTCCACACCCTGGCGCTCACCCAGCTCGGCAACGCCCAATACCGCATGGGGGAGGCTTTCCGCAAAGCGAACAATGAGGGAGGAACCACTGTCGCCTGGACGCGCGCCGTCGAGTCGTATGAAAGCTCCCTCAAGGATCGCGGCGACTCCGCCACGCGCCACAACCTCGGCCTCGCCAAAAAGCAGCTCGAAGAAGTCCTCATCGGGGGTGCCGACGGCAACCTCAAACTTGCCACCGGCCTTCCCGAAGACAATTTAATCGGACGCGCGGTCCATTCCACGCGCGCGATCGAAAAACTGGAACAAGCCGCACAACTCAACCCCGGCAACAAATCCACGCCGGAGAAACTCGAAAAGGCGCGGGCGTTCCTTTCCGAGACCCTGGCCCGGCAGGCCCGCCTCGACCGTGCCGGGGCACTGAAAGTCGCCGCCGACCCGAAACAGGCCGGATACAAGGACACCCTGAATCTCAAGGCGAGCGAAAACTACGAAAAGGCGATCGAACTCGCGCCCGCCAACAATGCGCTCGCCGCCGAGCATGCCGAATTCAAAAAAGCCGTCGCCAACGACTTTTCCGACAGCGCGGAGGCGCTCCTCAAACAATCCGCCGACCTTTCCGCCAACCTCCCCGTGGGGAAACAACCCGACATGAAAAAGCAGGAAGGCCTGCTCACCCAGGCCGTCGCCCGCGCCGATCAGGGCCTCGCCTTCGATGAGAAAAACGCGCGCGCGCAGGCCCTCCGGGACAAGGCGCAGGCCGAACTCGAAAAAACCCTTGAAGCCCGCGGCGACGCGAACAGGGAGGCCGCCGACAAGGCCGCCGGGACCAGCGCCTCTCTCGGACAACAACAAAAGGCCGCCGAGACCGCAGGGAAGGCCGGTGACGCCGCCAACGCGAAACGGGTGTCCGAGGAGTATGCCCAGAGGGCGGCCGGTGCCTACGGCGCGGCCACGGAGGATTATCGCAAGGCCCTGGCGCTGGCTCCCGACAATGCCCCCCTCCAGGCCAAACTGGCCGAAACGGAGGGAAAACTCGCCTCCGCTCTCGCCAAGGCCGCAGAAGTCGAAATGGCCAGGGCCGAAAACGTCCCCGCATCCCCCGGCGGCCAGCCGGAGCCCGGCAAGCTGCAGGAAGCGATCGGCCACCTCGAAAAGGCCGTCGCCATGCTCGACCAATCCGAAGCCCTCGCGCCCGGAAAAAACGATGCCGCCGCGCTGGGCGAAAAAGCCAACTCCCAACTCGCCGCCACACGCGGCAAGCTCGACAAGGCCCTGGGAAAAAACCAGAACGGAACCGCCCAAAACAACCCGGGCAAGGGCGAGGAAAAAGGCGCGGGGGAGGGCAAAGATTCCCCTCCGAAACCTGGCGAAGGAGGCCCCCCCCTGGCCGGCGGCACCGCACCCCTGAACTTCAGCGACATCCGCAACCCCGGCAACGAAAAGCAGGGCCAGTTTGTCGACAAGAGCAAACGGGAAAGGATCCGGGACTGGTAAACCCCAGTCATTACGATCTCAGGCCATCGGCTCCCCGCGCGCCGCAACGAACAGCGCATACCATTCCTCGCGGGTCAGGGAAACGTCGCAGGCCCCGGCGCAGGCGCGAATGCGGGCTTCGTCCATCGTGCCGACGACGGGTTGGATCCGCGCGGGATGACGGAGGATCCAGGCGAGCACGATGGCTTCCCGGCTCACGCCTTTTTCCCGCGCGAGTTCCCCGACGAGCGCGGCGGCCCGGGCCACGCGGGGCTCCTCGCCCGGCTCAAGCGGTCTGCCGGACAGGCGTCCCTTCGCCAGGGGAGTCCACGCCTGGACGGAAATCTCGTGCAGGCGGCAGTAATCCAGAAGGCCCTCGCCCGGACGGCTGAACCGCGGCTTGTCCTGGTTTACCGAAACGCCCGTGTCGAGGAGGAGCGTGTGGAGCAGGCTGAACTCGATCTGATGCACGACGATGGGCTGGCGCAGGAATTTGCGCAGCAGTTCGACCTGGTGCAGGGAATGGTTGCTGACACCGAAGTGCCGGACTTTTCCGGACGCATGCAGATCGTCGAATGCCTCCGCGACCTCGTCCGGTTCGACGAGGGCATCCGGACGATGGAGCAGGAGGATGTCGAGGCGGTCCGTCTTCAAGCGCCCCAGGCTCCCCTCGACGCTGTGCACGATATGGCTGCGGCTGAAGTCATAGCGCCCGGGAGCCCCGGGGACCGGGTCGCCCGCGAACCGCACGCCGCATTTGGATTGGAGGACGATCCGGTCGCGCAGCGAAGGCTGGTCGCGCAGGATCGCGCCGAAGGCTTCCTCCGATTTGCCCAGGCAATAAATGTCGGCATGATCGAAGAACGTGAAGCCGCAGTCCAAGGCCGCGCGGATGACGCGGAGCGCATCGCCTGCGGTCTCGGCGGCCAGGGGCGAGCCGTCCCATTTCCCGCCCAACCCCGCGCAGCCGTAGACCAGCTGGGAGGCCTCGAGGGCGGTATGGGGAATGCGTTGGGAGTTCATGGCAGAACGGTCAGACCTCGAGCGCATCCAGCCCGGTGAAGGTTACGGAGAGTCCGCCGATTTTTCGGGTGTAGGGTTTTTGGACATTACTGGCAACAACGAAGTTCTTCCCCGCAGGGTGCAGGGTGCACGACGCCAAAGTTACCGAGAGTCATGCAGCCTTCTGGTCTCTGGCGAGCCAGAGGTCGTCAAATCGGTTGCTCAGCAGGAAAGTTCGGAGGTCCAGGACGTTCTGAGCCCCCTTGACCGACCAGAACATGCCGGAGTTTTTGAGCCGCTTACCGACGACGGTTTTGCAGCCTGCCTCGACGACGCCGGAGCCGATGAAGAGGCCTTGTGAGCGGAATGTCGCGTAGGTC